>JBGTAT010000052.1:0-9083 GCA_041749755.1 Terrimicrobiaceae bacterium | reverse complement strand
CAAGGAATTGAACCTGCCGGGAACCTTGCACAGAACTTTGCAGCTTTTGAGTGTTCACCCGTTTGAGAAAATGACTATGCATGAGCTACTTACAGAGAACGACTTCAGACATTTGGAACCATTAGCTTCTAACCAACTGCTGTTGTGGAACTTATAACCGGACACTTGTGTGTGGGAATATGATGCCGTCGGAAACCGGCTCCACGAGAACGGAACAGCCGGCACGACGACCTATGTCACGGATGTGACCAACCAATATGTCTCGGTTTCGTCCGTTCCCACGGTCGCGTATTCCGCGCGGGGCGACATGACCCAATTCGGCAACTGGGCATATACCTACGACGCCCAGGGGAACATGATTCGAGCCCACAACAGTCAGAGCAACACCCTCGCCAAATACTGGCGGGATGCATTTGCCCACCGCGCGGTAAAAGACGTGGATGGCAACAAGACAGTGTTCTTCAATGTCGGAACAACACAGTTGGAGGCGTTTGATGTCACGAATGCCACGGCCAGTAGCACAATCCATGAGCCTGGGATCGACCGCCCTCTAGCTCAGGTGAGTGCGTCTGGAGCAGTCACATTTTACCACCAGGACTGGCTCGGCAATGTGGTTTTGCTCACGAGCACCGCTGGAGCCAAAGTTCAAAGTTACACCTACGACGTCTGGGGCAAAGCAAGTGGGTTTGATGCATCGGGCTCCAGTATTTCAGCGTCCGCTTTTGTTTCTCGTTTTCTTTATACGGCTCGCGAGTACGACGTGGAATCTGGCCTGTACCACTACCGCGCTCGGGCGTATTCCCCGGCGATGGGAAGGTTCCTACAAACCGATCCAATTGATTTTGGTGGCGGGGATGTGAACATGCTTCGATATGTTTCCAACAATCCGGTCAATACAGTAGATCCCCTTGGTTTGTGGGGAATCAACGATTGCTGGAGCACTCCATTTCCCCCGCATGAGCCAATAAACATTCCAAATCCAAACCCACCCGGGACGCCTGGGGATTTTCCTCCTGCTGGCGATGGCGGTGGAACACGGGCATGGGATCATGGAAGAAATGGAGGTTCAAGAGGTCGTGAGTTTGTAACAGGAGTCTTAACAACTATCGGTGGGATAGGCGCGATGGTCGGTGGAGCAGCACTAACCGGTTCAACTTACGGTGTGGGAGGAGCTATTGGAGTTGGGGCTATGATTGCTGGAGCAACGTCATTCGGTCTAGGACTTGCAACAATGACGCACGCCATTTCCCCTGGCGCTCAGGGCGTTGGCACTCCTACAGGGGGAATCCCACAGGGCCCCATTGAATTGGCTGGCGCATTCACAGGCAACTCTCAAATACAAAGCACAGCTGCATGGGGAGATGTCGCACTAGCGTTTGCCACGCCACCATCTTGGGGCGGGCGATTAGCGCTGGCAAATCAGATTCAAAGTAGTGAAATGGTTATCATAGAACCATAGAAAAACTGCATAAACACATGGGACATAGTTTAACTTTATTTTGCGGACTATTGCTTCTTTTGTCTACAACAATTGCCTCTTCAATCGCTCGTTCCGAGGCAAAACGAGCTGATAAGAAAAAAGCTGCGTTTGATGGTCTGCGCTACCCGTTTATATATTTTATACACAGATATTTGCCAAGACGACTCAAGCTTGTCTTTTACCCTATTTGGGCACTATTAGCTTTTGGAATTATTTATGCACTATTCTCAGCAGTGGCTTAATTCGGCCTCTGTGGATTGTTTGAAGAGAAATTCCAACCATAGCACCGCACGTGCCGAATAAATTGCAAGACACACGGGCAATGTTGAAACCACCAAACCGGCCGCCCCCCCCAGCGTGGACGATCCGCTGAACCGGATCACGCAAACCGTCTATGATGACCTTGACCTGCCAGTTGAAGTGACGGATGCTCTCAACCAGAAGACCACGATGGAGAATAACGGCAACGGGGACACCAAAAAGTTGACCGATGCCCGGCAGAACATCTACACGGCGGCGTGGGATGGCAGCGGGATTCGGAAGTCGTTGACGTGGCCGGACGCCAGCAAGTAGACGTAACTTTTTAATGCCAACGGGGATCTCACCCGAAGGAAGGAGTTTATCTGAGATTGCGAGGTCAGCGCTCGGGCGGGCGGTTGGCGGGCTTCGGCACGCATGGACATTTCGCAGTGTGACATTTCGCAGTTGCGGGGTGCTGGCGGGTTGTGTAGAACGCTCTTCCCGACAAACCGGGAATACCTCCATGGGAAAAATCTACAACAACATCGTCGAGACGGTCGGCAGGACGCCGCTCGTGAAACTGAATCGAATCTCGGCCGGGCTTCCCGCCACGATCGCCGTGAAATGCGAGTTTTTTAATCCGCTGGGAAGCGTCAAGGACCGGATCGGGATGGCCATGATCGAGGATGCGGAGGCACGGGGGATCCTGAAACCCGACACCGTCATCGTGGAGCCAACGAGCGGGAACACCGGGATTGCTCTGGCGTTTGTTGCCGCGGCCAAGGGGTACAAATTGATATTGACCATGCCCGAGACGATGAGCGTCGAGCGCCGGACGCTTCTGGCGATGCTCGGGGCGAAGCTGGTGCTGACGCCTGGGTCCGAAGGCATGAAGGGGGCGATCGCTCGTGCGGAGGCGATCGTGAAAGAAACTCCGGGCGCCTGGATGCCCCAGCAGTTCAACAACCCGGCCAACCCGGCCATCCATTCCAAGACAACGGCCGAGGAGATCTGGGAGGACACGGACGGCAAGGTGGACATCCTGGTCTCTGCCGTCGGGACCGGCGGCACGATCACCGGGTGCGTCGAGGTGCTTCAGGCACGCAAGCCCAGCTTCCGCGCGGTGGCGGTCGAGCCCAAGGATTCGCCGGTCATTTCCCAGACGCTTGCCGGGCAGCCGATCAAGCCAGGCCCGCATAAGATCCAAGGCACGGGGGCCGGATTCGTGCCAAACAATTTGCACCTGAAATCCTCCTCCGGGGAGGATCAGATCACCGAGTGCCTTCAGGTGAGCAACGACGATGCTTTTGCGATGGCTCGCCGCCTGGCGAAGGAGGAGGGGATCCTGGCCGGGATCAGCTCGGGCGCAAACGTGCATGCGGCCGTCGAGCTGGCGAAGCGTCCGGAGAATGCCGGAAAGCTGATCGTCACGATCGCCTGCTCGACCGGGGAACGCTACCTGAGCACCGCCTTGGCAGAAGACGCGCGTGCGGAGGTCGGAGCCTAATATGGCTACTCCTACGCCCACAGACGACGCTGTCCTTGAAGCCGACGGCATGGACTTGGCCTTTTTCTGGCACGAAAATAAGAAGAGAATTTTGCTTTGGACCGCCGCGGTCGTGGTCGTGGTCGGCGGCTCGCTGGCCTGGTACGTGAGCTCGGTGCTGTCCTCGAGCGCTGCGGAGGCAGCGCTGGCCGGGGCGAACGATGCCGCCGCGTATGAGGCGATTATCAAAGATTATCGCGGGACGATGCCGGCTGCGGACGCAAGCCTGCTCCTGGCGTCCGCCCTGCGGGAGAGCGGAAAGCTGCCCGAGTCGACGGCCGCATTCCAGCAGTTCCTCAAAGATTACCCGAGCCACCCGCTGGCCGGGGGGGCGCTTCTCGGGGTGGCGGAAAATCAGGACGCAGCCGGGGATCCCTCGGCTGCGGCCCAGACATTTGCGCAGGTTGCGGAGAGGTATCCCGACAGCTACGCGGCACCGTTTGCCCGCTACGCGCTGGCCGAAATCCACCTCCGCGATTTCCGCCGCGAGGAGGCCCGGTCCGTGCTGGAGGCAATCCAGACCGAATCCCCGGGATCGCTCGTCGCGAGGCTTGCCGCCGCGCAACTCGCCCGCCTAGGCCCGGCCCCGGGCAAGTAATTTGGTTCGACGCCAGCCCGGCGTCCTGTAAAATCCTGCCCTATGAATTCCGTCCGCATCGTCGAACAGCTCGCCATCTTCATCGCCAACAAGCCCGGAACGCTCTCGCAGGTCTGCGACGCGCTGGCGGAGGACAAAATCAACATCTACGGCCTGACTGTCTCGGATACCGTTGATCACGCGGTCGTCCGCATGGTCGTGAGCGACACCCGACGGGCGATCGCCCTCCTCGAATCCCATGGAACCCTGGTCGTGGAAAACGACGTGATCATGATCGAGAATGACAACCGCCCCGGCGGGCTCTCGCGGATTGCCAAGGCCCTCTCGGCCACGAAGGTGAACATCGAATACGCGTACCTCGCCTCGATGCCGAGCGCCAAAAAAGGCCTTCTCATTCTGCGCGTCAGCGATGTGAAGAAGGCACTGAAGGCGCTGAGCGCTCCCGGGCTGGGAATTTAAACCAGCGCGAGGCTCCCCAACCATGTACGCGAGGCTCGACTTCATCCTCCGCGGACTGGGTCTCAAAGATCTCCTTCCGCTTTTTGAAAAGGAGGGGATCGACGACTCCCTGCTCGAGGGGATGAGCGAAGACGACCTGCGATCCATCGGTGTTGAAAAGCTGGGCGACCGCAAGCGGCTCCTCAAAGAATTTGTAAAGCTGGTGCCCTCGGGGTTTGCGGCCAAGCCGATGACCCGGCAGGCGGCCCCAAGCGCTCCTGCGGTCGGTGCTGCCACCCCCGCGGTCGCCGGGCGCTACAGCGACCGGTGCCTTGGTGCGACTTTGGCGAGGCCGTTCCTGAACAGCCTGCGGGCTCCGATGGTCCCGATCCCCCGCGGCAAGACGCTCTTCAGCATCTGGCCGGTCCGAGTACGCGACTACGCCGAGTATTGTGCGGCGACGGGAAGCGTTCCTCCAACCGCAGATTTTGTGCAGGGCCCGGACCATCCGGTCGTCAACGTGCAGTGGCACGATGCCCGCCGCTTCTGCGAGTGGCTGACGAAGCGCGAGATCTGGCTGGGATTGATTCCCGACCTCCTCGGATACCGGCTACCGACGGATGAGGAGTGGAGCACGGCCGTAGGCATGTCGTACGAGACCGGCCACTCCCCGCGGGCTCGCAGCGGGGTTGTCGATGGGTATCCCTGGAACGGAAGTTTTCCACCTCCGCCAACGGCGGGGAATTATCAGGTCCGCTTCGGATGCGGGTTTGCTGAGACGTCGCCGGTCGGAAGTTTTCCTGCAAACAAATTCGGGATCTGCGACCTGGGCGGGAACGTGTGGGAATGGTGCATGGAGGAATTCGAGCCGGGAAACCCCCGGCGGGTGATGCGCGGGGCCTCCTGCTTCAATGATGACCCCCTTTACCTGATGTCCTCCTTCCGCGACCATTTTTCCCCGGACAGCTTCCGCAACAATTTGGGCTTCCGGGTCGTGTTGGCTGCGTCCGTTGCCGGGGATCCGTGGGGGAAGGCATGAGCGGCATCGGACCTGAAATTTTTAGATGAAAGAATCTTTTCCTGAGCCGGAGCAGATGAACGCGCGGGACCGGATCGCGCAGGCCCTGCGCCGTATTGCTATGGTGCTTGGTTATGCCAGCGCGACCTCCCTGCTCCTGCAGGCGGGGTTTTCGATGGGGTCTCCCAGGGCCTTTGATCTGCTGGATATTTCCCTGGCGGTCGGGTTTGTCGTGGTCTGGCTGGTCGAGCTCTCGAAGGCGAGGCTGCCAGCCGAGGCTGTCCGGCGGAGAAACGTCGAGCTCGCCGTGTTGCTCGGGTTTCTGGTATCCTTGACGATCCTTCTCCTTTTGCCCGCCGCGGTCCGGGATCACCTGGAAACCAGCCTCCACCACCGGGCCGGAGAGCTCGGATTTTTTCTGCTCCGCACGTTTCTTTTTCTATGCGTCAGCCTCCAGCTCTTGCGGGCGGCCGAGCGGGTGTTGGCGGCCGGGATCCGCGCGGAGTATCTGCTGGCGGGATCATTTCTGGTGATTATTGTGAGCGGCACATTGCTCCTGTTGCTGCCGGCGGCGAGCGCGCGGGCGGAGGCGCCGATCGGCCTGGTCGATGCCATCTTTACGTCCACGAGCGCGGTCTGCGTCACCGGCCTCGCGGTCCGCGATACGGGCAAAGATTTTTCGGTATCCGGTCAGACCGTGATCGCGGCGCTGATCCAGATCGGCGGGCTTGGGATCGTGACGTTTGTCGCGCTTCTTTCGAGCCTGTCGAACAAGGCGCTGCCGGTCCCGCAGATGGTCGCCTTCCGGCACCTGATCAATGCCCCGGAGATCGGGGACCTCCGCCGCCGCGTCATCGGGATCGTCGTCATCACTCTCGTCGTCGAGGGCCTCGGGGCGCTGATGCTCTTCCGATGTGCGGACCCGTCGATGCCGGGGCTCGACCGGCTCGGATGGGCGATGTTCCATTCGGTCTCCGCGTTTTGTAATGCCGGGTTCGGGCTCTATCCCAACAGCCTCGAATTTGCGGTGCGGGATCCCGGCATCAATATCACCGTCATGCTGCTGATCATCGCGGGCGGCCTCGGGTTCCTCGTGATCCCGGAGGTGCTCGCTGCGTTTTGGATCGGCGGGAAGGAGCTCCTCCCGGGCCGGTTCTTTCGCGCGGGCAAACCGGGCTTCCGGTGGCCGAAATTTTCTGTGCAGACCCGGCTCTCGCTCTGGGTGACCGGGATCCTGATCGTGGTTGGCACGCTCGGGATCTGGCTCATCGAGTCCGAGCGTCTTTTCAGCGGGTTTGGGACGTTCGATGCGGTGATGGCGTCGGCCTTCCAATCGGTGACCGCGCGCACGGCGGGGTTTAACACCGTGCCGATCGGCGGCCTGCAAAATGCCACGCTGATCCTGATCATGTTCCTGATGGTGATCGGCGGGAGCCCGGTCTCCACGGCGGGCGGCATCAAGACCGTGACGTTTGCGATCCTGATTCTCGGGCTCAAGGCCCTCGTGACCGGAAAAGATCGCCTGGAAGTTTTTGGCCGAACGCTTCCGACGCGGGCGATTTTTTCCGCGCTGAACGTCTTTGTGCTCTACGCGATCTCCGCTACCGCCGGTCTCCTGGCGCTGTCGCTTTTCGACCCGGCCGTCCCGCTGCGCGATGCCGGGTTTGAGGTGATCTCCGCCCTGAGCACGGTCGGCCTGAGCACCGGCATCTCGGCCAACCTGAGCCCCGGCAGCAAACTTGTGCTGTGCGCGCTGATGTTCATCGGGCGCATCGGTCCGATCGCCCTCGTCCTTTCGGTCTTTCAAGCCCGCTCCCGGATCGCCTATGATTTTCCGGCGGAGGACGTCGTTGTCGGTTAGAGAGAATTACTACTATGAAATATGCTGTGATCGGTCTGGGGGAATTCGGCTCCTGCACGGCGCTTGGCCTGGCCAAGCGCGGGGCGGAGGTCATCGCGGTGGATATCGACATGGATCGCGTGAACGCGATCAAGGACAAGGTGGCTCTCGCCGTCCGGCTCGACGCCAGCCATGTGGATGCGATGCGGATGCACGGGATCGGAGAGGTCGACGTGCTCATCGCGGGGATCTCCAACAATTTTGAGGCGCAGGTCCTCCTGGTCGTCCATGCGAACCAGGCGAAGATCCCGCGGATCATCGCCCGGGCGACCTCCCCGGATCACATCCGGGTCCTTCATGCGGTCGGGGCGCATGAGGTGTTTAACCCGGAGGAGGAGTCTGCCCGGTGGACGGTTCAGCGGCTACTCGTGCGGAACATCACGAACTATTTTGAGCTGGCCGACGGGTTCAGCGTGGTCGAGATCGGGGCTCCAGAGAGCATTGTCGGGCAGTCGATCCAGGAGCTCGACCTGCGGCGGAAGTTCCGGATCAACTTGCTGGCCGTCAAAAGCATGAAGACGCTGCCGGATGGATCGCAGGTGCTCAAGGCCTTCAACCCGGTGCCCGACCCCGGGTACCGGATCGCCAGCGGTGAAATCCTGGCCTTCGCCGGCAGCGTGCTGGATATCGCGAATTTTATGGGGCACTACGAGTAGGAGGGGCGCGTGCGCCAGCTGGTCCCGGAAATTCTTGATTCTTTGGCCCCCGGCGATCCCGAGGCGGTTCGGAGCCGGCGGGACCTGCGCCGGCTTGATGTTGTGCTGGGCGGGTCGCGATGGATCCTGAGCAGGCTCAGCCGCCACCGGTCAGCCGTGAGGCGCGGGGTGGTCGAGGTCGGGGCCGGAGAGGGAGGGCTGTGCCGGCGGGTCTCGGAAGCATTTCCTGGCGCTCCTTTCGTGGGCATGGATTTTTTGCCCGCCCCGGCTGGATTGCCCGCACAGGTCCGGTGGGAGCAGGGCGATTTTTTTGAGCGCCTCCCCGGTGTTCCCGGCGAGGTCCTGATCGGAAGCCTGATCCTCCACCATTTCCACGACCGGGAACTGAGTGCGCTCGCCCCGCATCTGGACCGGTTTCGCGTCCTCCTTTTTTCCGAACCTTGGCGGAGCCGATCGGCCCTGGCGCTGGCGAGCCTGGCTCATCCGTTTGTCGGCCGTGTCACCCGCCATGACATGCCGGCCAGCATCCGCGCGGGCTTCCGGCCCGGCGAGCTGGCGGATGTTTTGAAGCTGGCCGGACGCGGCTGGAAAATTCGGGAGTCGCTCTGGCCGGCGGGGACGATACGATTCGAGGCATGGCGGGATATTTAAATCCGGTGACGATTGTTGGTGGCGGGCTGGCCGGGCTTTCGCTCGGCATTGCCCTCCTGCGCCGGGGGGTTGCGGTCACGCTCCACGAGGCCGGGCACTACCCGCGCCACCGGGTCTGCGGGGAATTTATCAGCGGGGTCGCCGATGAGACGCTCGAGCGACTCGGGATTTTTTCGCACTTTCACGATGCCGCGCCGCTTCGTTCCGCGCGCTGGTATTCCCCGGATGGCCCGGTGGCGGCGCTCGATGTCGAGGCCCGCGGGATCTCGCGCTTCCTCCTCGACGACCGCCTTCAAGCCGATTTTCGGGAATCCGGAGGCACCCTCCTGACCGGATCGAGAGTGCCCTCGCGCGAGCAGGTCGTCTGGGCAGCCGGGCGTCCCCGCACGCCGAGCCGCTGGATCGGGCTGAAGTGCCATGTGAAGGAACTCGAACTTTCCTCCGACCTGGAGATGCACCTCGGGAGCAACGGCTATGTCGGGCTGGCGAAGATCGAAGGAGGGGAGGTCAACGTCTGCGGGCTCTTCCGCGCGGCCCCGGGCCGGGGCGGCCGGGG
>JBGTAT010000051.1:0-10792 GCA_041749755.1 Terrimicrobiaceae bacterium | reverse complement strand
TCCGCGCCACCTGTTCCCGGGTGCCGTTTTCCTTGTCGTAGGTGGAGAGGATGCGTTCGCGCAGGTCCAACGAGAGTGCCTTCATGAACGACACTCTATGCACAAATAAAAACGGCTACAATATTATTTAATATGCTCTAGTTCCCCTGCCGCGGCGGCAACCCGGAGACCCGCTCGCCGGGCCAGATATTCTTTTTCGAGAACCATCCCATCGGCATCTCGAGGGCATAGGCGACCTGCGGAAACGTGCTGCGCGTGACTTTCTCGCTCTTCGGCTGCATGTCGTGGATCTCGAGGACCGTCCCGTCTGGCGCAATGAACGCGATCGAAAGCGGGACGAGCGTATTTTTCATCCAAAACGACGCCGGCCCGGTCGAGGGCATCACAAAGAGCATGCCGGCATCCTCCGCAAGCGACTCGCGAAACATCAGGCCGGCCGAGCGCTCCGCGTTGTCGTCGGCAACCTCGGCGCGAACCTCCGTTGCCCCGATGCGAAGCTTCGTCACCGGCAATTCGGGCTGGGCGTTGTCGGCGGCAACCAAGATTGCCGAAGCGGCGTAAATAAGAATCAGAACAAGGCGGATGGTCATAACAAAAGAAATTTTATCGAATCTGTTGACAGGCGCGAGGGGGATTTTGCACCCTGCACCCGCTGTCCAGTCCATGTACCCGTCTTTGCCCTGCATCACAACTTTTGAAATTTGTCCCTCCCGGCACGTGCAGGCGGACATCTGGTGTCAACTGACGCGCCCCTGATCCATGGCAAATTTTTTTCCCAAGTGGTCGAACTGGATTGCTCTGAAGCTTGTCATCTGCCTGTCAGTGGTTGGCATGGGGTTGGTCGGGGGGATCTGGTATTATTTCACACCGAAGTACACGCGGGTCGGGTACATGCCGACCCAGCCGGCCCCGTTTTCGCATGCGCTGCACGTCGAGCAGCTCGGGATGGACTGCCGCTACTGCCACAGCTTTGTTGAGGTGGCCTCGCACTCGAACGTGCCGTCCACGCAGACCTGCATGGCCTGCCACACGCAGATCCGGGCGACCAGCCCGAAGCTGGAGACCGTCCGCCAGAGCTGGAAGACCGGCGAGCCGGTGAACTGGGTCCGGATCCACAAGGCCCCCGACTACACGTATTTCAACCACGCCGTTCACGTGAACCGCGGGGTGAGCTGCTACAGTTGCCACGGGGCGGTCAACGAGATGCAGGTCGTCTGGCAGGATCAGCCGCAGAGCATGTCGTGGTGCCTCGACTGCCACCGCGCACCAGAAAATTTTCTGCGTCCACCCGCCGAGATCTACAACATGAAATGGAAACCGGCCGCGGGCGAAAGCCAACGTGAGATGGGAATGAAATTTAAAGAGGAGTGGGAAGTCAACCCGCCGGTCACCTGCGGAGGATGCCACCGATGAAACGCATCGTTAACCACCCGGCCCGCGACGCGCAGCCGTCGATCTGGCGCAGCCTCCGGGAGCTCGAAAACGACCCGGAATTCGCCAAGCACCTTGCGGCCGAGTTCCCGCGCGGAGCAGATGTTTACCAGGATAGCGGGCTTTCCAAGCGCGATTTCCTGAAGCTGATGGGGGCCTCGATGGCTCTCGCGGGGGTCGGGCTCACCGGCTGCCGGCGGCCGGAGTCGCACCTCGTGCCGTTCACGAAGGGTGTCGAATGGACAGTCCCGGGGAAATTTCTTTACTACGCGACCTCGATGCCGGTCCGCCAGGGTGCGCTCCCGCTCATCGCGACGACGTCCGACGGACGGCCAACCAAGCTCGAGGGAAACCCGCTCCACCCGGTCTCGAGCGGCGGGACCGACGCGTTTGCCCAGGCGGCGATCCTCGACCTCTACGATCCGCACCGCTCGCGGAATATGACCGAAAACGGGAAGGGGTCGGACCTCGCCAGCTTCGACGCCTTTTTGCAGTCGGTCAGCCAGTCGGGCGGCAAAGGGGTCGGGTTCCTCGTCGAAAAGGCAAACTCGCCGACCAGGGACCGCCTCCGCGCGGAACTCGAAAAGAATTTTCCCGGGCTGGTCTGGGCGGAATACGAACCGCTCGGCGACAGCGAGGCGGCCGCTGCGGCGGATGCGGCCTTCGGGGTCGGCACGAAGCTGATTCCGAAATTCGAGCGGGCGGACGTCGTGCTCGCGCTCGACAGCGACTTTTTAAACCCGGCCGAATCCGGGATCGGCTACGCGTCGGGGTTCTCCGCGCGGCGCAACCCCGACCAGATGGGAGCCCCAATGAACCGGCTCTACGTCGTCGAGAACCACTTCACAGTGACCGGCGGCATGGCGGACCACCGCCTCCGGTGCAAGACGTCGGAAATCGGCGCCTTAGCCCGTGCGCTGGGCACGCTCATCGCAGCAAAAACCGGCGACGGCGGCCTGGCGGCGGTTGTGGGTGCCTACCCCGACCAGCCCGCTCACTTCGATGAAGCCTGGGTAAAAGAATGTGCGGCCGACCTCCTCGCAAACCCGGGTCGCACGCTCGTCCTCACCGGCCCTCAGACGCCGGCAGCCGTCCAGGTGCTCGCGCATGCGATCAACAGCGCGCTCGGAAATTTGGGCGCGACGCTCATCGCCCTGCAGTCCGCCGCCCCGGCGACAGCGACGATCTCCGACCTCGCCAAGGCAATCACCGCAGGCACGATCCAGACGCTCTTCATCCTCGGCGGAAACCCGGCCTATAACGCACCCGCCGAACTTGGGTTCGCGGCCCTGCTGGCGAAGGTTCCCGCCGTCGTCCGTCTCGGGCTGTTTGAGGACGAGACCTCAAAACTTTCCCGCTGGCATATCCCGGCCGCCCATTTCCTGGAGTCCTGGGGCGATGCCAGAAGCTTTGAGGGCACCCTCACTGCGATCCAGCCGATGATCCTTCCCTTGTGGGGAGGGCTCTCCGAGCTCGACATCCTCTCGAAGCTCCTCGGCGGAGGACCGGTGGACGGGCCAGAGCTCGTCCGCGCAACTTTTGAAAAGCTGGCTCCTCAGGACCTCCTTGCCGAGGTCGGCACGATGGATCTCCTCTGGAACAGCTTCCTCCGGGTCGGATTCCTGCCGGAGACCCAGTTCCCGCCGGCAGCCGCCCAGTTGGCCGTCGCGACGGCCGCCGCGCTCGCTGCCAAGGCCCCAGCTATCAAGGACGGACTCGAGCTCGTCTTCCTCCAAAGCTCGAGCGTTGACGACGGCCGCTACGCGAACAATTCCTGGCTCCTCGAGACGCCGGACTTCGTCACCAAAGTTACCTGGGACAACGCGGTTCTCGTCAGCCCGGCCACCGCCGCAGCACTTGGAATCAAGGCGAACAACTTCGGAAAATTCGAGGAGATCGCGGAAAAAATCGGGAACGACGTGAACTACGACCTCGTTGCCGACATCGTCGAGATAAGCGACGGGAAAACTTCGATCCAGGCGGCGGCGATCGTCGCCCCCGGCCATGCGGACGACTCGCTCTCCCTCGCTCTCGGCTACGGTAGGAAGTCGGTGTCCGCGCTGATGGAAAACGTCGGATTCGACGCGTACCCGCTCCGCTCGGCTACCATTCCGCGCTTTACGAGCGGCGTCACGCTGAAGGTCACCGACAAAAATTACCCGCTCGCCCAGACCCAGGAGCACCGCTCGATGGAGGGCCGCGACCTCGTCCGCGAGGGCACGCTCGACCGGTACAAGGAAGATCCCGCCTTCGCCCAGACGATGGGCATGGACGGCCACATCCCGCCGAATATCTCGCTCTACACCCACCCCGCCCTGACCTCGAAGGAGCAGTGGGGGATGACGGTCGACCTCAACACCTGCACCGGCTGCAACGCCTGCGTCGTCGCCTGCCAGGCGGAAAACAACGTCCCGGTTGTCGGCAAGGATCAGGTCCGCAAAAACCGCGACATGGCATGGATCCGGATCGACCGCTACTTCGCCGGCGAGAAGGAAGACCCCGAGATGCTCGCCCAGGCGATCATGTGCCAGCATTGCGAAAATGCCCCCTGCGAAACCGTCTGCCCGGTCAACGCCACCGTCCACAGCGAGGACGGCCTCAACCTGATGGCCTACAACCGGTGCATCGGCACCCGGTACTGCGCAAACAACTGCCCGTGGAAGGTCCGCCGGTTTAACTATTTCGATTACAACCAGCGCCCGATCGACCAGCTCTATTGGGGCCCGCTCGCCAAAAAGGGGATGGCCGACAGCCTCAAGATGGCCAAAAACCCGAACGTTACGGTCCGGATGCGCGGGGTCATGGAAAAATGCACGTTCTGCATCCAGCGGATCGAGGAGGCGAAGATCAGCCGCCTCGTCGAAGCCGGCCCGACCCCATCGAGCGAGACGCCGATCAGCACGTTCAAGGTCGCCTGCCAGCAGGCCTGCCCGAACGACTCGATCGTCTTCGGCGATATCGCCGACCCGGAGAGCCGGGTCGCCCGCCTCCAGAAAAGCGAGCGCGGCTACACAATGTTCAAATACGTCAACGCCAGCCCGCGCGTCACGTACCTCACAAGAATCAAAAACCCGAACCCAAACATGCCCGGCGCCGACAGGGTGGGCATGGCAAACGGCGCTCCGCATGGAAGTTCCCATGGTGGCGATAAGTCCCATGGGTCCGATAAGTCCCATGGGACACATGAGCCTGCGGCCCCCCACGCACCCGCTGCGCCTCACCAACCCACGGAGGCCCACTAATCATGTCCGAAGCCACCGCCACACTTGAGGAAAAGCTGACCGACGAGGAGAAGGCTGTCATCCGTCCCCCGCTCGTGCTCAACCAGCGCACGATGGGCTGGATCAGCAGCTACATCAGCTCGATCGTCGAGGGCAAGACGCCCACCTGGTGGTGGATCTCGATGGGTGTCACGGTTCCGATGACGCTCATGTGCCTCGCCATGCTCGCGTACCTGATCGCGACCGGCGTCGGCGTCTGGGGGAACAACCACCCGGTCGGCTGGGCCTGGGACATCACGAACTTCGTCTTCTGGATCGGCATCGGCCACGCCGGCACGCTCATCTCGGCGATCCTCTTTTTGACCCGCCAGAAGTGGCGCACGTCGATTAACCGCGCGGCCGAGGCGATGACCCTTTTTGCGGTCGTCTGCGCCGGCATCTACCCCGCGCTCCACGTCGGCCGCGTGTGGATGGCCTGGTTTCTTGCGCCGGTGCCGAATTCCAATGCCATCTGGCAAAACTTCCGCAGCCCGCTCCTTTGGGACGTCTTTGCCGTTTCGACCTACTTTACCGTCTCCGTCCTCTTCTGGTACACCGGGCTGATCCCCGATCTCGCGACGATCCGCGACCGCTGCACGTCGAAAATCAAAAAGTTCTGCTACGGGGTCGCGGCGCTCGGTTGGCGCGGCGGCAACCGCCAGTGGAGGCACTACGAGAAGGCGTACCTCATCCTGGCCGGACTCTCGACCCCGCTCGTGCTCTCGGTCCACTCGGTCGTGTCGTTCGACTTTGCGACGTCGGTGATCCCGGGTTGGCACACCACGATCTTCCCGCCCTACTTCGTGGCGGGCGCGATCTTCGGCGGGTTCGCGATGGTGCTCACCATCATGATCCCGGCCTGCGCGATCTACAAGCCGCTCCACGATCTCGTGACCGTCAACCATGTGGACAAGATGTGCAAGGTCATCCTGCTCACCGGTTCGATCGTCGGCTACGCGTACCTGATGGAGCTCTTCATCGCATGGTACGGCGCGAACCCGTTCGAGCGCGCCGCGTTCTGGTACCGGGCGTTCGGTCCGTACTGGTGGGCGTACTGGGCCATGATGTTCTGCAACGTCATCGCCCCGCAGTTTTTCTGGTTCAAGATTTTCCGCACGAACCTTCTCTGGGTCTGGATCATCGTCCAGTTCCCGAACATGGGGATGTGGTTCGAGCGTTTTGTGATCATCGCCACGACGCTCGCCCGTGATTTCACGCCGTCGGCCTGGGGGATGTTCCACCCGACGATCGTCGACATCCTGACGTTTGTCGGCACGTTCGGGCTGTTCACCACGCTCTTCCTGATCTTTATCCGGTTCCTGCCGATGATCTGTATGTTTGAAGTCAAAGCGGTCCTACCGGAAGCGGATCCGCACCACGGGGAGGCGCACCACTGATGAACGCTGTCGGAAATCTCCAAGCTCCGGTCTACGGCGTCGCAGCCGAATTTCAAAGCGCGCGCGACCTCTACCACGCCGCCGAAAAGATCCGCGATGCCGGGTTCCAAAAGTGGGACGTCTTTTCTCCGTTCCCGATCCACGGCATGGACGAGGCGATGGGCATGAAGCGCTCGGTGCTCGGCAAGATCGTCTTCCTCGGCGGCCTCACCGGGTTCCTCACCGCGGTCACCCTCCAGTTCGGACCGTCCTCGTTCCTCTACCCGCTCATCGTGGCGGGAAAGCCGACGAACCTCTTCACCGAGCCGGCAGTTTTCCCGATCATGTTTGAGCTCACGATCCTGCTCTCCGCCTTCACCGCGGTCTTCGGCATGCTCATCATGAACGGCCTCCCGCGCCTCAACCACGCGCTCTTCAATTGGGACCGGTTCAAAAAGGTCACCGAGGATAAATTTTTTGTCGCCATCGAAGCCGGCGACCCGAAGTTTTCCGAGCGCTCGGTCCGCGACCTCCTCGCCTCGCTCGGCGGCACGAACATCACCACCGTCCACGGAGACTGAGCCATGCTGAAATACTTCTTCGCTCTCTTCGCCCTGCTCGTCGTCCTTGTCGTTTCGATCGCCGGGTTCCGCGGCCAAAAGTCCTCCGTCCCTCCGATCGAAATCTTTCCCGACATGGACCACCAGCCGAAGGTCAAAGCCCAAGTCCCCAGCACGTTTTTTGCCGACGGACGCGGGAATCGGCCGCCGGTCCCCGGAACCGTTCCGATCGGCTATGCAATCCCGCTTCACAAGCCGGTCGATGGCTCGGTTGGCGAGGCCAGCGGACCTTACAAGGAGGTCTACTTCTCCTCCGCCCCGATCTATTTTGATACCGGAAAATTCGGCGACCAGTGGGGAACCGGGATGCCGGTCGAAATTACTCCGGAGCTCATAGCCCGCGGCCAGGAACGGTTCACCATCAACTGCGCGGTCTGCCACGGCGCCACCGGGGCCGGGACGGGCATCGCCGGAAAATACGGCCTCGTCGCGATCGCCAACCTCCACCAGGACCGCATCCGCCAGATGGCGGACGGCGAAATCTTCAACACGATCACCAATGGCAAGAACACGATGATGGGCTACGGCGACCGCATCCAGGTCCCGGATCGCTGGGCGATCATCGCCTATGTGCGCGCCCTCCAGAAATCCCAGGGCGGTGCCACGATCAACGACGTCCCTGCCACCGAGCGCGCCGCGCTGGAGGCCCAGAAATAGACCATGAGCGACCAACCCACCACATTCGACTACAAGCACGTCGGGGGACGTTTTCTCGGACTCGTCGCCACCGCGATCATCGCGTACGTCGCGCTCTTTGCGGGGGCCGCTTTTGATGCCAAGCAGTTCGCCTTCTCGTACCTCTTTGCCTTCACATTCTTTTTCACCATCTGCATGGGCGGGCTCTTCTGGATCCTCGTCCACCACGGGCTCGACGCCGAGTGGAGCGTCGTCGTCCGCCGTCAGCTCGAAAACCTGGCGAGCCTGCTTGTCGTGATGGGGATCCTCTTCATCCCGCTCGTCTTCGTCGCTCCTAAGCTTTGGTACTGGATGACGAAGTTGCCGGGCGAGGACATCCTTCTCGACGAGAAGTGGCCTTACCTCACGCCGTGGTTCTTCTGGCTGCGCGCCGCGTTTTACTTTGTGTTTTTCACCGTGGCCGCGACCTGGCTGCGCGCCAACTCGATCCTGCAGGATAAGGACGGCGCACCGCGGTACACCGTCTTCAACCGGAAAATCACGTTTGCAAGCCTTCCGCTCTTTGCGGTCTGCCTCACGTTTGCTGCGATCGACTGGCTCATGGGCCTCGACTACCACTGGTTTTCGACGATGTGGGGGGTCTACATCTTCGCGGGCACCGCGCTCAGCTCGATGTGCGTTCTCGTCTTGATCATCACCGCCCTCCGCGGGGCCGGGTACTTCGAAAACGTCATCTCGGTCGAGCACTACCACATCATGGGCAAGCTCATGTTTGCGTTCACCGTGTTCTGGGCGTACATCGGGTTCAGCCAGTACATGCTGATCTGGTATGCGAATATCCCGGAGGAGACCGTCTACTTCCTGAGGCGCAACACCGAGAACTGGCAGGTCCTCAGCACGGCCCTGGTCGTCGGCCACTTTTTTGTCCCGTTCCTGATGCTCCTCCCGAACCCGGGCAAGCGGAAGCCCGCGTTCCTCTGCGGGATGGCGATCTGGATCCTCGTCATGCACATGCTCGACATGTACATCATCGTCTTGCCCGCGCTCCATAAATCCGGCGTCTCTGTGAGCTGGATGGATTTTGCCAGCCTCGCGGCGATCGGATGCACGCTGGCGGCCGTCTTCCTCAAGCGCCTCGGCGACGCCCCGCTCTGGCCGCTGCGCGACCCGCGCCTGCCCCAATCTATCGCTCTCAAAAACTGATGTCCCACGAAGCCACCATCCCCGGTTCCCGCAAGGCCCCCTCGCTCTGGCCGTTTTTTGCGCTCGGGCTTCTCATGCTCCTCCTCTTCTGGGGTGTCAATAAGTGGCTCATCGGCTCGGGGGCGTCAAACCCGGAGCCGGAGGAGGCCGTCCGCGCCGAGCTCCGCATCAAAAACCTCGCCGACCTCCGCACAGAAAATGCGCAGAAGCTGGAAAAATACGCATGGGTCGATCGCGCGAAGGGCACCGTCCAAATCCCGATCGCCGAGGCGATGAAGCTCGTCGTGCCGGATCTCAACGCGTCTGCCCCCCGCCCCGCCTATCCAGTTGTCGTAACCCCGGCCGCGCCGGATCCTGCCGCACCGGCCCCCACACCGGCTGCACCGAACCCCGCCCCATGATTGCCGGATACCTCCTCCTCATCGGCGGCCTGGTTTTTCTCAGCGGAAGCGCGCTGGCCGCGTTTTACTGGGCGGTGAAAGATGGCCAGCTCGAAAACCTCTCCGAGGCCTCGCGCGTCATTTTTGACGACGACGAACCGGTCGGCACCGCCACCGACAGATTTCCTTCAAGCCAATGAATCCGCAGAGCCTGATTTCTTCCTTCCATCCGGCGAATAACCCGGACACCCTCGCCTCGCACGAGCGCGCCGAGATCGATGCCTCGACCCGGTTTCCGGTCCTTCTCTTTTTTGCCTCGGCCATTTTCTGGCTTCTCATCGGGTCCCTTCTCGGGCTCATTTCCGCCTGGAAGATGACCCACCCCGCCCTGTTCGACCAGATGGCGTGGCTCACGTTCGGTCGCCTGCGCCCGGCGCACCTGAACACCGTCATCTACGGCTGGGCGTCGGCCGCCGGCATCGGAGTCGGAATCTGGCTCATGGCCCGCCTCTGCCGGGTCCCCCTGCTGCACTCGAAGCTTCTCATCAGCGCGGCCATCTTCTGGAACCTGGGCGTCCTGGTCGGGGTGATGGGCATCCTGGCTGGCGATAGCCGCTCGATCGAATGGTTGGAGTTTCCTGGCTATGCCACCCCGATCCTCTTCATCGCCTATGCGTTCATCGGCATCTGGGCGATCATCATGTTCCGGTTCCGCAGGCCCGGCCACGTGTACGTCTCCCAGTGGTATCTCTTCGCGGCCTTCCTCTGGTTCCCCTGGCTCTACGCCACGGCAAATATCCTCCTCGTCTGGCAGCCGATCCAAGGCTCTGCCCAGGGCGCGGTGAACTGGTGGTTTGCCCACAACGTCCTCGGCCTATGGTTCACCCCGATCGGGCTCGCGAGCGCGTACTACATGATCCCGAAGGTCATCGGCCGCCCGATCCACAGCTACTACCTTAGCATCCTCGGGTTCTGGTCGCTCGCCCTCTTCTACAGCTGGAATGGCATGCACCACCTCATCGGCGGACCCTTCCCGGCCTGGATGGTCAGCGCAAGCGTCGTCGCCTCGATCATGATGTTCATCCCGGTTGTCACGGTCGCGATCAACCACCACATGACGATGCGCGGGCACTTCGGCGCCCTCCAGTGGAGCCCGACCCTCCGGTTCACCGTCTTCGGAGCCATGACGTACACGGTCGTCAGCCTCCAGGGCAGCTCGATGGCAATCCCGTCGCTCAACACGCTAACCCACTTCACCGACTACACGATCGGCCACGCCCACCTCGGGCTCTACGGATTTTTCAGCATGATGATGTTTGGCGCGATGTATTATATCGTCCCCCGCCTCACCGGTTGGGAGTGGCCGTCGGCAAATGCCATCCGCTGGCACTTCTGGCTGGTGGCGGTCGGCATCCTCCTCATGGTCGTCTCGCTGACCATCGGTGGCATCCTCCAGGGCCTCGCGCAATTTGATCCGCAGGTTTCGTTCCGCAGCTCGCTCGACTACGCGACCCCGTTCCGCTGGATCCGCGGGATCTCCGGGTTCCTCCTCCTCGGTGGCCATGTCGTTTTTGCGGCCCTCTTTACCCTCATGCTTCTGAAGGTGGGCCGCCAGAAGGAGGGCCCCGCCCTCTTCGCGACGCCTGTCAAACCGGAGGCCGCACCGCTATGAACAAGCTCCCACTCCTTTTCCTGGGCGTCTTCATCACGTTCGCCTCTTCCTGGCTCGGCCTCGTCGCTTACCCGTACCTGACGCTCGGCCGCATGCAGCCGCTCCCGGATGAGGACACCGGCGGCTACTTCCCGCCGAGCCAGTCCGGTCTGGCGGTCGCCGGCCAGAGGGTTTACGCCGCCAACGGCTGCATCTACTGTCACAGCCAGCAGGT
>JBGTAT010000050.1:0-2900 GCA_041749755.1 Terrimicrobiaceae bacterium | reverse complement strand
GGGTCCGGGGTGCCACTGGGCGACCCCCGCCTGCGGGCCGAAGGGTATTTGAGGCAGGCCATGCTGGCCGATGCCGCCAACGCCTCGCCGCTCGTCGAGCTCGCGACCCTGCTCCGCTACCGAAAACAAAATGACGAGGCGATGCGTGTCCTCGAGGCTGCCCGCTCGCGGCTGAACCCGGTCGACAGCCATACGGTGGTCGATGTGTCGATCGCCCTCCTGGCCCTGCAAGAAAAGCCGGACGAGAAGCTTCCTGATGCCATCAACCCCGACAAGGACGTCCCCGCACTTTTTTCGGCGGCCTACCTGGCGATGCGCCGAGGGAACTTTCCGGAGGCGGCGGGCATCCTGAAGACCGCCCGCGAGCGGCTTTCGCCCGACCTGTTTTTCTACTTGGTTAACGACCCGGCGCTCCGGAAATATGCCCGCGAAAAAGAGCTCGCCGGCTGCTTTGAATAGAGCGGCTTTCGATCACGATCGGACCTGCCGCAAGGCCTCGTAGAGGACGATCCCGGCCGCCGTGGCGAGGTTGAGGCTCCGCGCCGCCGGGTCCATCGGGATCGTCAGGCAGTCCGCCGGGTTTTCGGCCAGAAGCGACTCCGGCAGCCCGCGGGTCTCGCGCCCAAAGACCAGATGGTCGCCATCCGCAAACGCCGCCTCCCAGTAGCATCGTTCGGTCTTGGTCGTCAGGTAGTAGAACCGGGCACCGGGGGCAGCCAAGCGGAGTTCGTCAAACGACGCCCACTGCCGGACGTCGCAAAGATGCCAGTAGTCCATCCCGGCCCGGCGGAGCGCCTTTTCATCCAGCGAAAACCCGAGCGGGCCGACCAGGTGCAGACGGGCGCCGGCCGCCAGGCACAGGCGCGCGATGTTCCCGGTGTTCGGCGGGATCTCGGGCTCGATCAGGACGACGTGCAGCATGGTCACCCTGTCCTCAGGATCCCGTCCCGCATCGGCGGCGTCTGCGGCCTCGGCCTCTTCGGTAAGATCCTCAGCGAGGAGCGTCTTCGCCAGCTCGTCGGCTGGAGGAGGCAATGCGGAGCCCGCCAAGCCGGGCTTTTTTGAAGGCTTTTTGTGATTCATGGGAAAACGCAAACGAATCAGGAGGTTGGCAGGAAGCCGGGAAAATGGGAATCCTCTCCAGCGCGACGGGCCGGAATTTTGGTTCGGGCGGGCTGCCTTAGGGACACACGGTCTCCTCAGTTAAGGGCGCTGCTGCCAATCCCTCACCCTCCCACGATGGACGCCATTCCGGGTTTCGCGGAGGAGATGGCGGAAACCATCTCCGGCACGAGGGGTAGCAAATCCCCTAGGCGGCTGGAGCGGGAGCGTAGCACGATAAGTGCGATTCGGAACTTCGGGAGAGATTGTTGGAATGAAAGGTTCCGGTCCATGGTGACAAGCACGTCAAATTCCTTCTCCGCGAGGGCCAGCAGGTGGCCGTTCTTGATTCCAGACCACCCGCGCTTGGAAACGGTAGTGGCATCATGGCCGGCGAGGTGCCGCAGGATTCGCCGGTCCACGCACTCGTCAAGCAGCACACGCATGGGCCGCCTGTTCCAAGATCAATCGCTTCGATTCTTCAAGATAAGCGACAACGCTCTCTTTCGATACACTTGGAAAGCCATCCAGAAATTCATCAATGGAATCACCTGCCTCAAGGTAGTCCAGCAGCGTCTGAACGGGAACCCGCGTGCCGGAAAAGCAGGGGGTTCCGCCCATGATTTCAGGATTGATGGCAACCACGGAGGCCTTCATTTCACGAAACTAGCACAACCGACAAACATTAACAAGCGAGCAAGCAACGCGCATATATGAAGCAGGATTTCACGAGAATTCCCGCAGAGAGGGCAGGGGCTTTTCGCCCGGGAGCTGGACCCCGGCATAGATGTCGCAGATAATCAGGCCGAGCGTCCGCAGCAGGATTTGAACTTTTTGCCGCTTCCGCACGGGCACGGGTCGTTGCGGCCGACCTTCGGGAGCTCGCGCTTGATCGGGAGCTCGTACTTCGGGGCGGGGGCCTCGCCGGTCATCTCCAGGTCGTCCGGACCGGTAGCCATCGAGGCCGCCGCAGGGCGCGCGCTCGCCGCCGGATCTGCCCGGAGGAGGCTCTGCGGAAGGCTGGCCAGAAGCTGCTCGAACGCCTGCAGGTTCGTCGTGCTGCGGAATAGGTTGTTGAGCACCTCGCTCTTGATGTTGTCCATCAGCTCGACAAACATCCCGTACGCGTCATTTTTGTATTCGACGAGCGGATCCTTCTGTCCGAACGCGCGCAGGTAAACCGCCTCGCGGAGGCCGTCCATCGCATAGAGGTGCTCCTGCCAGAGCCGGTCCACGGCATTGAGGATGATGTAGCGCTCGAGCCCGCGGAGGGCGTCAGGGTTTTCCAGTTCGGCCTTCCGGTCGTAGGCGTCGCGGATCGTCTGCATGAGGAACGCCCCGTTTTCTTCGACCGACCGGGTCTCGAGAGCGGCCTTCTCGCGTGTGAAGCCCAGCGGAAATGTCGAGTTGAGCCATTGGAGGAGACCCTCGGGGTCCGGGTCGACCCCCTCGGGAACCTCGAGGAAATCGGCCACCTTTTTCGGCACCATCTCGGTGATGACCTCGTGGATGAGGTGCCGCGTGTTGTCGGAATCCATGACCTCGTTCCGGTAGCCGTACACGACCTCGCGCTGCTGGTTCATGACGTCATCGAATTCGAGCGTGCGGCGGCGCATCATGTAGTTCCGCTGCTCGACCCGCTTCTGTGCGGTTTCGACGCTCTTGTTCAGCCACGGATGCTCGAGCTCCTCGCCTTCCTTGAGGCCAAACGTCTCCATGATCTTCGTCATCCGGTCGCTGGCCCCGAAGTTGCGCATCAGATCATCCTCAAAGCTGACATAGAACCGGGATCGCCCGGG
>JBGTAT010000049.1:0-2553 GCA_041749755.1 Terrimicrobiaceae bacterium | reverse complement strand
GGCGTCACCTGGCCGGCCCGGTTCCAGCGGGTCGGCGGCAAGTTCCTCATCGACGGCGCCCACAACCCGCACTCGGCCCGGAGCCTGGTGGCCACCTGGCGGGAAAATTTCGGCGATCGCAAGACGACCGTTGTCTTTGGCGCGCTACGCGACAAGCAAGTTGCCGAGATGCTCGCCCTGCTCTCGCCGCTGGCCGCCGCATTCCGGTTTGTCCCGGTCGCCAACCCGCGCGGTGCCTACCCACACGATTTTCCCTCCCTCACCCCGACCCCGTCGCAGGTTTTTGAATCCCTGCCGGATGCCCTCTGCTCGCTGCCCTCCGCTGACGCTCCCGCGATCATCGCCGGATCGCTCTTCCTCGCCGGCGAGGCGCTCGCATTGCTCGGCGCATGAATTCGGGCAACAAAAAACCCCGCAGGCATTGGCGCCTGCGGGGCTTTTGATTTGCTATGACGGAATTAGAGCCGCGAGATGAGGAGCTCGCGCTGGAAAATGAGCTCCTTCGGAAGCTGGCTGTAGAGCTTGATGAAGAGCTCGTCCTGCATGACGAGTTCGCGGTGCCACTCGCCGGTATCGATCTTCATCACCTCGGCAAACTTCTCTTCGGTGATGTCCTTCTCGATTCCGCGAAGGTCGATGTCCTTATACTCAGGAACCCAGCCGATCGATGTTTCGACGGCGTGCATTCCGCTCTGGCAGCGCTCGACGATCCATTTGAGGACGCGCGTGTTCTCGCCGAATCCCGGCCACATGAATTTGCCCTCCGCGCTCTTGCGGAACCAGTTCACGTGAAAAATGCGCGGCAGGTATTTGACCTCGTGGCGCATTTCGAGCCAGTGGGCGAAGTAGTCGCCCATGTTGTACCCGCAGAACGGGAGCATCGCCATCGGGTCGCGGCGGACCTGGCCGACTGTGCCGGCGGCGGCGGCGGTCATTTCGGAGCCGACCGTGGCCCCGAGATAGACGCCATGGACCCAGTTGAACGACTGGAAGATGAGCGGCATCGTGGTCGCGCGGCGACCGCCGAACACCATCGCGCTCACAGGCACGCCGGCGGGATTTTCCCAGTCGGGATCAATGATCGGACAGTTGCGGGCCGGGGCTGCAAATCGGCTGTTCGGATGGCTGGAGAGGACCGGCTTGCCATCGGCGTCCTTGGTCTCGGGCGTCCAGTCTTTGCCCTTCCAGTCGATGAGGTGCTTGGGCTTCTCCTTGCTCATGCCTTCCCACCAGACATCCCCGTCATCCGTGAGGGCGACGTTGGTGAAGATGGTGTCGCACTTGATCGAGTCCATCGCCATCGGGTTGCTGTCGTAGGCAGTGCCTGGAGCCACGCCGAAGAACCCGGCTTCCGGGTTGATCGCGCGGAGGTATCCGTCCGGCCCCGGCTTGATCCAGGCGATGTCGTCGCCGACGCAGGAAACTTCCCAGCCCTCGTCCTTCATCTGCTTCGGCGGGATGAGCATCGCAAAGTTGGTTTTGCCGCAGGCGCTCGGGAAGGCGGCCGTGACGTAGGTCTTCTTGCCGCTCGGATCCTTGACCCCGAGGATGAGCATGTGCTCGGCCATCCAGCCCTCATCGCGGGCCATCGCCGAGGCGATGCGCAGCGCGAAGCACTTTTTGCCGAGGAGGGCGTTTCCGCCGTAGCCCGAGCCAAAGCTCATGATCAGGCGGTCCTCAGGGAAGTGCGTGATGTAGGTGTTCTCGGGATTGCACGGCCAGGCGACATCCTTCGCGCCGGCCGCGATCGGCATGCCGACCGAGTGGAGGCACTTCACGAAGCTGCCGGTCTTCTCGATCTGCTGGTAGACGGCCTTGCCCATGCGGGTCATGATGCGCATGCTGGCGACGACGTAAGCGCTGTCGGAGAGCTCGATGCCATACTGGGCGATCGGCGAACCGATGGGTCCCATGCTGAACGGAATGACGTAGAGCGTGCGGCCCTTCATGCAGCCTTTGTAGAGGCCGTTCATCTTCGCCTTCATGACCTCGGGGGCCTCCCAGTTGTTCGTTGGGCCGGCATCCTTCTTCGCCTTCGAGCAGATGAACGTGCGTTCCTCGACGCGGGCAACATCGCGGACGTCGCTGCGCACGAGAATGCTGTTCGGGCGGAGTTTTTCGTTGAGCCAGAGCGCCGCGCCGGAGGCGACGAGCAGCTCGCGCATGTGCTTGTCCTCCGCCTCCGATCCGTCGCACCAAAAAATGGCGTCCGGGGTGGTGAGGGCGGCGATTTCCTCGACCCAGGCGACGATCGAGGTGATGGTGGGTTTGCTGGTTCCTAGTGTGGTTGGATTACTCATGAATTTGGTATTAGCTGAACTAATATTGACAGGATGTGCGGGGCTGGCAAGGAAAACGAGTTCCAACTTGTGAGAATTTTTTGCGGCGGGTATTGTGGGGCTAATATGTCTGGTGATCGAAGCTTTGGAAACACGTCTCCCTGGACATGGGTGGGTTCGGTTCCGATCTACGCCAGCACGGTATTGGCGGCGGTTCATGCGGTGGCGATGGTGGCGACGGCGCTGGCCATGGCGGCCGGCGCGGAGTGGCTGC
>JBGTAT010000048.1:0-3206 GCA_041749755.1 Terrimicrobiaceae bacterium | reverse complement strand
CGACCGCGATGCCGGGACGGTCGCCTGCCTCGTGGCGGGCGCCCTGCGCGGCGCCTCGATTTTCCGGGTCCATAATATCGAGGCCGCCTGGCAGGCTCTCAACGTCCTGGAGGTCGTCGCATGAGCCAGGAGCCCGGGCCTCTATCGCATGATCCCAGTTCTTTGAAAAAAAGCGACGATCGGCGGGCAGCGCAAAACAGGAGCACAGGCGTCTCGCCTGTGAAAGACGCTGGCCTGCGCTTGCAAAGTCCGTTTATTTCCAAGAACTGGCATGAGAAGCCCGCGATGGTCTGGGCGTGGTGGGCCACACGATTTGTCCTGGGGGCCATTTTCCTCTGGGCGGGGATCGTCAAGGCCGGAGCGAGCGAGGGCTTTGCCGTGGCGCTCGCGCCGTTCACGATCCTGCCTGAGCCTTGGCTCGCACCATTTGCCATCATGCTCGCCTGGACGGAAATCGTTGCCGGAATCCTGATCCTCCTTCCGCGGGTGCACCTTGTCGGCGCAGGGATGATCCTTCTGCTCTCGATCGTCTTCATCGGCGTCCTGGCCTGGGCGCTCTCGCAGGGGATCATCGTCAGCTGCGGATGTTTCGGCGGCGATGAGCCGCCCTCGGCCTCGGCCATGCAAGCCGCGATCGTCCGGGATGTCGCGATCGCCGCTGCCGCCGCAGGGGTCATCATTTTCAAGATGAGGCACTGCTCTGGTAGAGCGATTCCCCGCGGGTGAACCGGCGCATGCCCGAAAGCTGCACGTCTGTCAGGCGGAGGACTTCCGGGTTCGGAGTTCCGCCTTGAGGCGGTGCTTTTTGGGATGCTGTCCCTGCAGGGCAGGCCACAAATGATTCAAGACCCAGGGTGGCGCTGGCGCTTGCCCTGGGATAGGGGATGTAGCCCCGTTGGGGCTTGGCGCCATTCAGGTCCGGTGGTTTGTTTTCTCCTACAGGAGCTACCAAGATGTCCAAACTTTGATTTGGAATTTTTTCGCCTTCCTGATTGCCTGCCGTGAGCATGCCGAGTGAATCAAAACCTCTCTCCTGGATCGCCATCGTTGGATGGGCGGCGGTGGTCGCTGCGTGCGTCGGTTCTGTCGCCATCCTGGCGATGTCGCGCGGGGAGCCGGTCAACGCGCTTTGGATCGTCATCGCCTCGGCGTGTGTCTTCGCCATCGCGTGGCGGTTCCACTCCGCGTGGCTGATGGCGAAGGTCCTCACGATCGACGACACCCGCGCGACGCCGGCGGTCGAGCAGGAGGACGGGAAAGATTTTGCGCCCACGAACCGGTGGGTTGTTTTCGGGCACCATTTTGCGGCGATTGCGGGGCCGGGCCCGCTGGTCGGCCCGGTGCTGGCCGCCCAGTTCGGGTTCCTGCCGGGCATGCTGTGGATCCTGATCGGCGCGACGCTCGGCGGGGCGGTGCATGACAGCATCATCCTCTTCTGCTCGGTGCGGCGCGGAGGGAAATCCCTGGCCCGGATGGTCCGAGACGAGGTCGGGCCGTTCGCCGGGTTTGTGGCCTTGGTGAGCATTCTGGCGATCATGGTCATCCTGCTGGCGGTGCTGGCGCTGGTCGTGGTGAAGGCGCTGGCGGAGAGCTCGTGGGGGCTCTTCACGATCGCGGCGACGATCCCGTTGGCCATGGTGATGGGCCTCGGGATGAAGCACCAGTGGGCGGGGATGAAGCTGATCAGCTCGATCGGCGTCGCGGGCCTCCTGCTCTCGGTCCTGGGAGGCCGCTGGATCCAGGGCACGGGGGTTGAGGCCTGGTTCCACTGTAGCGAGGTCTCTCTGGCGTGGCTCATTATGGGATATGGGCTTCTGGCCTCGGTGCTGCCGGTCTGGCTCCTCCTTGCCCCCCGCGACTACCTGAGCTCGTTTTTAAAGATCGGGGCGGTCGGGTTCCTGGCGGTGGCGATCCTGGTGATTGCTCCGGAGCTGCAGATGCCCTCGGTGACGAAGTTCATCGACGGCACCGGCCCGGTCTTCGCCGGCGCGGTTTTTCCGTTTTGTTTTATCACGATCGCCTGCGCGGCGGTCTCCGGGTTCCACGCGATCATCGCGTCCGGCACGACGCCGAAGCTGCTCGCCCGCGAAAAGGACATCCGGCTTGTCGGCTACGGGGCGATGATCACCGAGATGCTCGTCGGGATCATGGCGCTCATCGCCGCCACCACGATGCCGCCGGGAGAATATTTTGCGATCAACATGAAGGGCGAGCCGGCGGCGGTGGTCGAGAAGATCACGGCGCTCGGGTTCCCGGTCACTGAGCAGCAGATGGCCGACCTCGCGGCGAACGTCGGCGAAAAATCGATGATCGGGCGCACCGGAGGAGCCCCGACGTTTGCCGTCGGGATGGCCCAGATGTTTTCCCGGCTTGTCGACAACCCGACGGCGATCGCGATCTGGTACCACTTTGCGATCATGTTCGAGGCGCTCTTCATCCTGACGACGATCGATGCCGGGACCCGGGTCGGGAGGTTCCTCGTGCAGGATTTGCTCGGCTACGCGTGGAGCCCGCTCGGCCGGACCGACTCGACGTGGGGGAACCTCGTCGCCAGCGTCGCGTTCGTCGGGGCCTGGGGATATTTTCTTTATCAGGGTGTCATCGACCCGCTCGGCGGCATCAACTCGTTCTGGCCGATCTTCGGCGTGGCCAACCAGCTCCTCGCCGTGATCGCCCTCTCGCTTGGCACAACCGTCCTCCTCAAGATGGGCCGCTGGCGCACGATCTGGGTCCCGATCGTCCCGCTCTCCTGGCTGCTCGTCGTCACCATGACCGCCGGGCTTCAAAAGATTTTTGCGGCCGACCCGCGGCTCGGGTTTTTGAGCGCGGCGCGCGAGCTCGGCGGCCGGATCGCAGCCGGAGGAACGCCCGCGCAGATCGACGCCTGGCAGCACCAGGTCCTCAATAACCAGGTCAACAGCGTGGTGACGGCAACCTTTCTGGTGCTGGTCATCCTGATCGTCTCCGCCAACGCGCGGGTGTGGTGGAGGATCTTGGCCTCCAAACCTGTCCGCCCGCTCCAGGAAGAACCGTTTGTCACCCTCCCCGCCGGAACCTGACCACATGATAAACCGCCTCCCCGCCATCTTAGGATTTACCGCCGTTGCCCTCGGAGCTTTTGGAGCTCACGGGCTCAAGGATATTTTGGCCGCCCATGATACGGCTGCCATCTGGCAGACTGCCGTCCTCTACCACTTGGCACACGC
>JBGTAT010000047.1:0-1557 GCA_041749755.1 Terrimicrobiaceae bacterium | reverse complement strand
ATCACCCAGCGCCGGCCGTGGAGGGCGGCGTTGTGATACGAGTAGTCGCCGCTCGCGTACACCGGCGTGCAGCGCTCGCTGCGGGACATCCGCCCGGCCATCACCGGCAGCCCGCGCAGGCTGTCCTCCAGCACCTTTTCCGGCTCCTGCTTGAGCGCGCGAAAATCCGCCGTGTCCATGACGACGCCGATGCTCATCTTGGATTCGCTGAGCGGGATCATCCAGAACCAGCGGTCCTTCGTGCGAACCATCCGGGTGAGCGTGCCGTCGATCCCGTCCGGACGGTCGACGTTTTCGTAGTGCGCGTAGACGGCAAACTTATGGAGCCCGTCGTACGGGGATTTGAGCTGGAGCTGCGAGCCGATGACGGTGTGGCGGCCGGAGCAGTCGATCACGTAGCGCGCGTTGACCGGCCCGGCGGAGGTCGCCAGCTCGGCCGCCTCTTCAGAAAATTCCGCTCGTGTCACCGACACCCCCTCGCGCACGTCCGCCCCGGATTCGCGCGCGTGGTCGAGAAGGATTTTGTCGAATTCCGCGCGGGTGACCTGGAAGGCATAGTCCCCCCGCGGGCGGAAGCCGTCCTTAAAATAGAAGTGGGATTCCTTCTCCCCGCAGCCCGAGGCGATCTGCGCGCCAAACTTTTTGACGAACCCGGCCGCCTCGATTTTCGGCATCACGCCGAGGCGTTCGAGCGTGGCCATCGAGCGGGGGAGGAGGGACTCGCCGATATGGAACCGGGGGAAGGTTTCCTTTTCGAGAACGACGACCTTCCGGCCGGCCTGGGCGAGGAGTGTGGCCGCCGTGCTGCCGGCCGGCCCGCCGCCGATGATCGCGACATCAAACTCCATGGTCGGGCTCCCTCCACCGGCAGGCGTTCGGCGCCTGGACGCCAATCTGATCGAGGATCCGCCAGACGACTGTGTCGGCCAGCGCCTCGAAGGAATCCGGCCGGCTGTAAAACGAGGGCATCGCCGGAAGGAGGATCGCCCCGGCCTCGAGGACAGCGACCGCATTTTTTGCATGGATGAGGCTCCACGGGGTCTCGCGGGGCACCAGGATCAGCTTGCGCCGCTCCTTGAGAAAGACGTCGGCGGCGCGGAGCGTGAGCGACTCGCTCGTGCCGTGCGCGATGCGCCCGAGCGTCCCCATCGAGCACGGGCAGACGACCATGGCGTCGAAGAGGGCGGACCCGCTCGCGAACGGGGCGTTCATGCTCTTGTCCGAGTGCTCGGTGACGTTTGGAGGCAGCCGGAGCCCGCCGGTTTCCTCGTTGACCACCTGCTTGGCGTAGGCCGTCAGCACGAGGTGCAGCTCGTGCTCGGGGCCGCCCAAATAATCCAGGAGCCGCTGCAGATAAATCGTGCCGCTCGCTCCGGTCGCTGCCAGGACAATTCGCATAAAAATTAGAGAAGATTGTTTTCGTGGAGGAGTCCGCGCAGCCGGTTGGTCTTCGCCAGCAGCTCCGCGTAGCACCCGGTGTTTTTTATGTCCGGTTCGACGCGGGTGGATTCGTCCAGCTCCACGAGGCGCGAGCAGATCCCGGCCAGGTCGCGGCTG
>JBGTAT010000046.1:0-1643 GCA_041749755.1 Terrimicrobiaceae bacterium | reverse complement strand
GCGATCCAGGTTCCGCCGCCGATCACGATCGGCCGCACGATCAGCGAAAACTTCGGGCTCAAAAAATCGTGCGATCCGGTGCAGAGGAACGCCTCCTGCGAGAGGCAGACATGCGACCCGATCGTCACGCTCCCGAGCGAGAGGATCCGCACCCCCTCGCCGATCCACACATGGTCGCCGACGACGAGCCTCCAGGGAAAAGAAATATCCACGCCGGACCGGATCACCACACCCGCCCCGATCCGGGCACCAAATCCGCGCAGCACGCTCGCCCGAAGCTCGCCAGGCAGGGGGATCGGACAGAGGAAGAGCGGGATTTTGACCAGCAGCCACAGCGCCTCTTTCCACCGCGGGGCTCCGCGATCGAGGCCGGATTGATATCCATCGAGCTTCATTCCCGCCCCCCTCTGAGTCGCGCATCGAGCAGGCAGATGGCAAGTAAGGTCTCCGCCAAAAGCCGCTGGAGCGTGTAGTAGAGGCCGGCCGGGCCATCGAGGGCACAGCGTTTCACAATCAGGCACCAGAAGACCACAAGCCCCGGCGCGATCCATCCGGAAAGCCGGATACGATCGGGAAGGGATAGCTCCCGCCGGTTGCCGGAAAGAAGCTTTTCCGCCTCGAGCCCGGCGTACGCAACCTGGGATGAAAACCAGCGGCCGATCGGCTTGCGGTCGTCGTGGTCGATCAGAACCCGAAGCTCCGCGGTCTCGCCGGAGACAAAGACCCGGTGCGCGTGGCCATCCTGGATATAGTGGGTATCGCGCACCCGGTGGAGCACGAGCCGCGGCGGATAAAGAGTCCCGCGAAGCGGCTTCCCGAAAACACAGTACGTAAACCGCGCCGAGGCGGCCGTCCGGTCGGTCCCGTCAAACGCCGCCAGCGCGGACTCGAAGTCGGACGGAAGGATGTAGTCCGCGTCGAGCGAGAGCACCCAGGGGGAGCGGACCTGGGTGAGCCCGAAATTTGCCTGCCCGGCGAGGGACTCGAACGGGTGCTCGACCACGCGCACGTTGCGGAAATCCGCGCAGATCGCGCGCGTCCGGTCGGTGCTCATGCTGTCGACGACGAGCACCTCGGGAGCCCAGTCGAGCCGCTCGAGGCAGCGTCCAATATTTGCCTCCTCGTTCCAGGCGAGGATCATCGGGGTTACGTGGTCAGCTTTCATGGTTGCTTGAACATTTCCTCCGCGACCCGCACCGCCCGTTCGACGGGCGGATGTTCCCCGTCATACGGGACGAGCACGGCTGCGGTTTCATAGGAGAATGTTCTGCGCCCGTTGGCGATCAAACGCCAGAGATTATTCCGCTGGACCCCGGAGCCGGTGTTGACGGAAAACCGGATCTGCCTGCCGTCGACCCAGGCGGCCCAGAGCAGGAGGCCGCGCCGGCCGCCTTTTTCGTAGGGCAGCGCCGCCCACTCGACGGGCAGCGCGCCAATCGTTCCAGCCGCCACGCTCTCCGGCCCGACAAATTCCCACCCGCCCTCGGGCATGCACGAATCCGGCCGGTGGTAAAACTGCTGGGCGTTGTTCTTTGATCCGTCCCAAAAAAAGTGGAACCCATTTGCGGCCGACCCATCCGGGAGGACGACCCGCGCGAACGATCCGACATCCGCCGCGAGCCCGCTCCGGAGGATCGGCGGGA
>JBGTAT010000045.1:0-3946 GCA_041749755.1 Terrimicrobiaceae bacterium | reverse complement strand
GCCGGTGCCGCAGACGTCGATCATGTCGCCGGCGGCCGCCGGAAACGGGGTCGCGCGGGCGAGGAGGACGTTGACAAATCCCGCAATTTCCTCCGGCGACTCGCCGCGCTGGTGGAGGGCATGCAGGAAATCCGCGCGGGCTGCGACATCCTGGTTTTCGTCGAGGAGCTCGTCGCAGGCCTGTGCGATTTCATCCGGCGTGAGCGGGGAGCCATCGGCGGCGCGGGCAGTCAGTGATTTCATGAGCCGCTTAGCTGAGCAGGTGGGGGGGGAGAAAACAATCTCTTCCGTTTTGCCGCATTCCTGTTTTTACTCCCGCCTCATGACCGAGCCGGAGGCTTACATCGCACTGAACATGGTCCGCCAGGTCGGGCCAGTGAGGTTGCGGCGTCTCCTGGGCACGTTCGGCTCGCCGGTCCGGGTCCTGGCGGCCCCGCTTCGCGAGCTCCAGCGCGTGGAGGGGATTGGGCCCGATGTGGCGACCTCGATCCGGAGCTGGGAGGATCAGGTGGACTTGGCCGGGGAGATGGCGCTGGTCCGGGAATTCGGGGCCGAGGTGGTCACGATCGGGTGCTCCGGATACCCGGCGCTCCTGCGCGTGATCCACGACCCGCCGATCGTCCTTTATGTCTGGGGGAAGTTGGAGGACCGCGACCGGCATGCGATTGGCGTCGTCGGAACCCGGAAGCCGAGCCACTACGCCTCGGAATGCGCAAAAAAGATTTCTTACCAGCTCGCGTCCGCCGGGGTGACCATCGTGAGCGGCCTGGCGCGAGGGGTCGATACATCCGCCCACCAGGGCGCGCTGGCTGCCAAGGGCCGGACGATCGCCGTCATTGGCAGCGGGTTCCTCTCGATCTACCCGCCGGAAAACCAGGCGCTCGCCGAAAAAATTGCCGGTTCGGGCGCGGTCGTCAGCGAGTTTTCGATGCAGGTTGTTGCCGACCGGCAGACGTTTCCGATGCGGAACCGGATCATCAGCGGGTGTTCGTTCGGGCTCCTTGTCGTGGAGGCCGGGCAGCGGAGCGGCGCGCTGATCAGCGCGACCCAGGCCGGCGAGCAGGGGCGCTCGATCTACGCGGTGCCCGGCCGGATCGACCAGCCGGGGGCGATCGGCTCAAACCGGCTCATCCAGCAGGGCGCAAAGCTCGTCACCGGGGCAGGGGACATCCTCGACGACATGGGCCTGCTTTTTGCCGAGACCCCCGAACTCATCCCTTCCGCGGCTCCCGAATTGGCCGGAAACGAGGCCGCCATCTACCGGGCGATCGGGGATTCGGAAACCGCCTTCGACGAGATCGTTGCGAGAAGCGGGTTGCCAACGCCCTCCGTGTCTTCTACGTTGCTCGCCCTCGAAATGAAGAAGCTGGTCCGCCAACGCCCCGGGAGCCGGTTCGTCAAACTTCGCTGATATTATCCCATGCCCAAATCCCTCGTGATCGCAGAAAAGCCCAGCGTGGCGGCCGACCTGGCCCGCGTGCTCGGGAAGATCCCAAAAAAAGACGACTACTTCGAGAACGACGAGTACATCGTGACCTCGGCGATCGGCCACCTCGTCGAGCTGTGCCTTCCGAACGAGATGGACAAAAAGCGCGGCAAGTGGAGCTTTGCGAACCTACCGATCATCCCCGACGCGTTCGACCTCAAGCCGATCGAGAAGACGCAGGCCCGGTTCAACCTGATCAAGCGGCTGCTGAAGCGCAAGGATGTCGGCGACGTCATCAATGCGTGCGACGCCGGCCGCGAGGGAGAGCTGATCTTCCACTACCTCGTGAAGCTTGCCGGAACCGACAAGCCGACCCGGCGGCTCTGGCTCCAGAGCATGACGCCCGAGGCGATCCGCGACGGCTTTGCAACGTTGCGCGCCGGCGGGGAGATGGTCCCGCTCGCCGAGGCGGCGGTCTGCCGCAGCGAGAGCGACTGGCTGGTCGGAATCAATGGTACGCGGGCGATGACGGCATTCAACTCGAAGGGCGGGGGATTCCAGCTCACGCCGGTCGGGCGCGTCCAGACCCCGACGCTGGCGATCCTTGCCGAGCGCGAGGAGAAGATTCGCGCATTCCAGGCGCGCCCGTATTTTGAGGTGCACGCTGACTTTGGCGTCCAGGCCGGAAGCTACCACGGGCGCTGGTTTGCGGAGGACTTTAAAAAGCTCGGCGACGAGGATGCGAAGGCCGAGCGGATCTGGGACCGGGCGGCCGCCGACGGGATTGTGGCGAAGTGCCTCGGGAAGCCGGGCGTCGTCGTCGAGGATAAGAAGCCGACCTCGCAGATCGCGCCCCAGCTTTACGACCTGACGACCCTCCAGCGGGAGGCGAACTCGCGCTTCGGGCTGAGCGCAAAGCGCACGCTCCAGATCGCCCAGGCCCTCTACGAGCGCCACAAGGTCCTGACCTATCCGAGGACGGATTCGCGTTACCTCCCGGAGGACAACCTCGGGAACGTGAAGGCCGCAATGACCAAGCTCGAGGCACCGGACCTCGCCGCGCACGCGCGAAAGGCGCTCGCGCAGGGCTGGGTTCGCCCGAATAAGCGGATCTTCAATAATGCCAAGGTGACCGACCACCATGCGATCATCCCGACCGGGGTCTCGACGAAGACGCTCGATGATTTTGAGCTCAAAGTTTACGACATGGTGGCGCGCCGGTTCGTCGCGGTCTTTTATCCGTCTGCGCAGTTTGAGGTCACCACCCGGATCACGCGCGTCGAGGGGGAGGCGTTTAAAACCGATGGGAAGATCATCACCGATCCCGGCTGGATGGAGGTCTATGGCAAGCAGGCCGCGGGCGGGGACGACGAGGGCGTCTGCCCGATCGTGCCCGGCGAGACCGCGCAGACCGAAGCCATCGAGGTGCGGGAAAACGAGACGAAGCCGCCGCCGCGATTTAACGAGGCCACCCTGCTCTCCGCCATGGAGGGTGCCGGAAAGCTGGTCGAGGACGAGGAGCTTCGCGAGGCGATGAGCCAGCGCGGTCTCGGGACCCCGGCGACCCGCGCACAGATCATCGAGGGCCTGATCCTCGACGGATATCTGCTCCGCCAGGGCCGCGACCTGATCGCCACCTCCAAGGGGCTTGCGCTCATCACCCTGCTTCGCGGGCTCGGCGTCCAAGCCCTCACCTCGCCGGAGATGACCGGGGAGTGGGAACACAAGCTCAAGCAGATGGAGGGAGGGCTCATGCCCCGCCCGCAGTTCATGGACGAGATCCGCGCGTTCACCAACGATATCGTCGAGAAGGCAAAAAACTTCACCGGCGACACCGTCGACGGAAACTATGAACCCCTCGATGTGACCTGCCCGAAGTGCGGGCATGCCGGGTTCGTCGAGTCGTTCAAGGCGTTCGAGTGCGGCGCGAAATGCGGGTCCATCGTCTGGAAAAATATGGCCGGCCGCCAGTTCGAGCGCGACGAGGTCAAGGCGCTCCTGGAAACCGGCCGAACCTTGGAGCTTGAGGGCTTTCGCAGCAAGCTCGGGCGGCCGTTCAAGGCGGTCGTCAAGCTCGGCGAGTCCACCGAGTACAAGCAGGCGTTCGACTTCGCCGATGCCAACGACCCCGCCCACAAACCGGATTTTTCGGTGCTTCCGATTCTCGGTAAGTGCCCGTGCTGCGAAACCGGAATGATCCACGATACCGGGTCCGCCTGGCAGTGCAGCAACACCCCGGCCTGCAAGTTCCGGATGGGGAAATCACTCTGCCAGCGCGAGGTCCCGCGCGAGCAGGTCGAAAAGATGATCCAGGACGGAAAAACCGACCTGATCCCAAGGTTCATCTCCAAAAAGGGCCGCCCGTTTTCCGCATTCCTCGCGCTCGATAAAAAGTCGGGCAAGGTCGGGTTCGAGTTTGAGGAGCGCAAGCCGGCTGCCAAAAAGACGGCGCGCACGCGCGCCAGCTCGGCATCGAAAGCGGCTTAGCCAGCATAGGTCCTATAAGTCGTATAGGACCTA
>JBGTAT010000044.1:0-9487 GCA_041749755.1 Terrimicrobiaceae bacterium | reverse complement strand
GTGGCGGAGGGCGGAAGCGTCGGCGGCGCGCCCTGCCTGGCCCGGGAGCCGGGCCCGGACGGGGCAGAGACACGGGTTTTTATTTTTCCGGATCCCGCCAGCTTCGTCGTCCTGCCCGCGACCCCCGCCGCGAATTTTTGGCTGCTGCGCGTGGCGATCCGCATCGACGAGGGCCCCTACGGGAAATCGGGCGGGCCTATGGTCGGGTTGCTGTTTGGGCCCAACGATGCGGTCCTGGCCATCTCGGCGGACAAATGGAGCAAGATCGGCGCGCCGATCCTGATTAGCGGGCTCACGCCCCTGCTTGCGGAAGAGCAGTTCCGCAGCGCGTCAGCGATGGATCCCGGCGAATGGCGCACGATTTCGATGGGGATCGCCGGCACCGACTGGCACCTCAAGATCGGAGGCAAACTGGACGAGAAGGGACTCGTGGAGAACGACGCGCGGGGGGCACTTTCGCGCAAGGGTCCCTTCCTCATCAAGCTGGGGAACTTCTCGGGCGCAGCCACGATCCCCGCCTTGTCGGAACCCTGAGGAAGCAAACAAGGTCGCGGGGCGGCGCCACGCACGCAGCGGAGGGGGTCGCTCCTTTCCGGTGACAGTCCGCAGCGGGGAAAAGCATTGCGCAGACGCACGTCGGTTGCTAGATATAGATGTATAGGACAAAGTCTGACATCGCATGGCAAAATCCATTTTCCCGTATCAACAGGTTCGCCGCTTTGTTCTGGGCCAACTCGACCAAGGTGTTTGGAAGCCTGGGGACCTGCTGCCGGCGGAGGTCAAGCTTGCGGAGCAGCTTTCTGTCCATCGGCTGACCGTCAACCGCGTGATGGCGGAGCTGGTGCGCGAGGGGGTTTTTGTGCGGCGCAGGGGAGTGGGAACGCTCGTGAGCGAGAAGAGGCGGGGCCCGGCAAGGCCAGCCCTCGGACGCGGGCTGGTTGGGCTGATCGCCGGACACCAATTCCACCCGGCCACCAACCCGTATTACGGGGTGATTTTTGAAAAGCTTCGCGAGCGGCTTGAAGAAAATGGCATCTACCTGATGCCGCTCGGGGATGCCAAGGCCTTCCTCGCGCGCTCGGGGCATGGGGCGAGCGGCAACATCCGGCCATCTCTCTCGGCAATTGTCCTCCTAGGGGCGGGTGAGCCGGAGGTCTTTGCCGCGCTGGAGAATTTCGAGCATCCGGCGATCATCCTCGGGGTGTCAGAATACCGCGGACCGCTTCCGTGCGTCTCCACCGATGATGAAACGGACTCGGGAATCGTGGCGGATAAGCTCATGGCCATGGGGCACCGCGACATCGTCCACCTGAACGCGGCCCCTCCGCTCCGCATGCATGCGCGACTGCAGGGATTCCTCTCCGCCTGCGAGAGGGCCGGGCACGCGATTCCTTTTCGCTACGTCGTAGAGGCCACGGGGCTGGAGGTGGCCGATGGGAAGATGGCAATGGCCGGGTTTTTGAAGCGCGGGCTGCCATTCACTGCGGTCTTCGGGGGCAACGACAACCTGGCCCTCGGTGCGATGGCCGCAATGAAGGAGGCCGGGATCGATGTTCCGCGCCAGGCGAGTGTGGTTGGATTTGACGGAATTGAGACAGCCCTCCACAGCCACCCCCCTCTCAGCACGATGAAAGTTTCGCGTCAGCGCCTGGCGGAGCAGGCGGCTCTGCGTATTGTCTCGGCGTGCACCGGCGGGCCCGAACCCTCCCCCGGACAGCATTTAGCCTCCACATGGATCGAGGGGGGGACGCTGGCTCCCTCCCCGCGGCAGAAGCGGTGAGGAGGGATCCCGAGAGTGCGGCGGTGGAGATCGCCCGGAAGAAAATCTGCGGGGGCCGCGCAGCTCCCTATTTCAAGAGGCCCTATCTGGACGCCGCCTTCAACGGGGATCTTTTCCTCTGGGACACCTGCATGCTTGCAGCTTGGGCCAAGCACACGCCCTCCCTGCCGATCCGCCCGGCGCTTGACAATTTCTACCGGGTCCAGCGCCCCAGCGGTTTCATCTGCCGCCAGATCAGCCCGCAAGGGGAGGATATCTGGGATCCTGCGCATCCGATCTCCACAAATCCGCCCCTGCTTGCCTGGGCAGAAATGGAGCTGCAGCAAGCCCGCCCCGACGTCCCACGCCTGCGTAAGGCCTATCCTTCACTGGTCCGGTTCCATGGGTTCCTCGAGTCAACCTACCGCTGTGACGACGGGCTCTTCTTTTCAGATGCCCACGGTTCAGGAATGGACAATATCTCCCGCTCGCCCCGTGGATGGAAGCCCGACGGCCTGGGGTTGGAGATCTCCCTTCAGAAATGTCACCCGTCCGTCCGCGGGTTTGCCCGGGAGATCTCAAATTCCCGCGCGTTGGATTACTCGCCCCTCTGGAACCGCCAAGGACGATCCGTGGATTTCTCTGCCCAGATGGCGCTCGACGCACGCTGGCTTTCAAAAATTGCCACACTCCTCGGGAAGCCCCTCGAATCGGAGTCCTGGTCCCGCCATTCGGACGGGATCAATGCGGCCATCAACCGCCATTGCTGGGACTCGCGCGCCGGTTTCTACTGCGATCTGGGGTTTGGAAAAAAGATCTCCCGTCGCCATGTCGGCATGTTCTGGACGCTTTGGTCGGGTGCGGCAGACGACCGCTCCACCATCCGCCCTCTCGCCCGCGCGCTGCGGGATCCCTCCGCATTTGGGAGGCCGGTTCCCGTTCCGTCCCTGCCTGCGGATGATCCGGATTATTGCCCGTGGGGCGACTACTGGCGGGGTGGTGTCTGGGCGCCGACGACCTACATGGTGCTTCGAGGCCTCCGGGAAGCCGGTGAAGAAAGTCTGGCCGTCCCGCTCGCCGCGAAAGTCGTCCGGGCGGTGGATCGCGTCTTCGATGCCACAGGGACATTTTGGGAAAACTACGCCCCTGAATTCCCCTCCTACGGATTGCCCGCCCGCCCCGATTTTTGCGGCTGGACGTCCTTGATCCCGATCGCCGTCCGGCGGGAATTTCTTGCAGAGGGCTAAAACGCCGGCCATCCGCCGTCGCCATCCGCATAGCGTTCCGGACATCCGGGGAGAAAATCGACAACCTGACCCTGCTGGCGAAGGAGTTGCTGAAGAGTCCGAATGTCAACGTCCTGCACCGCCAGCGATGCCTGTGCTGCGAGCGCGGCCGCCGTGCCGGCCGCGTGGCCGGCCAGCATCCAGACACTTTCCAGGCGGTAGGTGGAAAAGGCCACATGGGAAAAGCTGGCGGCCCCGGGCACGAGGAGGTTCCGGCACTGAGCGCGCTGCGGAAGCATCGCGCGGTAGGGGATCTGATAAGCGTAGCCCGGCCGCCAGATTCTGCCTTCGTTGACGAACGCGCACTCCGATACCGCGAGGCGCTGGACATGATGGCAGTCCACAAAATGACTGCCCATGGCAATGCTGTCGTCCTTCCTGCGATCGGTCGTCACATCGTGTTGCGTAACCACAACCGCCCCGCGCATCCTCCGGGCCTCGCGCACGTAGATGCGGTAGGGGAGGTGGCCGTTGTCAGCAAACTCCCCGGCATGAAGCCCGATGGCCTGCATCTCCCTCTGCAAGGGGAGCGGCACGGAATCGTCATGGGCGAGGAAATGGAACAGCCCAAGGGCGTAGTTGACGTGGGCGTCGGCAAGCTTTTTGCGCGCTTCGGGGCTCGCATCAGGCCACGCGAACTGTCCGCCAACATACCCGAGCGAAACGATCGCTGCCTGGCAGTTGTTGGCCTCGAGCTTGGAATGCCTCCGCTCGTAGAGGTCCAGGACCCAATCGAGGCGGACCCCGGCACCCTCCGCTTCAAGCCAGTTGGCCAGCAGGCGGTAGTCCTCCCGGTCGTAATGGGAGGGTTCTGGAATCGGCACCCGCCATGCGGGGTCACGAGTGAGTGTGGGGCGAAGGTTGTAGCACATCACCTTGTGATCCTTCTCTCCCGGGCGAACATCCGATACCCATCCGTGAAGCCCGCCCAGCAGCCGGCCCGACGCATCAACGGTGCCAGCCATACGCAAGGCCGCATCCAGCCTCACCCCGGCGGCCTCCTCCCCGAATTCGTCCGCGCTTTCCCGCCCCCACGTGGAATCAACACCCGCCAGAGCCATCAGGTCACCCTCGTAGCTCGCATCAACGAACGTGCCCGCGCGTAGAAGGGTTCCGCAGGAAAGCTCAATGTGGCGGATCAGGCCGTCCTCCAGCCGCACGCTCCGAACCCCGCAGGCAAAACTTACCTCCACCCCGGACTCAAGAAGCATTTGGCTGAAAATCTTTTCGATGACCCCGGACTCAAAAAAATACTCAGGCCCCCCGGAGCCGTAAAATTCCCCCAACCGTTTAAAAACATCGGCCGCGACCCCGCCAAGGGTCCAGCGAAGCATGTGCTCGAGTTCCCCGGTGTTCAGGCCGCTGGTGCTATGTCCCCCCAGGTGCGCCGTCGGCTCCACGAGCAGGGTTCGCGCTCCGGAGCGGGCTGCGGCTACTGCGGAGGCAATGCCGCAGGGTTCACCACCAACCACAATCACGTCAAAGATCCTGCCGAATTCTGCATCTTTGAATTGCATTTTCACAGAGTGGTTATCTAGATATCCATATGCAATATAATCCCGCTGGTCTACCCCAAGTTGTGTTCTCCGTTGAAGGTCCGGCGCGGGTGATGGCCGAGGGGATCGGGGTGAATGTGTTTCTCGGCCGCGATCGCTATTATCCCCGGACGGAGGATCGGGATCGATGGGGGCAGATTGGGCGCTTGCTGGACGAGGCGAGGCCCGGCTTTCTGAGGATCGGGTATTTGGAGGGCTCCGTTGTGGAGGGGGATGTGTCGCCATGGGATGATGCCGCCGGGACATTCGACCCCTCGCACGATCTCTGGCGCAAGCTGGAGTGGTTCGATGAGTGGTGTGACCGGCACGGTGTCAACTGGATGCTGGATCCTTGGTTGGTGCCTTGCTCGATGCAGGTTCCCCGCCCGGACGGCGGGCCGGTGGAGTCAGACCCGAGCGGCAAGGTGAGCTGGCGCGGAGCGCCGCAGGACCCCGCCGATTACGCCAGCCGCTACATCCGCCCGCTCGTTTGCCACGTGCGCCGTGACCTCAAGCTGTGCCGGATGAAATGGCTCGGGCTGTTCAATGAGCCGATCTGGGGGAAGCTCGCGCGTGATCCCGACAATTTTTTTGTGGCGGGGGGAGGCAGCCAGGTTCGCGTGCTGGCGCAGACGTATCGGGAGGTTCGGAGGGTCTTGGATGAGGACGGAGAGGGGGATCTTGGCTTGGTGGGGCCCGGCCATCTTTGCTCCTGGCAGATGCCGCCGATGGATTTTCTGGCCTGCGGGGTCGACCCTTCGCCGTCCCTCGCGGCGTGGGACATGCACGCTTATTTCCATCAGCCCGACTGGATGCCGGAGCCGACCGAGGATTTTGTCACGACTCACAGCCTCTTGCAGCATACGATCCGTCGCTGGGTGGACTTCGCGGGGCAGCAAGGGAAGCCGTTTTTCATCACGGAAATGGGAACGTTTTTCTTTGGTCGTCCCTTCTGGGGGCAGCGCGATTACGAGACAGCCGGCTGCCATTCCGCCGCGATTCATGACGCGCAGTTTGTCGTCCGGGCGATCAACGAGGGGGTTGATGGCTTTCTTCGCTGGGCGCTCTGCGTGGATCCCGGGGTTGACGGCCGCTGGGGCCTCATCGAGTGGCCCGAAGCGGATGGCCCGGTTCTAGCATCACCGAACATCTATCCGGCCTACCGCGCCCTGATGCGGGCCATTCCTCCCCGGTCAACCATACGGGTCTGCCGCTGCCTTCATTCCGACGGACTCGTCCCCCACGTGCATGCGGCTGCCGCGGAAACACCGGAGGGACTTCGCAGCGTCGTTATCGTGCATGACCGGCCCGGACGAAACGCGGATATTTTTCTCCGAGTGCCCCCCGATTGGGCGGGGGTGCAATTCCGGCGCACCGTCGTGGACGAGATGCGCAAATCGCAGGAGATGCCATCGATCTGCATCCCGAAATCGGGAGAAGCCGAAATCATGATCACTCCCCACTCGATCACAGTCCTTGAGGAGGTCTGAACCCGAAAACGGCGGTGGCGAAACGGGTCCCTCGTTCCGCTGTCGCAAAAGCGGCTTTTGCGCTGAAAGTTTGCGGAGTTGCGCGCTCCGTGAGCCTGCGTGAGACCCAGGGAATGCTGAGGTTTGGCCCGTTTCCTTTCAGTGTCCCGACGTTTTTCGGGAGGCCGGCCGGCTGGGACCTGAACTTGCCTTCGAAAGGGGACCATCCGATGCGGCCCCAAGCGTCGATCCCTCGATCCACCTCGAGCGGATCTGCCTTCTCTGCTCCGGAGCGGGCTTCCCGTTGCAGATGGCGACCAGGCACTCCGCCGCCTCCTCGGCTAGGCTGCTGCGGGAAACTTTCATTGTGGAAAGCGGGGGTACGCCATGGATGGCCGCATCGATTCCATCGAAGCCCACAATACTCACCTGCTCGGGAATTTTTACGCCGCTTTCCAGGAGGGCCGCCATCGCCCCGAGCGCCAGGTTGTCGATCGCTCCAAAAACAGCCGTGAAAGGAAGCCCCTGCTTGAGAAACCCCTGCATCGCCTCCTTCCCGTCGCGGATCTCCAAGCCGCCCGCCTCGACCAAATAGCGGAAGGGAAGCGAGTGGCCCTCGTTCTCGCAGGCTGCCAAAAACCCGTTGAGCCTCGACTGGATCCTCATCGGCGGAATTGCGTTCAGGTGCACGATCCGGCGGTGCCCTCTGGCCAGGAGCTTCTTTGCCACCAGCCCGGCATCCGCCGCATCCTCTGTCGCAACGTGCGGAAGCGGACCCTCGTATTCCGAGACGGCGATGATGACGGCCGGCTGGCTGGACTCCTCAAGCTGTCGCATGGTGCGCGGATTGTCGGGGGTTCCCAGCATGGCCAGCGCCGAGAGATCCCCGGGAGGCACGGCCAGGCTCGACTGGCTGTCAAAGAACTCGCTCGCGTCGCCAAGGGGGATGAGATAAATGCTGTGCGCTTTTAGAATCTTACGCATCTTCTCAAAAATCACTCCGTAGAACGGATTGCTGACAGGATCGAAATGGTGGCCAGTGATCAGCCCCACCAGCCCATGGCCCGAGCTCGGTTTGATCGGTCGCTTGCGCTGCGCGAGCAGGGTCGTTCCCACTCGCCGCCGGCGCTCCACCAAACCTTCCCGCGCCAGCTCCGTCAGGACGCGGTTGACGGTCAGGCGGTGAACCGACAACTGCTCGGCCAGCTTCATTTCAGAGGGAATCAACCCCCCGGGCCGCCATTGGCCGCTGGCAATCTGGTCCAGAGCAAACTGGCGCACCTGCTGGTAGGGGAAAAGGGGTTTACTCATTCCCCTTCGCCCCCGCCGGGCGAATTCTGCCCCTTGCAAACCACTCCCAAAGCAGAGTTGATCTCGTTCATCTCAGGTAGAGATAGCACCTTCCGGAGGAACTTCGAAGAAAATCCGCATCTTCAGCAGGCAATTTTCGATTGATAATCTTGGAATCTGGAATGCCTGAGGCGCGCGGGTGCGGGGGAATATCTTGACGTTTGAAATCCGGCCAGGATGCGATATGGTGGCCAGCCTATGTCACACCGCTTCGAAACTCTCTCCCTCCATGCCGGACAAGTTCCCGATCCGACCACCGGCTCGCGCGCGGTGCCGATCTACCAGACAACGTCGTACGTCTTCAAGAGCACCGAACACGCCGCAAACCTTTTTGCGCTGAAGGAATTCGGGAACATCTACACGCGGATCATGAATCCGACGACCGACGTCTTCGAGCAGCGGATGGCAGCTCTGGAGGGCGGCACTGGCGCGCTGGCGGTGGCGTCGGGATCGGCGGCGACGACGTTTGCCCTGCTCGGGATCACCCAGGTCGGCGACGAGGTCGTGGCGGCGAACAACCTCTACGGGGGAACGTACCAGCTCTTCCACCACACGTTTCCGAAGCTCGGACGCAAGGTCATCTTTGTGGACTCGAAGGACCCGGAGGCATTCCGGCAGGCCATCACCCCGAGGACGCGCGCGATCTACTGCGAGACGATCGGCAACCCGAAGCTCGACGTCCCGGATTTTGAGGCGCTCGCCCGGATCGCGCACGAGGCCGGGATCCCGCTGGTGGTGGACAACACGGTCGGGGTCGGGCTGGTCAAGCCTATCGACCACGGGGCGGACATCGTCGTTCTCTCGGCCACGAAGTATGTCGGCGGGCATGGGACGTCGATCGGCGGGGTGATCGTGGACTCCGGCAAGTTTGCCTGGAACAACGGGCTTTTCCCGGAGTTCACCGAGCCCGATCCCAGCTACCATGGGCTCATTTTTTGGGATGCCTTGGGCAACGTTCCCGGCATGGGCAATGTGGCCTTCATCCTGAAGGTTCGCGTCCAGCTCCTCCGCGACATCGGAGCGGCGCTGAGCCCGTTTAACTCGTTCCAGTTCCTCCAGGGGCTCGAGACGCTCCCGCTGCGGATCCAGAAACATTCGGAAAATGCGCTCGCGGTCGCCAAGCATCTTCAAAACCATCCGAAGGTTGCCTGGGTGACGTATCCCGGGCTGCCGGACCACCCGAACCACGCGATGGCGGCGAAGTACCTGCGCGGCGGGTTTGGCGGGATCGTCGGCTTCGGGATTCAGGGCGGGATGGAGGCTGGGAAAGCCTTCATCAACTCGGTCAAGCTGTTCTCCCACCTGGCCAACATCGGCGACGCCAAGAGCCTGGTCATCCACCCGGCCTCGACGACGCATCAGCAGCTCACCCCGCAGGAGCAGGAGTCAACAGGAGTCACGGCCGACTACATCCGGCTCTCGGTCGGCATCGAAAATATCGACGACATCCTCGCGGACCTCGACCAGGCGCTGAATGCCGCTCCGTAAATCCCATTCGGTCGGTCGGGTCGCCACCCGATTTTTTGACCACACGGGTCCGGCGTTTCCGCTCCGCTGCGGCGCGGTTCTCGACGGGTTCACCCTGGCGTACGAGACGTACGGGAAGCTGAACCGCGACCGATCGAATGCGATCCTCGTCTTCCATGCGATGACCGGCAGTCAGCATGCCGCCGGGATCAACCCGGACGTCCCGGGGCTCGACGGCCGCTGGACCGAGGAGCTCCACGAGGGTTGGTGGAGCGAATTTATCGGGCCGGGAAAAGCCCTCGATACGGATCGCTTTTTTGTGGTCTGCGCCAACTACCTCGGCGGCTGCTACGGATCGACCGGTCCAGCCGCGCGGCGCGGCCGCCGTCGCTGGGGAGCGGATTTTCCCGTGATCCGGATGGCGGACATCGTGGACTCGCAGATCAAGCTGCTCGACCACCTCAAAATTCAGACCCTGCATGCGGCGGTCGGGGCCTCGATCGGCGGATACCTCTGCCTGAGCCTGGCGACCCGCCATCCGGAGCGCGTCAGGATCCTGGTCCCGATGGCCTCCGGCCCGGAGACAACCGTGCTCCAGCGGCTGATGAACTTTGAGCAGAT
>JBGTAT010000043.1:0-4961 GCA_041749755.1 Terrimicrobiaceae bacterium | reverse complement strand
GATGAAGAAGTCCGTTCGCAGATCTGCGAGCACAAGGCCGACTACCGCTGCTGGATCGACACCCACCGCGCCGCCCACCGGCTCGGCCTCCGCTCCAACGCGACGATGCTCTACGGCCACATTGAGGAGGCCCATCACCGCATCGATCACCTCTGCAAGCTGCGGGACCTGCAGGACGAGACCGGCGGTTTCACCGCGTTCATCTGCTGGACGTTTCAGCCAGAAAATACCAAGCTCCGCGCCGAGACGGTCACCAGCGCGGAATACCTGAGGATGCAGGCGATCGCGCGGATCTTCCTCGATAACTTCGAAAACGTCCAGAGCTCGTGGGTCACGCAGGGCCCGAAGATCGGCCAGGTCGCGCTCCAGTTCGGCGCGAACGACTTCGGCAGCGTCATGATGGAAGAAAATGTTGTTTCGAGCGCCGGCACGACGTTCCGGCTCGGCGCAAAAGATATCGAGCGCCTGATCCGCGAGGCCGGCTACGAACCCCGCCAGCGCAGCACCTGGTACGAACTCCTCAATTAATCGCATGCTCACCGACACCCACGCCCATCTCGATTACCCGGATTTTTCGAACGACCTGGAGGGGGCTATCGCTCGCGCAGGAGAGGCGGGGGTCCGCCGGATCCTCACGGTCGGAACCGGCATCGAAAGCAGCCGGCGCGCGCTCGCAATCGCAGAAAAATTCCCTCACGTCCACGCGGTCGTCGGCCTGCACCCGACAAACGTCGACGAGGAATCCGGGGATTGGCTGAACGTCCTCCGCGGGCTTGCATCCCACCCGAAGGTCGCCGCGATCGGCGAGACCGGGCTCGATTACCACCATCCGCCGTCGGAAAAACTGTCCTCCTCGCCCGCGCTGACCGCGCTCCAGGCCGAGATGGCCGAGGATACCGAGGCCATGATTATCGACGGGGCCTACCGGGCCGCGCAGGCGGAGGCCTTTGCGGCGCAGCTCGACCTGGCCGCCGAGCTCGGGCTCAACGTCGTGATCCACCAGCGCGACGCCTGGGACGATACGATCAAGATCCTTTCCGCCTACACCGGCCGCCTGCGAGGGGTTTTCCACTGCTTCGGGAACACCCCCGATCAGGCCGGCGAGATCCTCGCGATGGGCCACCTCGTCTCGTTCACCGGGATCGTGACATTCAAGAATGCGGCGCTCGTCCGGGAGGTCGTCGCGATGGTTCCCGAGGATGCCTTCATGGTCGAAACCGACTGCCCCTACCTGGCCCCCGTGCCCTACCGAGGGAAGCGCTGCGAGCCCGCCCACACCCGGCTCGTCGCCGAAAAAATAGCCGAGCTCCGCGGGGCCTCGCTCGAACAAATCGCCGCCGCCACCGAAAAAACCGCCTCGGGATTTTTTCGGCTGGGATAGCCCGACCTCTCGGGGCAGCACACCGAAAAATATTCTCCTCCTGCGGCGAAACCTCAGCGGCTAAGCCGGTAGATCCTGCGGTAGTCGCGCGGCGAATGCCCGATGTCCTGGTGGAAGCGCCGGGAGAAATACAGCTCATCCTCAAACCCGGTGAGCGCAGCGATTTCTTTAATGCGGAGCCGGCTCTCCACAAGAAGCCGGCATGCCTCGGTGAGCCGGAGGTGGCGCAGCAGGTCCGCCGGTGGCCTGCCGAAGATTGCAACCCACCGGCGGCGAAACGTGGTGAGGGAATAGCCGTTCCTCGCGGCGAGCTCGGCAAAGTCCCAGGGATGGGCGAGGTTCTCGCGGAGGGCCTTGGCCGCAGCGCGGATGCCGGAGTCCTCCTGCCACCCCGGCTCTGGCGGGAGCCACGTGGAGAGGATGGCGCGCTCTGCCACGCGGTCCACCATGTCCACAACCCACCCGGGATCTTCCGCCCGCGTCAGGCCGGCAAACTCGGAGAGATGCAGGTGGAGCGAAGCCGGATCGGCCACCGGCCAGACGGGGCGTAAGGGATCAAGCAAGCCGCGCGCCCGGAACCTGCGAAACAAGGGCCGGCCATACACGCAATACCATTCGGTCCAGGGGCCATTGACCGGCCCGTATTCCACCCATTCCCCGGGCCACTGGGTGATCACGCACGGTGCGTTAATGGTCCATGTTTGTCCCTTTCTGTAAAACTCTCCACGACCCCTCAGGATCATGGAGAAATTGCATGTCGTAAACTGGATTCTTACCCAGTCTGTCTTGGCCTCGATATAGTCGGAGGAAGCGAGGGGCAGACCATTAGGAAATCGCCGTTGAAGGGGTGCCCAGTGCCTGGTCAGAAAGTCCATGTTTTTGACCGTAGGGTGTATCCACAATTTTAGGAAGAACAACTAGGGTCACCTCCTTATCACCTGACACTCCCTATGAAACGAGCCTTGTTTATTGCCGGCGGTTGGGCCGGCCACCATCCGGAAAAAGTGGCGGACCTCTTTGCTGGAGATCTTCGCGACTTAGGTTTTCAAGCCGACATCGAGCCCACCCTCGACGTCTTCGCTGATTCCGAGCGCCTGAAATCCTACGATGTCATTTCGCCCTGCTGGACGATGGGCCAACTGACCGCCGAGCAGAGCGCCGGGCTGATTGGTGCCGTCCGGGAGGGCGCCGGCCTTGCAGGGATCCATGGCGGGATGGGCGACGCCTTCCGCGGCAACCTGGATTATGAGTGGATGGTCGGAGGGCATTTTGTCGGCCACCCCCACGTGGGCGACTACCGGGTCTGCATCAAAGATTTTGCATCCCCGATCACCTTCGGTCTCCCGGCCTCGTTTGCTTATACGTCCGAGCAATACTACATGATGATCGATCCGGCCGTGCATGTGCTCGCCGATGCCGAATACGTTTACGAAGGGCGCTCGTGCACGATGCCCGCAGCCTGGGTCCGCCGGTGGGGCAAGGGCCGGGTGTTTTATTCCGCCCTCGGCCACGAGCCGGCCGAATTCGAAAAGTTCCCGGAGGCCCGCAAGCTGACCGTGAACGGATTCCTCTGGGCCGCCGGAGTGCTTTAAAATTTATGAAATCCTACAAAAAGGCGTCGGAGATCCAGGTTGGCGTCATCGGCTACGGCGGGGCTTTCAACATGGGGCGCCAGCATCTGCTCGAAATGCAGAAGGCGGGCATGACCCCGGTTGCGGTGGCAGAGGTGGATCCGGGCCGGCTTGCCATCGCGAAGACCGACTTCCCCGGCATCGGCACGTTCTCCTCGGTGACCGAGATGCTGAAGTCCTCGCCCGTCAATTTGGTCGTGATCATCACGCCGCATAACACGCATGCCGCCCTCGCCATCGAGTGCCTGAAGGCCGGGCGCCATGTCGTTTGCGAAAAGCCCCTCGCGATCACAACGGCAGAAACGGACGCGATGATCGCCGCTGCCAAAAAGTCTGGGGTGATGCTCTCGACCTACCACAACCGGCATTGGGACGGGCTGATCCTCCAAGCTGTGGAGCTCGTCAAAAAGAAAAAGGTCCTCGGGGACGTGATCCGCATCGAGTGCCACATGGGCGGGTATTCCCAGCCCGGCGATTGGTGGAGGACCAGCCGAAGCATTTCCGGCGGCATCCTCTACGACTGGGGGGTTCACCTTCTGGAATACTCCCTGCAGCTCATTGATGCCCCGATCCGGGAGGTGAGCGGGTTTGCCCACGAGGGATTTTGGGCGCCTAAGACAAAGTGGAAAAACGATACCAATGAGGACGAAGGGTTCCTCGTCGTGCGTTTTGAGGGCCCCCAGTGGCTGTCGCTCACGATCTCCTCGGTGGATTCAAAGCCGAAGCAGGGGATACTGGAAATCACCGGAACCAAAGGCACGCTCGTCCTCGACCATGCGCACAGCACGCTCTTCCAGCAGCTCAAAGATCGCTCGGTGCAAACCCGGATCAAGAACCCAGCCAGCGCCGGCCACCTGTATTACGAAAACATCGCCGCCCACCTCACCGCCAAGGCGGACCTGATCATCACGGCCGAGTGGTCCCGCCGCCCGATCCACATCCTCGACCTCGCCACCCGGAGCGCCAAAGCCGGCAAAGCGCTTCCCGCCAAATACCGGTAGAGCCCGGGTTTTGCAGGCTGCGGCGGGCGCTTTGGCGGCCCACCGCAAAATACGGCTTCACTTGCAATGGGTTCGATGGTATGGCCTACAGTGCGCTGGCAGGCTATGAAAACCGATGGGAATAATGAGAGGCATGCGAATCATGGGGGGCATAACTCCCATAGCTCCCATAACTCCCCTCGCCTACATCCCTCCACGATCGATGCCCATCCGATTATCCCTCCGCAGGGCGATTACCAGACGCTCCTCTCCTACCAAAAGGCGGAGGTCGTCTACGACATCACGTTTCGCTTCTGCGGGCGTTTTCTGAAAAAGGGCGACCGCACTGTTGACCAGATGGTGCAGGCGGCACGTTCTGGCAAACAGAATATTCTTGAGGGCAGCAAGGCGGCTCTCACCTCCAAAGAAACCGAAATCAAGCTCACCAGTGTTGGCCGGGCCAGCCTGGAAGAACTCCTTGCCGACTACCGCGACTACCTGCGCGTGCGCGAGCACCGCATGTGGGACAAGGATTCAAAAGAGGCCCAGTTTGTCAGGCAGCGGGGCCGCATGACCCCGCAGACCTTCGATCTTTACAGTGAGTTTGTGGACACGCGCCCGCCGGAGGTGATTGCCAATATCGCCATCTGCCTGATCCACCAGACCAACTACCTTCTCGACCAGCAACTGCGTCGGCTGGAGAGAGATTTTCTGGAGCAGGGCGGCCTGCGCGAGCGCATGTTCAAAGCCCGCATCGCCTAGGCTTGAATCCGGCCGGGTGAGCGCATAGCTTCGCCGCCATGGCGACGCCCTGGAGGTTTTTAATTTTATTTTTCGGCCTGAGTGCAGCCGCGCCGCTGGCTATGGCCCAGCTGCATCCGGCGAACCCGGTTCGCGACTGGGAGCTCGGCAGCCCGGCTCCGGTGAAGGCGTCTCTGGTTTCGTACGACGGGGCCTCGGTCGTGCTGC
>JBGTAT010000042.1:0-9991 GCA_041749755.1 Terrimicrobiaceae bacterium | reverse complement strand
GGGCGCGACTCACAACTTCCGCACGCAGACTCTTAATGTTGCGTTTCAATCCGCGCGCCCGCGAGGGGCGCGACGCGCGGACTCGACTCTTGCCCCAGGAGCAATAATGTTTCAATCCGCGCGCCCGCGAGGGGCGCGACGATCATCGGGGCTACGCCTTTGGCATGGATGACGTTTCAATCCGCGCGCCCGCGAGGGGCGCGACCTTGGAGCTTTTTGTATTCCAGCGTGAGGAGTCCGTTTCAATCCGCGCGCCCGCGAGGGGCGCGACGCGTTACCCCAACAAAGGGGGCTCCGTTCATTGCGTTTCAATCCGCGCGCCCGCGAGGGGCGCGACGACATTGAAATCGGGTGCCCCGGGAAGATTTGGAGTTTCAATCCGCGCGCCCGCGAGGGGCGCGACTGCGGCAAGGGGAAATTCCTTGCCTGCTTCTATTTATTTAAGCTTCAGCGCGAGCGAACGCAAATGTGATCCATCCGGACCACTGCGATCGTCAGAAAAAATGTCAAAGAGCTTTTATTCAGGGGGTTGGAGGTCCCGCGAACGTGTGAAGGGAGGCATGAGCAGTTGGGGTTCGCGGAGAGTCAGACGAGGAGCGGGCCATCCATGTTGAGGGAGGGCTTGGTTCCGTAGTGTTCGACGCGGACATTCCAATCATTTCCAAGGAAGTAGAACCTTACGGAGTCTTGGTCGCAATCCACAAGATCGAGGATTTTTGTTCGGAGTGCGACAAACTGGGCTTGGTCGATTTTGCATTCGAAGACGGAATTTTGGACACGCTGTCCGTAGTCGAGGCAGAGTTTTGCGACGCGCCGCAAGCGGCGCGAGCCGCCGTCGCTGGAGGTGGCGACATCATAGGTGACAAGGACTTGCATGGGATTATTTCACGAGAAAGGGCGGGTAGGCATTTAGGTCCCCGCGCACGTGGCGCGCGAGAAGGCGCGCCTGGATGTGGGGGAGAAGGCCAACGGTCATTTTTTCCTCCAGGAACGGATGGGTGACCTCATCGGATTTTCTCTCCTGCCAAGCGACAAGAACGGTTTTCCGCGCGTCGTCCTTGAGGAAAACTCCGCCGGCATCCTCTGTGCGGAAATCCGAGCTTTGGATCTGGCGGCGGTTGCAAAGGGAAAGCGCGGTGCGGTCGGCGAGAAAGGCGCGGAATTCCTCCATAAGGTCAAGGGCGAGCGAGGGCCGTCCGGGGCGGTCGCGGTGGAGGAATCCGCATTGCGGGTCGAGGCCGCAGGATTCGAGAGCAGACCGGCAGTCATGCATCAGGAGGCTGTAGAGAAAGGACAGCAGGGCGTTGGCCGGATCACGTGGCGGACGGCGGGAGCGTCCATCAAAAGTGATTGCGGGATCGTGATTTGTCAGCAGGCGGGGAAAGACGGCGAAGTAGGCGGAGGCGGAATCGCCCTCGACCCCTCGCAATTCTTCGAGGGACACGGTCCGCGCGGCAAAGCCGATGCGCCGGTCGAGAAAGTCGACGGCCTGGGAGAGTTCGAATGCGCGTGTGGCGTCCTTGTCCCCATGGTCTCTTGCCGCACGCTGCAGGATGCTCCGGGAGTTGGCGATTTTTGTGGCGACGATGTTCCTAGCGATTTCGAGGCTCGCGATTTCGCTGTCCGCCCGGCGGTATTGTTCGCGCCGGAGCAGGATATTTCCCGGTGTGAAACCATTCGTGCAGGCCAGGAATTTTCCGTGGGGGGAGTGGAACGAGAGCGATACCCCCCCCTCTGCGCACCCGGACATGAGGGTTGCGCTGGCCACAATGTCGTAGCCGAAGCAGACGATGCCGTCGAGGTTGTGAAGAGGAACCCGGAGCTTTGTCTGGCCGTCATGCCGGACCTCCACCGCCTCACCGTCCTTGCGAAGATAGGCGCCCTCCAACGTGACAAAGAGTGTGTTGAGATGGGTCTTCATGGCATTTGAGATCTCAGATTTGAGATTAGAAATCCCTGCGGGCCGGGTGGCCGGGCGGCAGGCTGTCGTTCAATTTTTTGAGAAACTCTTCAGCCCGCTTTTTGCCTTCATGACCCCGGCGACTTTGCTCCGTGAGATGCCTGGGGCCTTTGATGTCAGAGTTTTGAAGGGAGTCTGCCCAGGCGCGGATTTGCCGGGAGCAGCTTTCGGCAAGGGATTTGAGATTTGAGATCTGAGATTTAAAATTCTGGAGGGCTGGCCGGCGCTCGAAGAAGCAGAGCATCGAGCGGACCTCGCCGGCTGATCCGCGCGCAATGTAGAGGAATGCGAGCAATTCGTTCGTCGTGCCGCGCTCGAATCCCTCGGCGATGTTGTTAGAAACCGAGAGCGATGCCCTGTCGATCTGGTCACGCTTGGACCATGTGATCAGGTCCTTTGCCGCCAGAATAAAATCCTCGCATCCTTCGGCGAGGCGGATGGCATCGTGCCAGACAGGGAGGTCTTCAAATCGTTTGTACGTCATGGGGGTAGAATTTGAGATTTTAAATTTGAGATTTCAGATTGGCTGAGCTGCGCCGCGAGCCAGTTCGCCGCGGATTTCCGGCACATCGGCTGGCAGATTTCGATAAGCGAGCAGACGCCACACTTGGATTTTTCGTAGCGAGCCGGAGGGATGGTGCCGGATCTAAGGATCTCGCTGGCGCGGGCAGCTACGCCTAGGGTGACTGTCCTCAACTCGTCATCAAGGCAGATCTCGGTCCGGCGGTGGGGTTTGCCGTAGTAAAGAAACCCGACCAGAATGGGCTGCAGCGCAAGCATCTCCTCCAGGCAGATTGCCTGAGCGCAAAGCTGGACCTCATCCGCCCGATGGCTTTTCGGTTTTCCCCGCTTGTATTCGACCGGGATCACGCGTCCATCACGGTGGAACTCGACGACATCGCATTGTCCGGTGAGCCCATGGACAACCGATGCCACAGAAATCCCGCGCACGGTCCGAATCTCCCCACGGGATTCCGCCGGCCCCTCGTGAGCCCGGTCGTGCATGACCCTCCCCTCTGCAGTGAAACGGTTCTCGTTCCACTCGCGGTCGAGATGGATGAGTGCAAACTGCCGCTCGCAGAAGAGGGCATGCTGTAATGCGGAAATCGGGATCGTGTCCACTACATTTCAAATCGGGTGTCTTGATACGGCGGGTGATTGGCGGGAGCGGAGGCTGAGGAAGGCACATCGCAGATCGGCGGCTCAAGTTGCTCCCAGCGCATGTCATACAGATAGAGCAATGCAGCCCATCCGCTTGGCATCATGGTCGGCGCGCGTTCGAGCTCACGCCCGTATTTGACCGCGAGTTCCAGCATCGACCTCGCGTGAAAGAATGCCTCAAGAATTGGCCGTGTGTGGGCAAGCCAGTCCTGATTCGCTTCCGGCACAAACTTGCGGCCTGTTCCCTCGTCGAGAATGCGACAAAACCATGCGTTCATTTCCTTGCCGGGATTCAACGAGGCAAGAGTTTCGCGGATTTGGACGGTCAGCATCTGGAGCCCATAGACTTTGAAGCTCTGGTGGTAGAAGCGGTAAAAGCCGTCTTCAAACCCCCAATGATCAGAGACTCTCTTTAAGAGGTCCTCAAGCTCGGGAAGCCGCTGCTTGATTCTCGCAAGCAGCGGCTCCGGCGCTTCATCGACCTTGTCCCAGGCCGACCGGAGAACATCGTTCTGCTCACTCACACCGGACGGCGGATGAGGGTGACGCCAGCCGGGATCGCAGACTCGTCAATTTTGACCTCGTAGTCAGAAAACGCGCGAGGGACTTCGACACCCGACTTCAGGGCGACGGTAACGGCTTCGAACAACTTGTGGCTGGGGGCGTCTCCCAGCTGGGAGTTGTGCCCGAAGACGAGGAGCGCACGTGGATTCATGCTCCCAGCCGGCCGCGCTGCGGATTGGTCGAACTGGAAGGCATTTTCCAATGCGGTGAAAAGCAACTCACGATCTGTGTCGGAGAAGCCAGTCTGCGCGGCAAGGAAGGGATTGATGAATCCGTGTGCGCGGTAAAGCGCGTAGGGAACCGTGAATTTCCGGCCCATCGTGCGGTTGTCGCCGGTTTCCTTGTTGATTTCCTTCTCGGTTTCAGCTGAGCAGCGGGTGATCGCATGCTCAGCGGTTACGATCCGGTCAATTGATCGGGCAAAAGAGAGCTGGACGGGGCCGCGCACTTGACCGCAGTTAGCTTCCTTCATCGACATGACGGCGCCGAAAGCGCGAACATCGAAATAGTGCTCGCACATGTAGGCTTTTGGAGATTTCTCCTTCTGTTCGGTTGCTGGCTTCCGCTCCGTGGAAAGGGCGATGTCCCTCGTTTGGACGTAAATCTTATTCGGAGAGGAATCCCCCTTCACGGTCTGCACATAATTCCGAATTTTCCGTTTGAGCATGACATCCGTGGTGAGCCCCTGCCCGGTCTCTGGGTCAATACGCGGCAAGTTGCCGGCATCGGGGTCGCCGTTCGGGTTGGCGTCGAGGACGTCGAAGAGATAAATGAAGTCGTAGCGGTTCATGGTGTGTTGGTCTTTCTGCTGTTACTCTACTGTTGTGGTTTCTGGTTTTTCTTTCTTGGTGAAAAAATCCTGTCGCTGGTGGTAGTAGCCGATGGCGAAGAGGCCTTGATCTTCAAGGCCGAGGTGGGTGGGGAAAGAGGCTAGCGCCCCGTGGATCGCTTGAACAAGCCGGTCGCGGTTGACCTTCTGTCCTCCTTCCAACTTTGAAAGGTTATGCTGGTAGGTTCGCAGGAGCCTGGGGAAGACAGCTCCCGGGGTGGCAGAGGCACTCCCGTAGAATCTGTCGCGGATCGTTGCGTTGATTCCGGGGATGGCCTCCTCCTGGGTTTTTTCCAAAGCCGCGAAAAGGCGACCGAGGAGATAGGCGGGTTCAGTTCGTGTGGTGTCGAGGCTCATAGGTATTGTGTGGTGATAATTGCGGGTGAGAACGGCTTTGAGAATGGACGCTTTCAGATGCGAAACCCGTTCCCGACTCTTTCCATGCTGGTCTGTTTCGAGAACGCGAAGGCGATTTAGAACACAATTATACAAGGCCAGAGGGTAAGGAGTGCCTTGAAGGATTGACTGCATGAGTTGCCCCCCGAGCAGAGGTGGAATACTGTCCCTATCAACTTTCCCATTGCGATATGGTGCTGTTTGATCCAGCAAACGGAAAGTCGGGGGGAAATCCGAATCAGTCTCGTATTGGTGAACAATCCTCAGCGTATCGAAATGCGAGCGCAACCGCGCAATCATCTGGGCAATGGTCCCGACATGCCAGAATCGCACCGAAAGCCGGGTGACATTGCCAGAAAGGCCAAGGATGTAGAATTTCGTGTCCGGGTCACCAAGTTCGTCGGGCAGTGTCCCCCCACCCTTTCGCAGGGTGTTTAGAAAGGCCTCGAGCCGCGAGTGCATGACCGGATCATCGCTGGTGGATTTTTTTTCTTCGGTATCGCCACCGAGAAATTTGGCGAAAAGTGATTCAGCGACCGTCTCTCGCTCGGTCCAGAAGACGGTCGTGGCATCGCCAATGGTCACCCGGTGCCGCCGCGACTGCGGTCCGGAGAGGAGGGCGTTCAGAGCGTTGCAGTATTGGAATGTCGCCTGCTCTGAAACCGGAGAGTTGAAGCTCTGATCCTTGCCGTAGGATTCGTAGGCAGAATCGTTGAACGAGACCAGCAAGGTCCTGTTCTGTCCAACTCCTTTTATTTTCGGCTGGTGAATGCGAGCTATATTATCCGAAGAAAAGAAATTTCCCGTGACAAGGCACTGTTGGTTAGAGGCACCAATCGTTTTCGGTTCAGAATCACGATTTAGCCAAGTTACCACTTTCTCAATCTCATGGACCAAGCGAGGCTCTTTTCTGGAAAGAACTCTGAAAACGCCATACCCAGTTTTTGCGTAGCCTTTGAGGTCTGCAGCCCTGTGCATTTCGGAAGACGGATTCCAGGCGCATAGGAAGCAACAGATGGCTTCAAACTCTTCGGTATCTATTTCGTCGCGAACCTTCAGATGGTTTTCGCGAAAGGCAGAAAATTTGAGATCATTTGCCGCTGGGGTATCGGTCAGTTCAATACCCAGCATAAAACTGACATCATTCCAAAAAAGACCCGCTTTTTTCGGTGCGCTGGCTGAAGTGACTTTACCAGGTGGCTTTCCTTCTCCGGGAACTTTTAAGCTGCGGGGCCTTTTATCCAAACGAGCATCCTGTATCGCATGGAGGGATCCATCGGCGAGGAGAACCACTTCAAAAGTAATATCCTGCACGCTGTATCCCGGGGTCGGCAGGCCATAGGAAGGATCCTTGGCGAGTCGCTCGTAGAGTTGGTTGAGAGATTCGAGGATCATGCGATTGCCTGGTGGAAGGGGGGGATGGAAACGATGCCGTTTTCCATGACGGCCCGGAAGAAGCGGGGGGATGTGTCCCGGACCTTTTTCGTCTTCGGGTCCTGAGTGAATGCGATGTCGTGGAGCATGAAGCCAAGATCCCTATTGCGATCTGCTTCTGGCAGTTCGCTGGGAGGCATGTCAGATGCAGATTCGACAAGCGTGAAGTTGGCTGGAAACTCGCGTGTCCCGAAGTAGGGGTGGTGGAAATATTGCCCCTTGCGGGCGCGGCGGTTGAAGATATCAAGATGCTTGCCCTCCGGTTCGGAGAATTCGAGAAGGTCAAAGTGGGCCTCGATGACGTAGCCCACATCGCGCAGCAGGAGCGAAGCCCGCTGCTGCCGCTCGTCCTCGATGATCAGAGCCATGTCGCCTGGTGCCCCTCCGCGGATTTGGGCAACTGTTGGCGAGACCATTTTTTTGCCGACCTCGTTCCGTCGAATCGAGGTAAAGCGCACGGGCTTTAAAACATGGACTCTGTCGATCACCCACCGGATCTGCGGCTTCCAGTAGATGGCTTCGAGGAGGCCCCTGGCGGCGGACGGGGTGAGGATGTCGTAGGATACGCGTTCGGCTTTCATTTCCGGGCGGGTGAAGCAGGCGAACTCGCCCCAGACGTGGAGTTTGATTCCGTAGGACATGAGATTCAGAGGATAGATTGTTCCGGGCGCATGGCGAGATCTGGCTCGGGGTGGAGGCCAAATTCTTCGTTGTAATGGTGGGTGCTGTTCAGAATGTAAAAATGCTCATGGACGGGGAGGAGTACTCCGGCGGAAAGGAGCCTCTGGTGCTGGGGGGTTGGAATGGAGACTGAAAAGCGCTGGAGCTTCCGGGCAAGGTAGCGAAGACGGCCGGGATCGAATGTTTCTCGAAGCTCGTCGCACAGATCCCGGCCTTTGTCCCCGTACGGAATCAGAACAGGATCTGTGTAGTCGTCGATAAGGCGAAAACTCGCCGCACAGGTTTTGAAGCGAAAAAGCAGCAGTTCGTCCGGGCGGGTGATTTGACCGGGCCAGCAATCGAGAATGCGGTGCCGGTCCATTTCTGACTGGTGTTGCCAGTAATGAATGCGGAAATAGGCCTCGATGGCTTCCGGCGAAAGCAGGTCGCGTGGCGAATTGGCCAGCACCTCTGCTGCGGAGGCGGCCGTGTTGCGAAGGAATCCTGCCGGGGGCAACTGCGGCGGTTCAAAGATGAAGAGCTGCCCGCCGGGTTTTCCAAGTTTGCCCGTCAACGAGCCCTCACGGTCGCATCGCCCAGCCGCCTGAGCGATAGAATCCAGACCGGATAGGGAGCGAAAAACCACTGGAAAGTCTATGTCTACACCCGCCTCGATGAGCTGAGTCGAAATCAGCCGCACCCGCAGGCCTTTTTCCAAGCGCGACTTGATTTGGTCCAGTTTGACTTTTCGATGCGCCGGACACATGAGCGCGCTGAGGTGGAAGCGACCATCGTCGGCTGGTAGCAAGTCAAAAAGTTCTCGGGCATGCCGACGTGTATTTACGATGCAGAGCGCTTGCTCGTGCGCACACAGTCTTGGCAGCAATTCCTCGTTGCTTTGCTTGCCCAGAAGGGACGCCTCCACCCGACGAAGGCGCTTGTGCAGGGCGGCAGGGTCGGGAACGATCTCCGCTGGCGCGGCAATGCCCGGCGGGAAATCGGGCCGGCGTTCGATAGAAGGCTGGGTCGCGGTGCAAAGAACGACCGTTGATCCGTAGTTCTTTGTCAGTTCCTCCATGCTGCGCAGGCAGGGCTCAAGGTAGTCCACCGGCAGCGTCTGCACCTCATCAAAAATGATGACAGACCGTGCCACGCGGTGAAGCTTCCGGCAGCGCGATGTGCGATTCGCGTGAAGCGACTCGAAGAATTGGACGTTGGTGGTGACAACAATTCGCTCATCCCAGTTTTCAGCGGCAAGGCGGGAACGAGCCGTCGTGCTCTTCGCATCGGCGTCTAGGTTTGAATGGTGTTCGAGAACGACATCGTCGCCGAGGGAGGCGAGAGCTTTGCGAAAAACTTCGGCGTTTTGCTCAATGATCGAAGTGAAAGGAATCACATAGATCACCCGGCGAAGGTTGTGAATTCGCGCATGACGAAGTGCGTAGGCCATTGATGAGAGAGTCTTCCCTCCACCGGTTGGAACAGTAAGTGAGTACAAGCCGGGGGGCTTTTCAGCGCTACTTATGCACGCTTCAAGGACTTCGGCGCGAACTCGGTTCACGGGTGACAAATCAGGACGGAATCTTGCCAGATGCAGGGAAAGCCCTTTCTCAATCTCAGCTATTTCATGGAGAGACCCTAGGCGAGTGGCCGCCTGCTCCGGCGACATAAACGCCTCTGTTGCGAGAAAATCCGCGTCAGTCAGAGCCGAAAAAAACATCCGCAGAAAGAAGGAAAGCGAGTAGCCGCCGCGCAAAGCAAAAACGGGTGGAGGAAGATCATGAGCAAACGCGAGAATGGCATCCGGAGCTGATTCAAAAGTTGGAACCGCTTTTTTAAGCCGATTTTCCAGGCTTGATGCGGAATCTTCTATCCCGTCGGGCAGTCCGGCATGATGCCCTGCGATCACGTATGCAAGAAGGCGGCCGAACAAGGAGATTTTCGTGTCAGCATGCTGCGCCCCCGCCGTAGAGTGGTCCACCCTGCCGGCTACCTCATCCGCATGGGGGTCGGATTTTTTCCGAAGATAGACCTGCCATTCTGGCGCAAACTTCCCCAAATCATGCCAGAGGCCGGCGAGTCGGCCCCATTGATGGGTGGCTTTTGCTTCCTCAGATCCTGCAGGGAACATTTCCCCGGCAAACTTGCCCGTCCACCAAGCGACCTTGTTGAGATGCCCGTGGAATCGGTCGAATCGCTCGCACTTTGGGCAGGCCTCCCCTTGGCACTCGTCCGGGCCATCCCCGAAGGGCGTGAACAGGGGTTCCCAATCCTGCGGATCTAAGGAATTTGGGTCGGTATGGGCGTAAAAATCCATGGGGGCCGTCGGGGCAGGATAGCGCTCCCGGGGGGCGGGGGAAGGCGAAACCGGCGGCGGATTTCCTGACATCATGGCGGGGAGGCTAGCCGGGCAGGTAGGTCAACGGCTGTCCTACCCAAGAGATTTTTGGAATTTTTATACCGACTGCCCAGCCGACTCGCGACGGCATGAAGAGCCTGAAGATATGCCGAGGGGGTGCTCCTTCTTCCCGCTCCTCCATGTTCCTCATGGTCTCCATGGTGAAATTTTCCTCTGTTTCGTGAATGGGCCGTGGGCACTCTGCACGGGGAAGATGGATTGAGGCTTGCGGAGTGCCCGGCGGGTGCGGCACGATGGGGATCCGCTTCGGCAGCAGGGCTGACGGAGGCGGAACCATCTCCATGAATAAAAAAACTGCTCTCCTTTTTTCCGGTCAGGGCGCCCAGTCGGTTGGCATGGGCAAGGATCTCTGCGCCGAATTTCCCGCGGCGGCCGAACTCTTCCGCCAGGCGGACGAGATCCTTGGCTATCCGCTCTCCCGCATCGCCTTCGAGGGGCCTGCGGAGGAATTGACCAAGACCGCCGTCTGCCAGCCGGCGCTCTACGTGCACGGGCTCGCCTGCCTGGCGGCTTTGAAAGCGCGCCGGCCGGACCTGGAATTTCATGCGGCTGCCGGGCTCTCGCTCGG
>JBGTAT010000041.1:0-11066 GCA_041749755.1 Terrimicrobiaceae bacterium | reverse complement strand
CCTGCTGACCTGGTGATCCTTCCGCCGACGGCGGCGGTGATCGAGGCGGTCCAGGGGATGACCGCCCGGCGCGCCGGTGCGGCGGTGATCGTCGATGCCGACGGCCGCCTGGCCGGGATCTTTACGCACGGAGATTTTGCGAGGCATTTCCCTGGAACACCAGATATCGGCCCGCGGCCGGTCGGAGAGTTCATGACAACCCATCCGATCACGATTTCCGGAGACAAGCTGGCCGCTGAGGTCCTCCAGATTCTCGAGCACCACCGGATCGACGACCTCGTTGTGGTCAACGAGGCAAACCAGCCAATCGGCCTGGTGGACTCGCAGGATCTGACGCGCCTGAAGATCCTCTAGGAGCCGCTCGATGCTGCTGGCATTTCACAAGCCCTACGGCGTGCTTTCCCGGTTCACGCCGGACGGGAGCGCCCATGCCACGCTCGCCGGATTCGGATTTCCAGCGGGCGTTTATCCGATCGGGCGCCTGGATGCCGACTCCGAGGGGCTCCTCCTGCTCAGCGATGAGGCCCGCTGGAATACCGAATTCCTCAGCCCCGGACGGCATGTCAAAAAAACCTACCTCGTGCTCGTCGAGCGCATGCCATCGCTCAGCGCCCTCGAGCGGCTGGCGGCCGGGATCGATCTCGACGCCAAAAAAACCCTCCCGGCGGGGGCCAGGGTTCTCGATCCTGCCCCCGATATCCCCGCGCGCGTCCCGCCGGTTCGCTTCCGAAAAAACGTCCGCGATGTCTGGATCGAGCTCCGGATCGTGGAAGGCCGTAACCGGCAGGTCCGCCGGATGACCGCTGCCGTCGGGCATCCCACGATCCGCCTGATCCGGATCGGAATCGGCGAGCTTCAGCTCGGCGAGTTGAAGTCCGGAGCCTGGAGGAAAGTCCCGGCTGAAGAAATTTCCGGCAGCCTCAGATAAAGGCACTTACAGTTCTGGTCAGGGAGCGGAGGCCGGGCGCGGGGGCGCACCGATCCACGCGGCCAGGTGGACGTCGCGCAGGCTCACTCCGGCCGCGTCGGCAACCGCCCGGCAGGATTCAAACTCCGGGGCGGCCTGCACGAGCTCGTCTCCGAGAAATCCGAGCTTGATCGTCACATTTCCATATGGCGTCTCAACTTCGCGGAATTCGCGGCGAAGCTTGTAACGTCTGGCCTGGTGGATTCTCACCCCGAACGCGCTCGTCTCGGTGAGGAGGATCCTTGCCATCTCGTCGGTTTTATCCAGGTCGCAGAGGACGGTGAGCACGAAGCCGGGGCGACCTTTTTTCATCTGGGCCGCCGTAAAGAAGACATCGAGCGCACCGGCGCGAAAAAGATGCTGCATCGCGGCGGCCGCGAGCTCGGGGGTCATGTCATCAATATTCGTTTCGATCTGCGTGATCTCGTCCGTCTCGGATGCGTCTACCGAAACGGATTCCCCAAGAACAGCGCGGAGGACGTTCGGGCGCGGCGGCGTGTCCCGGGTGCCCAGGCCGTAGCCGGTCTTCGTTATCGTCATCTCCGACATCGGACCGAAGCGCTCGCTGAATTCGGCCAGAAGCGCAGCCCCGGTCGGGGTGATGAATTCGTTTTCCTCCGGAACCTGGCGGAGCGGGATCCCCGAAAGAAGTTCCAGGGTTGCCGGGGCCGGAAGGGGAAAGCGACCGTGGGCGCAAGGGATCCATCCCGTTCCCTCCACGGGCACCGAGGCCTCGACCCTCAGCGGCGATAACGCATGGATCCCCGCACACGCCGCCACGATATCCGCAATCGAGTCGATCGCCCCAACCTCGTGAAACCCAACCTCCTCGGCCGGGATCCCATGGATCTTCCCCTCGGCAATCGCAATCCGCCGAAACACCGACTGCACACGATCCTTCACCTCCTGAACAAGAGATGACGCATCGATCATCGCCCGGATCTCGCGGTAGGTCCTCCCATGGGTGTGCTCGTGGGTGTGCTCGTGGGTGTGCTCGTGGGTGTGCTCGTGGGTGTGCTCGTGGGTGTGCTCGTGGGTGTGCTCGTGGGTGTGCTCGTGGGTGTGCTCGTGCGGGTGTTCGTGCGGGTGTTCGTGCGGGTGCTCGTGCGGGTGCTCCCCGTGCTCATGGACATCAAACTTCGTGCCGCTGATGTTCTGTTTTGTTCCGCGGGAGAAGTGAATATGGCACTCGGATCCGAGTCCGAGAGCTGCGAGGGCATCTTGGAAAACGGCCTCATCGACCCCAAGGTCCCGGAGGGCGCCGACCATCATGTCACCGCTGATGCCAGAAAAACAATCGAGATAAAGAACACGCATTTGGATAGGACTTATTTCAAATTTCCCGTCAGGACCTTCTCCAGGAACGCGCGGGCTGCGGCTGGATCCGGGGCATCGACGACCCCGCCGATTTCGCCATCGCGCTGGTAGATGAACTTCCATTTTCCGAAGTTCTGCGCCTGAAAAACTTTTGCTCCGGAGATGTCGGGCAGAACGTCGGCTTTCCCGCCGTAGCGCGCGCTGAATGCCAGGAACTCGTCCCACGCCTTGGCGGCGGACTCGGGCGTTGTAACCATCAGGAAAAATGTGATCGTCTTCCCCTCGAACTGGTAGTCCGCCTGAAACACTTCCTTCAAGAATCCCTGCCCGTGGGCGTTTTCCTGGATGTAGGTGACCGACTCGGGAAGCATCCCGGCTGCGGGAAGCCGCCTGCGGGCCTCGAGGCCGGCATCGTTGGCAGGAATCTCCTTGGCGAGGTGCTCGGAAACTTTCTGGGCCAGCGCCAGCGTCCCGGGCTTCTGGTCGGACGCGATCACCTGCACGTAACGGTCGCCCTGACGAAAGAAGTACCCCATCTCGCCCGAATATCCGTCCGCCGCAAAATCCAGCGGCTTGCCGGCCGGGTCGCGTTCGAGGGCAAAGATTCCAAACGCGTTGACCGGAGAATCCATGCGGTATTCATAGACGTCCGCGTAGCTTCCGTCGGGGAGCGAGAACGACCGGCAGCGGAGCTGCTGAAACCCGAAGTCGAGGTACGCCGGGGCCCGGCCGTTGATCTTCTCGTACAGCGTATCGGCGGAATAAAATTCCGTTTCCCCCATCGGTTTCGTTCCGGGAATTTCGATCGGTTGGGCCACCGGCGAGCCAGCCGCAGCCTGGCCCGTCACTTCCTCGTAGCCTTCCTCGGTGGGCACAGCAGCCGGGGCGGCTGCGGCGGCCGGGGTCCGGGTCATTGGGCTGGCGGTATCAGGCAGATTGCTAACGGCCTTTGTCGATTCCAAAGCCGCCTCGCTGAGGCTGTAGAGGTCCGGGTTAAAAATCCGCCCTTGGATCCAGATCGCGGCCCCGACGACGCCGAGGAGGCCGACGACGACCAGGCTGGTCACCCGCTCCGCCAGCGGAACCTGACTGCGCCGGAACGCCTTTCGTCCGGTGGGCGGCCGAGGTGGACTGGAGAGCGAATCGGTCACCATTGCGCGGATCGCGGTCAGGCAAAATACCGGTCGGCGCGGCGCATGATCTCGGGATAATCCGTTCCGAACGAGCATGCCTCGCGGAGCGCCACGAGATCGACGCCGGAGATATCGCGCTCGGAGGCCGAGAGCTCGCTGTACATCTCCCTTGCCTCAAGGTGGCCGTCCTTCTCGTAATAGGAAACGTACCGCGAGATATCCAAAAACGCGAGGCCGGTCGAAGCGGAGAGCGCGTCGCACGACGGACATCCCGGGCACATCGTGCGGCGGTTGGCGAGGACGGTTTGTTTGAGCGCTTCGATATCGGCAATCTGGAGCGGCCCCTTAAAGTCCCTCACCGCGGCAGTGTTCGCCTCCATCTCGCCGACGTTATTGATCGCGGAGCAGATCGCTGAAATCCTCGAATCGCTGAGCACGGCCTGGAGGAGACCCTGGTGGGTTGTGAGCCCGAGCTTGTCAAACTCCGGGATGCGGGCGGGCACCTCGCCGGCGCTGCGCATCGTCTTCATCGCCACCAGCCCGATCCCGGCAGAGTGGCACGCCGAAACCGCTTTGTCGAACGCGTCGCCCGGGGTGAAAAACGGCGTGTACTTGAGCATGATCGCGTCCACGAACCCGCCCTCGGCCGCCGAGTTCAGGCACTCGACGAGCAGGCCATCGTGGCACGAAAACCCGACCATCCGCGCCTTGCCCGAGGCCTTCAGCTTTTCGACAACCTTCTTAAACGCATCACTCTTCGGCCAGTTGACCGCGTCCGGCCCGTATTCTTTCGGCCCGAGGCCATGGAGAAAAAACAGGTCGAGGTAGTCGGTCCCGCACGCCGCGAGCCGCTTGTCGATCATCTCGAGCATCTGCTCGGGCCCCTGCTTCGGATGGTCCTTAGAAACCAGGAATACTTCCTTCCGGCGCTCCGGGTACTTCGCCAGCCACTCGGCAATGATTTTTTCCGAGTTCCCCTTCAGGTAGCAATCGGCAGTATCAAAATACCGGATCCCCATCGACCACGCGATGTCGAGGTAGTCCGGGCTCAGCGCAGCCATCATCCCGCCAAGGCTGATCAGGGTGACGTCCGGGCCGTTCTTGCCTAGCTTGCGCATTGGCAGGGCGGGGAACGAGGACGGCTGGCCGGAGGCAGGTGCGGCGTGGCCAGTCAGCCCCTGCCCCAGTCCCAAGGCCACGGGTGCTCCCAGAGCGGTTTTGAGAAAGCTGCGTCGCGAGGTTCGGAAGGAATCGTTCATAATAGTTGCTCCCAGCTTGCGGGAGGCTCAAACCTCCCATTGAGAGAACATAACTAACCGAAATCCTCACCGTCAGCAATCCCCAACCTCAAAAAGACGAAAATTCTGCCGGTGGGGCACTTGATAACCTTCGCGAGGCGATTATCTTTTCTGCAAAATGAAACACAAACTCTTCGTTCTCGCATTTGTGGGCGTGCTGGCGGGGCTGGAGGCGCAGACGCCTGCGCCGGCAGCCACCAGCTCACTCAAGCAGCTGGGCAGCTCGTTCGCCGATGTGTTCGAAAAAGTTTCCCCTGGCGTCGTCGTCATCGAGTCCGCCCGGGCGGCGAACCTCCCGGTATCCGGCCTCCCGCAGGGTTTGGAATTTTTCCTCCAACACCCGGATGGCCGGCCGGTACTGGAGCAGCCAAATATCGGATCGGGTGTCGTCTTCCGCGCGGACGGCCACATCCTCACGAACAACCATGTCGTCGAGGGGGCGGAAAAAATTACGGTAAAATTGAAGGACGGCCGGAAGTTTGACGCCGAGGTTATCGGGTCGGATGCGCGAAGCGATCTTGCGGTGATTAAGATTGCCGGCAGCGACCTTCCCACGGCAGAGCTCGGCGACAGCGATGCCGTGCGGGTCGGGGAATTTGCGTTTGCCATCGGGACCCCGCTCGACCTCCCGTACACGTTTACGGTCGGGGTGGTCAGCGCGAAGGGAAGAAACCTGGAAATTGGCGGAGGTTACGACTTCATCCAGACCGACGCCTCGATCAATCCCGGCAACAGCGGGGGGCCGCTCTGCGACATCGATGGCCGGGTCATCGGGATCAACACACTGATCAGCGGCACAAACCGCGGCCTCGGGTTTTCGATCCCCATCAACACCGCGAAGAGGATCGCCACCCAGCTAGTCGACCGGGGCCGGGTCACGCGCCCCTGGCTGGGAATCGTCATCATCGGGCTCTCAGAGGCAGCCCAGCTCCAGGCCCGGTTTCCGAATCTCACAAAAGGCGTCGTCGTCCGCAGCATCGAGAGCGGCGCACCGGCAGAATCCAGCGACCTGAGATCGGGCGACGTCATCCTTCGCGTGGACGGCCGGGATGTCTCGGCCGCAAGCGATCTCCAGCATGAAATCCTTTCCAAAGCGATAGGTGATACGGTTTCTCTGGATGTCTGGCGCTCGGGGCGGATCGTGAAGATGGATGTACGGACCGGCGAGCAGCCTGACCCGTTTGTAAGGGCGTCGGTGCGGGCGCAACGCCCACCCCAGGCCGCCCCGGTACAGCCGCCACAGGTGACCCGACCCTCGACCCCAGGGTTCACGTATCGCACCGCGACGCAGGAATCCCTTCGCGAGTTCGGGCTCAGCCGCCCTGCTCCGGGTGGGGTCGTCGTGACCAGCGTCGAACCGGGAAGCGCCGCAGCTGCAGCAGGAATCGAACAAGGCGATATTATTACCGACGCCGGCGGCCGACCGCTGAACAACCAAGAGGAACTCGCCGCAGTGCTCAAGGATCTCGATCCGGAACGCGGGCTCCTTCTCCTCATCGATCGCGGCGGCCAGCGTTCGTTTGCCATCCTCAAACCGTAAGCCCCTGAGACAATGCCAGCGTCACCAGGAAAAATCCCCTGAGTTTTTCCTTGCGAATTCGGCAACCTGAACTAGAGGAAGTTGTGCTATTTTTGCGGTTTACCCTCCTGATCTCGATGCTCGTGCCGTCGGCAACATGCCTTGCCGCGAACCCTCTATTAAAAGGAAACCTTCTCCAGCAGGTGACCGTGGCCAGCGCGACCGACGGGATTCCGTCCGGCTGGTGCGGACGCGCGATGCTCTCGCTCTTGAACCGCTCCGGAGTCGGCCGCGGGCTGAAGCCGGGGAACGGGCAGGACTGGGAGCAGATCCTCGCCACAGCAGGCTGGAGGCCGGTCAAAGTCACCTCCCCCTGGCGCGCCCCGCTTGGCAGCGTGCTGGTCTATGTTGGCGACCGCCGGATGGGAAAAGTTCCGCGCGGTACCCCAGGCGGCTACTTCGGCCATGTCGAAATGGTGGCGCTCTCCCCGCACGGCGGAAGGATGTTTGTTGCCGACAGCCCTCGCCCCGCTCCGGGAGGATCGGTTCCGGATAACTTTACAGGCCGCGCCTGGGTTCCGCCCGGCACGCTCATGGTCGCCCATGCTCCTGTCGCCGACCAGATCGATACAATCATGCAGGAACGCCTCGATATGGCGCTCAAACACTTTTCCAAAGACACCTCCACTCAGCACGTCGCGCTGCAGCCGGCGGCCCTCCCGCTCAGCGAATAGGGTATTGTAGCGTCGCTCTATGAGCGTCGGTGCCTGCTTAGCGAGCGACGGTCACAGACCGCCGCTACAGATTGCCCCTCCCGCACCTGGAATTCCTTCGCGTCCATTCGCCTGATTCGCGGACAAAATCCGTTTCCGGGCAACTTCCCGCAGGATGCGGGGTTGGATCGTGCATGCTGGAACGATTGGACAACGAGGGCTGGACGCCATCCGCGGCTGCGCACCTGCTGAACCGGGCGGGATTTGGGGGATCGCCGGAGGCGATCACCTCGCTGCACGCCAGAGGTTTGGGCGGGGCTGTCGAGGCCCTGCTTTCAGAGGCCAGCGACGACGATCTCTTTCCTCCGCCCGCCATGATTCCCCGGGATCTCGAGGCGCTGAAAAAGGCGACCTCCACCGCGAGCCCGGAGGAAAAGAAAAAGATCCAGACAGCCGTGACGAGAGAAAATCGCGAGCAGACGTCCTTGCTTCGCCGGTGGTGGCTGGATCGGATGCGGTGGAGCCCGCTTGGAGCGCGCGAGAAGGCCACGCTTTTTTGGCATGGCCACTGGGCAACCAGCATCGAGAAGGTGAAGGAACCTTTTGCGATGTGGCAGCAGAACGAAACCCTCCGCGCCTACGCGTTCGGCCCGTTTGAGCAGATGGCCCGCGAGATCAGCCGCGACCCCGCGATGATGCGCTACCTCGACCTCACCCAGAGCAAAAAGGGCAAGCCAAACGAAAACTTCGCGCGGGAGCTCATGGAATTGTTCACAGTCGGCGAGGGGCACTACTCTGAGGACGATATCCAGCAGGCCGCGCGGGCGTTCACGGGATACCGGGTCAACCCGAAAACCCAGCAGTTCCTGTTCGCCCGCCGCCAGTTTGATGACGGGACCAAGTCGTTTTTTGGATTTGAGGGGCCGTTTTCCGGCGACGACGTCATCGGGTTCCTGGTCGCCGACCCGCAGTGCTCAAAATTCCTGGCCAGTAAGCTCTGGGTTTTTTATGCCGGGAGTCCGCCGTCACCCCGGCTGCTCACGGAATTGGCGGAACGATACCGGGCACTGCACCTGGACACGGGAGAATTCCTTCGCGAAATCTTCCAATCCCGCGAGTTCTACAGCCCGGCGGTCGTCCGCCGGCAGATCAAGGGGCCTATCCAGTGGCTGGTCCAGCTCTGCCGGCAAATGGAGATCGCCCTGCCCCCTGATTCGGATCAGATCCTCCGCCAGCTCGGCCAGATACCGTTTGCGCCGCCGAACGTCAAAGGCTGGGATGGCGGGAGGGCCTGGATCAGCTCGGCCACCCTCCTCCAGCGATACAACACGGCCGGGAACATCCTCGCGCGCGGCAAGCCGAACTGGCAGGCCCTCGGCGCGAATGCCACCCCTTCCCTCGTCTGGAGGCTCTTCCAGTCACCGCTCCCTCCGGATCTGAACCAGAAGTTTGCGGATTACCTGGGCGAGCACGGGAGCGGTTCCGCTGCCTTGCGCGACCTCGTCCACCTGATGCTGAGCACACCCGACTACCAAATCACATGAGCAAGACACTTCACACCCGCCGGCAATTTCTCCGCACGTCCCTCCTCGGAGGTGCCGTCTCGTGGAGCATCCCGGTTTTCCTCGAGCGCACGTTCTTTTCCCTCGATGCCCAAGCCGCAGATTCGGCGTTCGCCACGGGGAAGGACTCCCCGATCCTCGTCGTCCTCCAGCTCGCCGGTGGCAACGATGGCCTCAATACCGTTGTCCCATTTGCGGACGATGCCTACCTCCGCGCCCGCCCGAGCATCGCCATCAAAGACCCGCTCCGCCTCAACGATTCGCTCGGCCTCCACCCGAAGCTGGCCGGCCTGCGCGGGATGTATGACGACGGAAACCTGGCAATCGTCCAGGGCGTCGGCTACCCGAACCCGAACCGGTCCCACTTCCGCTCGACCGAGATCTGGCAGACCGCGAGCGACGCGAACAAAACCGAGTCGCGGGGATGGATCGGCAGGTATTTCGACTCCTGCTGCCAGGGAGAAGATCCGGCCGTGGGCGTCAGCATCGGAAACCAAACGCCCCAGGCCTTCGCCGCCCGCGACCCGAAGGGGATCTCGTTCGCCCAGCCGGAACAATTCCGGTTCGCCAGCGAAAAAACCTCAGACCCCGACGCCGCCGAAGAATTTTTTCGCAGCGTGAACGAGGCAAACGACGGCGGGAGCATCGGCATGCTCGAGGGATCCGCGCCGGCACAGGGCGAAACGATGGACTTCCTCCGCCGCACCGCCCTCGACGCGCAGATGAGCTCGGACAAGGTGCTCGCCATCACACGAAAATCCCGCTCCGAAGTCCCCTACCCCCCCGGCAACCTCGCCAGCTCGCTCAACCTCGTCGCCCGCCTGATCGCCGGCGGGATGCCGACGCGCATCTACTACGTCGCCCAGGGCGGCTACGACACGCATAGCAACCAAAAGGGCTCGCACGAGCGACTCCTGGGGGATCTCGACGCCGCGGTCACGGCATTCGTCGGGGACCTGAAATCCCAGGGGAATCTCGAGCGCGTCGCCCTGATGACGTTCAGCGAGTTTGGTCGAAGGGTCGCAGAAAATGGCAGCGGGGGAACCGACCACGGCGCGGCCGCGCCGCTTTTTGTCCTCGGCGGCGGCGTTAAGCCCGGCCTCTACGGGACATCTCCCAGCCTGACGGATCTGCGCGGCGGTGACATCATCCATCATGTCGACTTCCGCAGCGTCTACGCGTCCCTGCTCCAGAACTGGCTCCACGTCCCCGTCAAACCCATCCTGCACAGGGAGTTTCCAACCATCGGGTTCGTCTAGCCTCATGCTGTTCACTCAAGTGGCATCGGCATCCTGCCGATGCGATGCTTCTCGAGACATGGGCGGATGCCCATGCCTCTTTCGTTTAGCCTCCATCCCTGCTCGCCAATCGCGAAAATTTCGTGTGAGCTATGCCATCGTGATGCGTACGCCCTTGCTCCTTCTTGCCGCGATCCTTCTCGCCGCACCTTCTTGCGCCAATAAAAAAGACCCGGCGGCACCGCCGAAGCCGGCCGCCGCGACAGGACCCAACTTGCTTCAGCAGGGCCTAGCCAAGATCGCCAGCCTGTTTCCAAAAAAAGCCAAGCCCCCCGCCGCGCTCCCACCCCAGTGGACCGGCGTCATCCGGATGGTCAACCTGCCGGAGCGCTTCGTGCTCATCGAGTCCGCCGCGGTAGGAAACGCGATTCCGGGCGAAACCTACCTCGCCATCTCAAAAGGAGCCGAGACCGCTTCGCTCCGGATGACCTCGCTCAAAAATCCCCCGTTCCTCATCGCAGATATCCTGACCGGCTCGCCAAGCGCCGGAGAAAAAATTTACCGTCCCAAAGCCGACCAGCCTGAACCCGCACCGCCAGCTGTGCCCAAAACCGAAAAGGCTGCCGCGAAGAAAACTCCGGGAGCGGAGGGTTGACATATTATTCACCGAGATTAACTATTAATTCCATTAATTAATGGAACCCCACACAGACGGTCTTTCTCGCTCTGAAGTCGAGCGCCTCGCGGATATCATCATGCAGATGCAGCGGTGTTTCGTGCAGCACCTCTCCGAGGAGCTCTCGAAGGGACAGGTGTCGTTTCCCCAATATTTTTTGCTCGGCCACATCGCATCGTGCGACTCGCTTTCGATGACGGAGATTTCCGAGAAGATGAACCACACGACCGCCGCCGCGACGGGATTGGTGGACCGCTTGGAGAATCTTGGCTATGTCGAGCGCATGCATGCCTCCGATGACCGCCGAAAAGTTCTTGTAAAAATCACCGAAAAAGGTGGTTCGTTGGTCGGCCGGATCCGCGAGGATATCATCAACAAGCTTTCCTCGGTCACGGCGATCCTCGATGCAAACGAGCAGAGCGCATGGCTCCGGATCTACGAAAAAATTCACACCCACATCACCACATGTTCAAATCATTCCTAATCCGCCGGGCAACCGGCCGAATTTCCGCGCTGTCCGTAGCCGTGATTTGTGTTGGAGCGTTGAACGCGCAGGACACCCTGCCCGCCCCGGGCCCGCTGCCGACCATCGCCCCGATCGGGACGCCTGCTCCGCTCCCGACGCTTGCGCCGTACCCGACGC
>JBGTAT010000040.1:0-4318 GCA_041749755.1 Terrimicrobiaceae bacterium | reverse complement strand
GGACTTTGTGCGCACCGTCTCCGGCGCGCTTCTGGCCGGGCGCGGCGACGACCTGCCGGTGAGCGCGTTTCCCCCGGATGGCGTCTGGCCGACGGGCACGAGCAAATGGGAAAAGCGGAACCTCGCCCAGGAGCTACCGGTCTGGGACTCCGCGCTCTGCATCCAGTGCAACAAGTGTGTCATCGTCTGCCCGCACGCCGCGATCCGGGCGAAGTACTACCCGGAGGACGCCCTCGCCGGCGCGCCGGATACCTTCCAGTCGGTCGCCTTCCGCTCGCCCGAGATCACCGGCCAGCGGTATACGATCCAGGTCGCGCCTGAAGATTGCACCGGCTGCCGCCTGTGCATCAACGTCTGCCCGGCAAAGGATAAATCAAATGCCAAGCACAAGGCGCTCGACGCCGCACCCCAGGCCCCGCTGCGGGATCAGGAGCGCGCGAACTTCTCGTTCTTCGAATCCCTCCCGGCGCCGGACCGCACCCGCCTGAAGACCGACCTCGTCAAGGACAGCCAGTTCTTCACCCCGCTCTTCGAGTACTCCGGCGCCTGCGTCGGCTGCGGCGAAACCCCCTACATCAAGCTTGTCACCCAGCTTTTCGGCGACCGGGCGATCATCGCAAACGCCACCGGCTGCTCGTCGATCTACGGCGGGAACCTGCCAACCACCCCGTACACGGTCAATGAGGACGGACGCGGACCAGCCTGGGGAAACTCGCTCTTCGAAGACAACGCCGAGTTCGGTCTCGGACTCCGGCTGTCGGTCTCCGACCAGGAGGAGCAGGCGCGCGAGATCATCACCGCCACCCGCGAGCAGCTCGGCACCGAGCTGGTCGACGAAATCCTCAACGCCGACCAGTCGGGCGAGGCCGGCATAGCCGCCCAGCGTGCCCGCATTGTCGAGCTCCGAAACCGGCTCGGCCGGATTCCCGAAAACCTCCGCCCGAGGCTCAGCCGCCTCGCCGATGCCCTCGTCAAAAAATCCGTATGGATCGTCGGCGGCGACGGCTGGGCGTACGACATCGGGTTCGGCGGACTCGACCACGTCCTCTCGGTTGGCGCGAACGTCAACATCCTCGTTCTCGACACCGAGGTTTATTCAAACACCGGCGGGCAGGCGTCGAAATCGACCCCGACCGGCGCGGTCGCGAAGTTTGCGGCCTCCGGCAAGAGCGGGGCGAAAAAGGACCTCGGTCTCTACGCGATGAGCTACGGAAACGTCTATGTCGCCCGCATCGCGCTCGGCGGTAAGGATTCCCAGACGGTAAAGGCGATCGCCGAAGCCGAGGCGTATCCTGGCACCTCGCTCATCATCGCCTACAGCCACTGCATCGCCCATGGCTTCAACCTCGCCCAGGGGCTGGAGCACCAAAAAATGGCGGTCGATACCGGGTACTGGCCGCTCTACCGCCACGATCCCCGGCGTACCGACGCCGGGCTCAATCCGCTCGTCCTCGACTCCCCGGCCCCGAAGCTCCCGCTCGCCCGGTTCACCGAAAACGAAGTCCGCTACCGGTTCCTGGAGGCCACAAACAAGGAGCGCGCCACCGCGCTCGCCGGCATCGCCCAGTCCCACCTCACCGCCCGCTACGAAACCTACCGCCGCATGGCCGCCAGCGGACAGCCGGAAAAAAACTCATGAAACTCGCCACAAGCTACCTCGGACTCGCCCTCAAATCCCCGTTTGTCATCGGCGCCTCGCCGCTCGGCGACGACCTCGACATGGCCCGGCGGCTGGAAGACTCCGGCGCCTCCGCGCTCGTGATGCATTCGCTCTTCGAGGAGCAGCTCACCAACGACGCCGCGGTCAACGAGCTCACCGAATCGTTCGAGGGCTCGAACGCCGAGGCGCTCAGCTACTTCCCGGAATCCGCCGAGTATGCACTCGGACCGGAGGAGTACCTGAACCACATCGCCAGCCTGAAATCGAAGCTCGAAATCCCGGTCATCGCCTCGCTCAACGGGCGCACCCCGGGCGGCTGGATCGGCCATGCAAAACTCATGGAGGAGGCGGGCGCGGATGCCGTCGAACTCAACATCTACGAGGTGCCGACGGATTCCGAGGAGAGCGGGGCCGAGGTCGAAGCCCGCGTGCTCGAGGTCGTCAGCGGCGTGCGCGAAAAGCTGACGATTCCGTTCAGCGTCAAGCTCGCCCCGTTTTATTCCTCGCTCCCGAACCTCGCCAAAAACATCGAGCTGGCCGGCGCAAACGGGCTCGTCCTCTTCAACCGGTTCTACCAGCCGGACCTCGACATCGAGGACCTCAGCGTCGAGCCGAAGCTGTTCCTTTCCACCTCGTCCGAGCTGCTCCTGCGCCTGCGCTGGCTGGCGATCCTCCACGGGAAAACCAACCTCTCGCTCGCTCTCAGCGGGGGCGTCCACAAAATGCACGACGCGATCAAAGGGATCATGTCGGGCGCCGACGTCCTCCAGGTCGTCTCGCTCATCCTCCGCCACGGACCGCAGGCGCTCGAGGCGCTCTCCCGGGATGTCGCCGCCTGGATGGAGGCGCATGAGTACAGCAGCGTCGCGGAAATGCGCGGATGCCTGAGCCACAAAAATTCCCCCGACCCGGCCGCGTTTGAGCGCGCGAACTACCTCCGCGTCCTCCAGCTCTGGAAAGTCTGAAATTTCCGAATCCGGCTTGCCCCCCGTGTTCGTAAACGGGATGTTGAACGGATCATGAATTTTCGCCTTCTCGACCCGGCCCTGCGTCCGATTGCGGACAAGGTGGCTGCCGGCCAGCGCATCTCGGATGCCGATGCGCTCGTGCTGTATGCAAACCGCGACCTGAACGGGATCGGCGCGATCGCAAACGTCATCCGCGAGCGCCGGAACGGGAACGTCGCCACGTACATCCACAACCGGTACGTCAACTACTCGAACGTCTGCATCCTCTCGTGCCAGTTCTGCGCGTTTGGCGCAAAAAAGCGAGAGGACCACGCGTTCGAGCTCGCCGGCAGCGAGATCATCGAAACCGTCCGGGGCGCGCTCGGGCAGGGGATCACCGAGATCCACATGGTCGGCGGGCTCCACCCGACGCTGCCGGGCGAATGGTACCTCGACCTTCTCGATGGCCTTCGCGCGCTCGATGCGAACCTCGTCATCAAGGCGTTCACGGCAGTCGAAATCCGCCACCTCGCGGACAGAATCTTTAAGTTGCCGCTCCGCGAGACCCTCGTCCTCCTGCGCGAACACGGTCTCGGCGCGATTACCGGCGGCGGCGCGGAAATTTTTGATCCCGGGATCCGCGCCAAAATCTGCAAGGGCAAGGAGACGGCCGAGGAATGGGCGGAGGTCCACCGGACCTGGCACGAGCTGGGCGAGCGCAGCACCTGCACGATGCTCTACGGCCACATCGAGACGGCCGCGCACCGGGTCGACCACCTCCGGCGGCTGCGCGAGCTGCAGGATGCAACCGGCGGGTTCACCGGGTTTATCCCGTTTGCCTTCGAGCCCGATGGCGCCCGCCCGGTCCTCCAGGGAATCCCTCACGCCACCGCCCACGAGGAGCTGCGCAACCTCGCAATCAGCCGGATCTACCTGGATAACATCCCCCACATCACCGGCTATTGGATCAGCCTCGGACTCCCGATCGCCCAGCTCTCGCTCAACTTCGGCGTCGATGACCTCCACGGCACGATCATCGAAGAAAAAATCTTTCACATGGCCGGTGCCATCACCCCGCAGCAGCAGACCGCCGCCAGCCTCGAAAAGGCGATCCGCGAGGCTGGCCGCATCCCGATGCAAAGGGACAGCTTCTACCGCCGGATCGAGCCCGCCCTCGCCGCGTGATGCGCCTCGGCTGCGTCCCCTACCTCAATGCCCGGCCGCTCCTCGAGGGGCTCGATGCCGAGCTTCTGGTTCCCTCTGCTCTCGCAGACCGTTTTACCCAGGGCTGCTACGAGGCGGCGCTTATCCCGGTCTTCGAAGCCCTTCGCCTTCCGGCTCCGCGGATTGCTGACGGCTTCGGCATCTGCTCGCACGGCCCGGTGCACAGCGTCATCGTCGCCCACCGGAACCCTCTTTCTGGGACAGACGAGATCGTCCTCGACCCCGCATCGCGATCGTCGGTCAACCTCCTCCGCGTCCTCCTGACCTCCCACCTCAAGATCTCCCCCCGGCTCGTCACGGCATCGGCCGACCCTCTCGCCGCTCGCCTCCTGATCGGCGACCCTGCCCTGGAATTTCAGCGCCAGGGCGATCCCGGATGGCAGATCTTCGACCTCGGCGCCGCGTGGACGGAGTGGACCGATCTCCCGTTTGTGTTCGCGGTCTGGACGCTTTCGTCCACCGCCCCCGACTCCCTCGCCGAGGCCCT
>JBGTAT010000039.1:0-6261 GCA_041749755.1 Terrimicrobiaceae bacterium | reverse complement strand
TCGAGAGCGAGCTTTCGGCCACCCCGCTTTTTTCCGAGCGCGGCCCGGTTGTCAGCGGGCGAGGCGGCGGCGATCGCCTGGGCAAGCTTCGCGGCGTAGTCGTCGGTTTTTGACCAGACCTCCTCCACTCCTCCGAGGAGCGAGAACGGCTTGGCCCCAAACTCGAGCGAGGGCATCGTGCGGGAAAGCTTTTCGAGGACCGGGGCCGGGATCTTCGTGACCGCAGACATTGCCTCGATCGGCATCAGGCCGAGGCTGGCGGAGTCGAGCGCATCGATGCGGTCGCCAAACATCCCGTAGCAAAGGAAGGCCCCGCCGATCGCCTTGCCGGTGGCGACGGTCACCAGCTTGTGGCCGTTTTGCCGTGCGAGCTGCAGGCAGCTGAGAAGGTGGCCAAAATAGCTGGCTAGCCCGAGCATCTCGGCGGTCCGGTTCGGCTCCTGGCCGGCGCTGTCCACCAGCATCACGATCGGAAGCTTCGGGCGGTTCTCGATGCAATCCAGGATGTGGCCTGCGAGGCGGAGCGCGGCGGCGTTGTTGATGTACGTGCCGTCGCAGGTCCCGATCACGCAGACCTCTTGAGCTCCGACGCGCGCGTAGCCGGTGAGCAGCGAGTCCTTGACGGTAATCCCGGTCGCGGATTTCCCAAAAAACTTTTGAAGCAAGGCTGGGGTTTTCATCGGGCTACTTAACTTTCCGCTTGGCGAGGGCGACAAATTCTTTGGCCGAGGCGAGCGACGCCTGCGGGGTGTCCTTGATCCCGAGCCCGCTCCAGAGTTCGTGCGGATCGCTTGTCTTCCCAAACGTTTTCAGCCGGGAGTCGAGGTCGCCGTGGCGGGATTTGAGGCCGGCGAGCGTGAGCGGGCGGGATTTTCCCAGCAGGGTCTCGATCGCAGAGGCGACCGACCCGGCATCGTCGCCGGCTAGCATGTCGGCATCGCCGATAAGGTATTTCGTTTTGCCGCCGCTTGTTTTCCAGACAAGCGCGCGGTTCGACGAATCGTACGCCTGCTTGCCCATCCATTTTTCGATCACGATCGGTCCGGAGATCCCGAGGCGTCCGTGTTCGGTCATGATGCGGAAGTCGCAGCACGTCGTCAGAATCCCCATCCCCCCGTAGGCGCCGATGTCGGACCCGATCACGGCGATGGTCGGAACCTTTTTGGCGCGGCATTCGAAGATCGCGCGCATGGCTTCCGAGATCGCAATTTCGCCCGAAGACCCCTCGTGGAGCCGGACCCCTCCGCTCTCGACAACCAGGACGCACGGGATCGCGTCGCGGGCGGCGGACTGGATCAGCCCGGTGAGCTTGGCCCCATGGACCTCGCCGATCGAGCCGCCGACAAACTGGCCGACCTGCGCAGCCAGGTAAACCGGCTTGCCGCCAAGGCAGGCGCGGCCGATGACGAGTCCGTCATCAAACGAAACCGGGATGTCGAGCAGCGGGAGGTACGGGCTCATCACCCGCTCGGGCGGAGGCAGAAACTCATGGAACGTCCCGGGGTCAACGAGCGAGGCAATCCGCTGGCGGGCGGTCTGTTCGTGGAAAAGGCTGGCGCGGCTCATGAGGATTTTTTGAGGAGGTCGCCGTACGCTTGCCGCAGGCGGAATGTCACGACGATCGGGTCAGCCCCCTGGTCGTGGATCGTCGCCTTGATCCCGCCGGCCGGGTAGTTGGAAGCAAAGTCGTCGAGGGCGGCGATCCAGGAATCTTTGTAGCCGGGGATCGACGACTCGACCCGGCAATCAAACTTGCCCGGCGACTTCGGGTTGGGCTCGAAGAGGACTTCCAGATTCCCCGAGCCCACCACACCAGCCAACGACCAAGGGGTTCGTTTCGGCCAGGCAAACGGACGCGAGGAGATGGATTTATCAAATTTTTCCATGGCGGTTACCAATCCACGAATTGTGCGGGCGGGTCGTAGAGGCCGCCCGACCAGCGGACGAGCCCCTTGATATCTTGCGCCGCGAGCAGGCTGCGACTGACCTGCGACGGCGAGACCCCGAGATCTTCCGGCAGCTGAATGATTCCCCGAGCGCGCAGGGCTTGGGTTTCGCGCTTCGAGCGCTTGAGGCCGACCGGCGTGTAGCCGGCCACCCCGCGAATCGCGGCGCGGCGCTCCTCGATCGATCGGCAGGCTGCGAGGTTGGCGATGCCCTCCTCGGTGACCACGTGCGTGACGTCGTCGCCGTAAATCATGACCGGGGCGACCCCTTTGAGCGCCTTTTTAATACTCGGATCCTGCGCGTCGAGCTCCTCGACAAATGTCGGGACGCGCCCGGACTGGAACGTCTCGGCGAGCTGGACGACCAGCTTCCGGCCGGGGATGCTTCCCGGTCCCGGGTTGGATTCCGCACCCGCCTGGAGCCAGGCTTTCGTCGGATGCCTCCGGCCCATCGGCTGGCAGCCCATGTTAGGAGCCCCGCCGAAACCGGTGATCCGCTTTTTCGAGACGGTCGAGGAGTTGCCGTTGACGTCGATTTGCAGGGTGGCCCCGATAAACATGTCCACCCCGTAATGGCCGGCCAGCTGGCCCATCGGTCGGTTCGAGTGGAAGCTGCCGTCGCGCCCGGTGAAAAAGATGTCCGATCGCGCCGCAGTGTAGCGCTCCATGCCGACCTCTCCGCCGACGGAAAAGACCGCCTCGACCCAGCCGGACTCGATGGCCGGGATCATGGTCGGCAGCGGGTTCACCATCCAGTATTTGCAGATCTTGCCCTTCAGCCCGAGCTCCTCTCCGTAGGTCGGCAGCAGGAGCTCGATCGCGGCGGTGTTGAACCCGACCCCGTGGTTCAGCGATTGCACCTCGTACTTTTGATAAATTCCGCGGAGCGCCATCATGGCCATCAGGATTTGCACGTCCGTGATCGCCGCCGGATCCCGCGTGAAAAGCGCGGTGAGGTGCATCGGGTACGGAGCCTCGACAACCAGATCGACCTGGTCGGCCGGAATGTCGATCCGCGGCAGGGAGTCGACGATCTCGTTCACCTGGGCGAAGACGATGCCATTGGAAAATGCCGTCGGCTCGACGATCGCCGGCGTCTCCTCGGTGTTGGCCGCCAGATACAGGTTCCCCTGGCGGTCGGCCTGCGTGGCCGCGATCAGCGCCACCCGCGGGGTCAGGTCGATGTAGTACCGACCGTAGAGCTCGTTGTACGTGTGGATTGCCCCGATCGGAAATTTCCCCGCCTCCAGCAGCTGCGCGACCGCCTGGCCCTGCGGGCCCGCATAGCAGAAGTCCACCTGGCTCACGATCCCCTTCTTGAAGAGCTCGAGGTGCGCAGGAAGCGTGATGCACGACATCACGAGATGGATGTCGTGGATGTCGGCCCGGCTCAGGCTCGCCAGCTCGTTGGCTAAAAAGTCCGCCTGCTTCTGGTTGTCGCCCTCCAGGCAAAGGATATCCCCCGGCTCAATGATTCGCTTCAGAACCTCGGATACGTTTTTCGAGGCGACAAACTTCCCTTTGGCAAGCCGTCCCAGCCGGCGGATGCGTTCGGCCTTGTTGCGGGCGCGCTTGTCGTAGGTAGCCAGTGCCATCGCGCGCATCCTTCAACAGGTTGCTGCCGGAGACAAGAAAATATATCTGCCAATGATCGTGGCGAATCCGGTATAGCCGGGGAACAATTTTTGAAAAAGCGCGAAAAATATGCGGTCGCCTGGGGCACCTCCCCGTCATCGGACGCGCCGGGGCCTTGGGGTCTTGACGGCGAACTCGGGCTCTTTTCATCGGGCCAGCAGGCGCAGGCACCCCGGCTGGCGGTGGCAAATTCCCAAGGACTGGTTTGGATGCTCGAGCCCAGTACCTGTCTTCCTCCGGATCTGGCGGATCGCTTCCCCGAGGGGGATCTGATCGCTCACGGTGCGCGGCCGTGTCTTCGTGCCCTGGCGGCGTTCCGGCCACCTCCCGGGCAGATCTTCTGCACCGAGACGGCAGCCCGCTTACTCGATGCCGGGCTGGCAGAAGATTTTTCGCTACATACCGTGCTCGCCCAGCATTTGAAGGGAGCCTCCGCGCGGGACAACGAGGAGATCGGGCGAGATGCCTCAGGCCGCCGCGCGGTTTTATCCCTCCATGCGCTGGCGGCCGCGCTCCACCGCGCCCTCGCGAAGGCTTCGCTCGGACCGGTCTTCGAAATCGAATCCCGAACGATTCCGATTCTTGCGCAGGCCGATGAGGCGGGCGTGCCGGTTGATCGCGCTCGCGTCTCAGAATTAAAAAAATCATTCCAGCGCGATGCGGCGATAATTTCGGCCGAAATCGGAACCGCCTTGGCCGCCCCCTCGCTGGATCTGGAAAATTCTGCGCAGCTCGAGCGGGCGCTCGTGCGCGCCGGGCTTCCGGTCCGCAGCGCCGCAGATTCCGCGCTGCTCAAATTCCCCGATCACCCGGTCGTCCGGGCGCTTTTTTTGTTTCGTAAATCCGTGCAGCTTGCCCAGGGATGCCAGGACGTGCTCGATCTGCTCGGCGGGAACGGCCGACTCGGCGGCCCGCAAGATCGTTTGCTCGGGATGCTGGCAAACAGCCCCCTGCGCCAGGTCCTGCAGGCCCCGCCCGGGAGGGCGCTGGTTGTCGGGGATGCCGAGCCGCTGCCGGTCTGGATCGCTGCCGCCGTATCAGGCCAGCCATCCCTCCTCGCAGCCATCCAGCTGGGAAACGATCCCCATGCACTCACCGCAGCCCAGGTCCTCGAAAGACCGCCTGTCACCCCCGGGGAACTCGATTCGGGCAGGATCGTGAACCAAACCCTCATCCAGGGCCATAGCGCCGACACCCTGCGGGGCGAGCTGATCCAATCCGGCCTCGCCTCCCCACATGATTGCCAGGAGATCCGTAAGCAGTTTTTCCGCCACTATCCAGAGATCGCTCGCTGGCACGAGGACTGCCAGAAACGCGCGCGCGCCAAGGCCCCGGAAATCCGAACCCCGCTGGGCCGTCGCCACCGGATCCCCACAACCGCAACCACCTGGCAAAGGTTCTCCAGCATCGTCTCGGCCACCTTGCGCGGAGGGGCCGATGATGTGATCAAGAAAACGTTGGTGACCGCGCGTCTCCCCGAATCCGCTCTCATCTGCGGGGTTTCCCCAACCGCCGTATTTATCGAATGCGATGCAGTCGATGCCAGCTTGGTCGAAGGTGCGTGGAGTGAGGGCTTGCGAAAAACCTTCGACGAGCTCTACAGCCCTGAAAAAGTGGGGGTACACGGATTCGAACCGTGAACCAAGCAGTTATGAGCCGCCTGCTCTAACCGTTGAGCTATACCCCCGATGCGCTTGGCATCCTACGCAGTTTTTCAGCGGAGCGGAAAGCAAATCCGGTGAACGGCGCACGTCCCTCCCCGCTGGCGCCTGCGTCCCAATGGAGGGCTCTGCTCCGTCAGAGCCGACTTTTTTCTCTTATGCCACTTTCCGGGCCGGCCTCCTGGATTCGCAGTTGAAATCCGCTGAACGGCTCGCCTTCGGCCGACAGCACGGCCCTCAAATTCTGGTTTCCCCCGGGCGGAATCCGTTGTACGTCAGGGAATGCCATCAGACGAGAATCCTCGCCTTCCGGACGACGTTGAAGCCCGGAGCGAGCCGGAAAAGAAAATTCCCATCAAGCCGCGCGTGGTCAAAGCGGCCGAGGAGGACGGCGACGGCGAGAAAAAGCCGGCGAACAAGCTCTCCTCAAAAATCCAGCCCTCGGGGGTTCCGTTTGAGGCGCGCGCGCAGTCGCGTCCGATAGCATCCGAGCCGGATCCTGTGCCCCACGAGGAACCTGCGGCTGAGGGGCAGGAGGCCGCGCTGCCACCACCGGCGAAGGACATCGCAGTGCTCGCGGAAGCGGAGGCTCTGACCAAAAGGATCGGACAACACTTCCGCCAGGGACTGATGGTTTTTCTAAGGCGGCGGGTTCGTGTCGGTGTGGCGCTCGGGATTTCTTTGGTGCTGGTGATGCTGGCCGCCTGGATTGCCTCCGGCTTTGCCAGGCACTCGGAGCGAACCCGGATGCTCGCGGAAATTTCCCGGCAGGGGGTGGGCATCACGCAGGAGAAGCAGGATCGTCTGGACAAGGCGCTCAGGGACCTGCGCGGGGGCGACTCCGAAAAGGCCTTGAAGCAGCTTGTCCTCCTCGAGCATGAGGCGCCGGAGGTGGCCTCGCTCGCCTACCTCGTGGCCCTCGCCGCCATGCAGGCCGGGCAGCCAGAGCTGTCCGCACAGTATGTGGAAAAATCGATCGCGCGGCGCGAGCGGGTTTCCGACGCGATCGCGCTGAAGGC
>JBGTAT010000038.1:0-5225 GCA_041749755.1 Terrimicrobiaceae bacterium | reverse complement strand
TTCTCGCCGCCGTGCAGCGGGCGCGCGGCCGGGACGGCCGGGGTTCGGAGCGCGCCGCATTCGCCGCGCTTGCAGAAAAGATCCTTGGCCTCTGTGGCGCGACCGCTCCGCGCTCCACGCTGATCGACGACCAGATCCTCTGGGCCCGTTCGCCGGTGCGCCTCGACCTGGCAGGCGGCTGGAGCGACACTCCGCCCTTCTGCCTCAAGCATGGAGGGGCCGTCGTCAATGTTGGCGTCGACCTCAACGGGCAGGCCCCGGTCCAGGTTTTTGTGCGGGTCTGTCCGGACCGGCACATCGTCCTGCGCTCGATCGACCTCGGCGCACAGACCACGATCCGCACGTTCCAGGACCTTGAGGATTGCTCAGACGTCGCCTCGGAATTTGCCCTCGCCAAGGCGGCATTTTGTCTGGCGGGATTTCATCCGCGCTTTCACTCTGCGCGCCCGGGCAGCCTGCCGGACCTCCTCGACGGATTTGGCGGGGGCCTGGAAGTGTCGCTCCTGGCGGCGACGCCGAAGGGATCCGGCCTCGGGACGAGCAGCGTTCTTGCGGCGACCCTCCTCGCCGCCCTCGGCTCCGCGAGCGGGCTCGGATGGGATCGCGAAGAAATTTTTCGCCGCACGATGGCCCTGGAGCAGATGCTGACCTCCGGAGGGGGATGGCAGGACCAGGCCGGCGGCCTGTACCACGGGATCAAGCTGATCGAAACGGCCCCGGGCCTCGACCAGAAGCCAACCGTCCGCTGGCTTCCCGAGCAACTCCTCGGCGCCCAGACAGCCAACCATACCGCCCTGCTCTACTACACGGGAATCACTCGCGTCGCAAAAACCATCCTCCAGGAGATCGTGCGCGGGATGCTCCTGAACTCCCACGCGCACATGGGTAAACTTTTTGACATCCGCAGCCATGCCCTGGCCGCCTACCAGGCAATCCAGCGCGAGTCCTGGCCGGCATTTTGCGAGGTCGTGAAAGAAAGCTGGCGGCTCAACCAATCCCTCGATCCCGGCACGAACCCGCCGGAAGTTGCCGCGATGCTGGCCGATGTCGAAAATTGGACCGCTGCTGCAAAACTTTTGGGAGCCGGGGGTGGCGGGTATATCCTCCTGCTGGCCAAGGATGAAGCGGCGGCAACCCGAATTCGGGAGCGCCTCCTCGCCAACCCGCCGAACCCGCGCGCCCGGTTCGTCGATTTCTCGATCTCCCAGACCGGGCTCACGATCACCCGCTCCTGAAATTCGCGACTCCGCATTGGTCATTTTTTCTTTGGGTAATCGGCATTCGCGTGCTACTGTTCACACATGAAGCCTCGCTTCATTCCCGCATCCACTTCGCGCCCCGGCAGCTCCCGAACCGCAGGGGGTGCCGCATTTACCCTTATTGAGCTGCTGATCGTCATCGCAATCATCGGGATCATGAGCTCCCTCGTCCTGACAACGGTATCCAATGCAGCCATGGATGCCCGCCGGACGCTCGCCTACCAGCAGCAGGTCACACTTCAGGACGCGCTGAACGCTTGGATTTCTGCCAACTCAAGCGGCACGAATTCGCTATCCTCGGCCCAGACGACCTACAATGCGGCGAGCGCTGGCACCGGCCGCCTGAATCTTCTCAGTAACAGCTACCTGCACAACTCAACCTACCAGCACCTGCTGAGCAACTCGACCGGGACCACCGTGCGCAGCGAGGCGATGGTGAAATCCGGGATGACGCTGGCATTTACGGCATGGACAGCAACAAACACGCCCAGCGTGGAGTGGCAATGACGATGAAGACGAATTTCCCCTTCCCCCGCGCAGCCTTCTCTCTGGTAGAGGTCCTGGCAGCGATCGCGATCATCGGGATCGTCACATTCCTCGCCATTCCAAATATCGTGCGGGTCAAGCAGGACGCCGAAGATAACCTCGCCCGCGCGCGTGCCGAGTCACTGAACATGGCGGTAGCGTCCTACGTTCAGGCCGTCGGGACAAACCTCGCCCAAACAAACTGGTCGGGCGCCGGTAACGCCGCAGGACGGTATGCGCTGGTCCGGCCTTACCTCGCCTTCTCAGAAACGAATTTCTCGGTAGCTGGCTCGCCGTCCTTTGTGCCAGCCGGGTATTCCTTCACCCTGGCGACCAGCATCGTCCCGATGACGGCTAAGCCGGTTACCTCGATTAGCAACACTTCCCGCTCGGTTGCGGTCCCCTACTGAGCCATGGCGGGATCGGGACGAAAATCACCAATGAACGGGCTGGTCGGCAGTCTTCGGGGGCAAGGGCGTTCCGGCTTCTCCCTGATGGAGGTCGTGGTCGTGATCGCAATCATCGGCGTGATGGGAGCCATCGCGATCCCGATCATGAGCAACCAGCTTGCGTCGGCCTCCCAGCGGACAGCCAGCAGAAACCTCAACCTCCTGAACGGCGCTGTGATCGCGTTTAACCAGGGAAACTGGGAGCTCGTTCTCGCCAGCACCGGCGGCAGCACGGATGAGCTGGCCATTTTTGATTCTTTGAGGTTCCGCGATGCGGTGAATCCGACACCGGGATCTCCGTATCTTCCCCCGAATGCCACCTTTAACGCGAGCAGCTCCGCATCCACATATCGGGCGGTCTGGAACGGCCGCCAGTTTGAGCTGGTGTCTCTCGGAACGGCTGGAACCGGATTGGATCTGCTGAAGATTATGGGGGCCATCCAAGCCGCTCCCACAAACACGCCGGTCCAGCCCTCGACGAACTGATGACTCCAACCGCCTGGCAGGATCTCTGCGCCATTTTAAAAGAAGGGGGGATTGACCCCGGAGCGACCCCGGAGGAAGCGGTCGACCTCCACCAGCACCTGGGCCAGGTGAACGGAGTCCCGGCCGATGAAGCGCTGGAGTGGCTCGCGAGAAAGTTTTGCATCATTCCCCTCAACCCAGTCAGGACATCGAGCTCGACACGGTCGGAGAACGCCTTCCGGCGGCTGGCCCCGCAAAGGATTTCGCCCCTGGAGGAGTACTGGATTCCCTTTGGCACCCTCGGCCCGCTCCTGCTGTGCTCCCACTACAACCCGGCCTGCACCGAGCTTTGGGGGATCCCTCCCGAGCTCATCATCCCGGTCCTCATCCCCCAGTCGAAGTACGAGATCCTCCAGCGGGATTTCATGGCCCGTCTCGACCTCCAGCCGCTGGAGGACATCCCGCCGCTCGACGTGCTCTCCCCGCTGCCGAAGGATGGCCATCCAGCCGCCGCCCTGGCTTGGCTGATGGAGTTTTATCCTTTTGAGGATGATGTGCGGAGCAAGCTCGAGCGGGCCAAGGAAGATCTGTCCGCAGCCAGCGTCGATTCGCTCCTGACCAATAAGACGCTTCCGACGCACTTCGGGCTCGCGCTGCGCTACCTCTCGACCGGGGAGATGTGCTTCAATGCCGAGCACGCCCCGCCCCAGAGCCTCTTCCCCGAATCCGTCCTTGAAAAGCACGCCGTCTATCCGCTCCATTGCGGGCACAAAACCGTATTCATCCTCTCGGCGGAAAAGGAGAATTTTGCGTTTGAGGACGAGTGGCTGTCCGGCGGGAATGATCCGCTCGTTTTTCGCACGGTCCTGGCTGAGCGCGAATCGATCATCGCCACGATCAACCGCGACCGCAGCCGGTCGGTGGGTGCGGCGGCGGCCGCCTCCGACCAGGAGCTGACCTACTCCGACGTCGCGAACATCGTGGACATCGATGTGCAGGAGATCCAGCGCATCAACCCGTCGAGCATCAATGCCACCCCCGAGCAAGTTGTGCACTGGGTCCTCTGGCGGGCGATCACCGGCCGCGCGAGCGACCTCCACATCGAAAAATTTTATAATACCGCGCGGTTCCGCGGCCGGATTGACGGCGAGCTGAAGGTTCTCCACTCGTGCCCGGAGGAGCAGCTCGTCCGGTTTGTCAGCCTCATCAAAAACTACTCGAACATGGGGCAGCGCCGGCAGGATGCCCAGGACGGAAGGTTTTCGCTGACGCTGGGCAAGCGGCGGGTGGACTGCCGGGTCTCTGCGATCCCGTGCCGCAAGGACCTCCAAAAAATCACGATTCGGTTTTTGGACCGCCAGGACGGGATCCGGAAGCTGAGCGAGCTGAACCTTTCGCCCCGGCAGATGTCGGTCCTGGGGGATGCGATGGGGCGCGACCAGGGGCTCATTTTGGTGACCGGCCCGACGGGCAGCGGGAAGACGTCGACCCTCTACGCCCTCCTGAACAGCATCAACGCGGACAACATCAACATCCAGACGATCGAGGACCCGATCGAGTACGAGGTCGAGGGGCTCAACCAGACGCAGACCGACCCGCAGAACGGTATCGATTTCGGCGAGGGCCTGAGGCGGCTCATGCGCGCCGACCCGGATGTGATCCTCATCGGCGAGTGCCGGGATTTTGAGACGGCAAACTCGGCGGTGAACGCCGCGCTCACCGGCCACCTCGTGCTAACCACCCTCCACGCAAACGACTCGCTGCGCGCGGTGAGCCGCCTGATTTCGATGGGGATTCCGCCGTACCTGCTGGCCGACTCGCTGGCTCTCTCGCAGGCCCAGCGGCTGGTCCGCCGCCTCTGCACGTACTGCAAGCGCCCGGTGCCGCTCACGGCCGAAACGCGCGCGATTTTTGCCGCCAACCTCGTGGTCATCCCGGCGGAGACGCAGGTGATTTTCGAAAAAAACGGGTGCTCCGAATGCCGCGAGGCCGGCTACACCGGCCGCATGGCGCTCATGGAAATGTGCCCTTCGGACAACGTGCTTTCCGATCTGATCGCGTCGAATTCTCCGCAGAGCATGATGAGGAAGCACGCATTCAAGAAGGGCGTGCTCACCCTCTACCAGGAGGGCCTCGCCCAGGTGCTGAACGGAAATACCTCGCTCGAGGAGATCAGCTGCCTCAGCTACACCGCCATCGATGCGGACTGGGACAAGGAGGTCCCGGACCCGGAGTGCGCGACGTAGGGATCCCGGTTCACCGGTTTTCTATTTCCAGCACCGGACGCCCGGCGGCCTGCCCGGCGACGATGTCGGCAATGCGGCCGGAGACGCGGGTCTGGCCGCAATCAAAAATAAACGAGTGCCGCGGGGATCCGTCGCGGTGTGCGATGTCGATCCGGTCGCAGAGAAACCCGGCTTTGTGGGTGATCGCGGCTCCGGAGGTATCCATTTCGAGCACGAGGCATCCTGCGAGGCTGCGCCCGATAAAGAACAGGCTGTGAGGCTCGCCGTCCAGGGCTACCAGC
>JBGTAT010000037.1:0-11891 GCA_041749755.1 Terrimicrobiaceae bacterium | reverse complement strand
CAGGCTGAAGCCGGGAGCGCGGCCGCGACAAACGCGGCGCAGGCGAGGAGAAGCTGCCTCATATGATGCCCAGGCCCTTGAGCAGGGAGAGCATGATCGCCGCCGCCATCACCGATCCGATCTGGCCGCCGGTATTTGCCGCCATGGCGTGCATGAGAAGGTGGTTCTGCTTGTTCCACCGCTGCCCCTCGTTCTGGACCAGGCGGGCGGCGATCGGGTACGCCGAGATCCCGGCCGCCCCCACGAGCGGGTTCACCTTCCCGCCGGAGAGCAAGTACCAGAGCTTGCCGAGCAGGACGCCGCCGACCGTGTCGATCGTGATCGCCACCAGGCCGAGCGCAAAAACCATCATCGTCTCGCGGGTCAGGAACTGCTGCCCGGCCATCGTCCCGCCAATCGCCAGGCCAAGGAAGAGGGTCGAGACGTTCGCAATTTCGTTTTCGCTCGCGTTCGCGAGCCGGGGGACGACTCCGGTCACTTTCATAAAGTTGCCGAGCATGATCATGCCCATGAGCGGGAGCCCCTTCGGGGCGACGATGCCGGTGATCACGGTCACGACGATCGGGAACGCGATCAGGGCGGCCTTGGAAATTTTTCCCTTCGGGCTCGGCATCTTCACCTCACGCTCCTTGCGGGTTGTCAGGAGCCGCATGATCGGCGGCTGGATCACCGGCACGAGCGCCATGTACGAATACGCGGCGACGGCGAGCGCGCCGACCATCGCGGTCGGGATTTTATCCATCCCGGCGAACATGTTCGAGACGTAGATGACCGTCGGGCCGTCGCAGGCTCCGATCGCGGCGACCGAGACAGCCTCCTCCTTCGAGAAGCCCAGCGCCAGCGCCAGGATCAGCGTGACGAAGATCCCGACCTGCCCGGCCGCGCCAAAAAGCAGGAGCCGCGGGTTCGCCAGCAGCGGCGAAAAATCCGTCATCGAGCCGATCCCGACAAAGATGAGGAGCGGGAAAAGCTCGTTGCCGATGCCGAACTCGTAGAGCGTCTTGAGCACGCCGCCGGTATCCATGACCTCGCTCAGCGGCAGGTTCACAAGCAGGCATCCGAACCCGATCGGCAAAAGGAGGAGCGGCTCGACATCCCTGGCGATGGCCAGCCAAAACATCGTGCAGGCCACCGCGATCATGATCACGTTCGGCCCGCCGTGTTCGAACAGAAAGCGCGCCCCCTCAAAGAGGGCCCCGAGGGCGCTCAGGATCGCATCCGTCATTTTTTACCCTCCTTCCCCCCCGGGCGAACCGGGAAGAGGATGCACAGGGCGCGGATGACGAGGGTGATCAGAAACAGGGTGGCGAGCGTGCCGCCCATGCCGACCACCAGCATGGCGAGGCCGAATACGGAGTTGTTCATGGTTTGTCTTTGGGAGGTTCGGAGAGGCGATTATGCCAGACCGAGAGCACGATGGAAACAAGAAGAACCGTGCCGATGACGATCAGCGACACAAACGCGTGTTCCTTGAACCAGGCATCGATCGGGTGGTACGCGCCGGCGATCATTTTGGCCCCGATGAAGAACAGGATGACGCTCACCCCGTGCTTGAGGAACTTGAACATGCCCATGATCCCACGGAGCGCAAAAAACAGGGAGTTGAGCCCGAGCACGGCGAAGACGTTCGACGTGAGCACGACGAACGGATCCTCGCTGATCCCCATGATCGCCGGGATCGAGTCGAGGGCAAAAAGGACATCGGTGCTGCCGATGACGAGGAAGACCAGGAACAGCGGGGTGATGTACCAGCGGCCCTCATGGCGGATCGCCAGGCGCCGGCTTTCGGGCTCGACGGCGTGAACCGGCAGAAACCGCGCGGCCAGCTTGTAGAGGAGGTTGTTCTCCGGCTTGACCTGGTCGTTTTCATCCGCCGTGAGCATCTTCCACGCGGTCCAGATCAGGAGCAGGCCGAACAAATAGATCAGCCAGTGAAACTGCTGGACGAGGGCGATCCCGAAGAGAATGAAGAGCACTCGGAGCACGATCGACAGGTAGATCCCGAGCTTGATCAGCTTCGGCTGCGCGGCCTCGTGGACGCCCATGAGCGAAAAAATCAGGATGAAGACAAAGAGGTTGTCCACCGAGAGCGAGTACTCGGTGAGGTAGCCGGCGACATAGAGCATCGCCAGCTCGTTTCCGCGCGGGTGCAGGTAATAAATCGCCACCCCGAAGGCGAGGGCAACCGCCACCCAGAGCCCGGTCCACCGGAGGGCCGAGGCGACCCCGACCGGCGAATGCCGGTGCGTGATCACAAAGAGGTCGAGGGCGGAAACCACGACAACGGAGGCGGCAAAAATGATCCAGAGCAATGTCAGCGGGTCCATCGCGCAGAACATCACAGGTTCCCCGCCGCCGGGTCAATCGCGATTCGCGAGGCGGCTTCCATGGATTATTTCAGCCAATCGATTTTGATTTCGCCTTCGACCTGCTGGAACTCCGGGTCCCCCGTGATGAGATTCGCTTTCTCAAGTTTCGCCAGAGCCGCGGCAAAGCAATCGGCATAGGACATTTTGCAGGTCGCCTTGTAGATGGCCGCCTGGCGGGCGAGGCCCAGATCATCGCTGATGCCTACGACTTTGATCGGGAGGGCGGAAATTTCGCGGGCCGTTTGTTCGGCCGCTTCCTGCGAGACTTCCCGCATGGTGCTGTAATAGATTTCCCCCCAGTTGACAGCACTCAGGAGCAACGTGTGCCTCCCCTCCGCGGCCTGGATGAGGCATTTCTCCACATTCCCGGCAGCCGGTTCGTCCTCGAAAAAGGCGATCAGCGCCCAGCTATCCAAGACCTTGGTGGCCATCTCAGAGGGCGCGTTCCGTTCGGCGCTCTTCCATCATTGCCTTGAGAATCCCCTTGCCCCGGAGCGACCCGCGCAGGCCCCGAATGAATTTGTTTGTGATGGGCCGGATCAGGATGCCATCGGGGGTGGCCTCAACGGTGGCTCTCGTGCCTTCTCCAATCTCAAAGGCCTTCCTCAAACGCCACGGAATGACCACCTGACCTTTGACCGAGAAATGCACTTCCTCCGTTTGTGTGGCAACGATCATGTGCTAAGCTTACTATATGAAAAAAGTAAGTCAAACTGATAGTTGTTGAATTTTTCTGAAAAATAAGCTAAACCCATCCGTGTGAGAAAATTGATCCTTGGGGTTCTGGTTGTTCTGGCCGTCCTGGTGGGGCTGGTGGGGCTGGTGGTTTTTTGGCCGCTGCCGCCGGTCGGCCCGACGCTCCCCGGCCGCGAGGCCCCGGACGAGACCGCGTTCGACATCCATCCGCTCGGCCGCACGATCATCCGGGACCATGGGTACAAAACCGAGCGCGCCTATGTCCTGCTCCACGGGATCACGAATACCCCGGCCCAGTTCCAGAAATTTGGGGATCTCCTCTTCGAGGGCGGGGCGAACGTGATCATCCCGCGCATGCCCTTCCATGCACATTCCGACCGGATGACCGATGCCAAGGGCTCGCTCACCGCGCAGGCAATGCTCGACGAGGCCAACCGCGCGGTCGATCAGGCCAAATCTCTCGGCCGGCGCGTGAGCGTAATGGGGCTCTCGGTGAACGGCGTGACCGCCGCCTGGATTGCCCAGAACCGCAACGACGTGGATACCGTCGTCGTGATGGCACCGTTTTTTGCCGTGAAGGGCATGCCGGACTGGGCGATAGCCCCGGTGGCAAGGATCTTCGCACGGCTCCCGAACTTCTTTGTCTGGTGGGATGCCCGCCAGCGCGAAACCCTCGGCCCGGACTCCCTCGCCTACCCCCGCTTCGCCACCCGCCCGATGGCGGAGATCCTGCATTTCGGGCTCGACGTATTCCGCGAGGCCGCCTCCGAAGCTCCCCGCGCGAGGAGGATCGTCATGGTCACCTCGGCCAGCGACATGGCGGTCAGCAACGCGCGCGCCGCCGAGTTGGCTGCGCTCTGGGCGGCTCGGGTGCCCGGGAACGTCGAGAGCTACGAGTTTCCTGCTGAGAAGAAGATCCCGCACGACTGGATTTACCCGGGGCAGCCGGACCAGCAGGTCGAGACCGTGTATCCCATCCTCCTGCAGCTCCTAGGGGAATAAAAACCCGGCCTGCGCGCGGCGGCACATCGCGCGAATCGCGCTGGCCATCGCCTGCGGGAGGGTGTAAAGAAAACCTTCATGTCATTGCGATGTCTTTTCCTTGCGGCCGGGCTGCCGGTCCTGGGGTCCGCCCCGCTCTCCGCGACCGCACCCCTGACAAAAGACGAGGTCCGCACCTCGGAGCTGTACCAAGATGTCACGATCCCGACGCCGGGGGAATTTTTTGCCGCTGTCGACAAGCAGGGCCAACCGAACTGGACGCAGATCTTCGCACCCAAGGCGGCGGAATCCACCGCCAGCCGCGAGCAGATGGCGCTCATGCTGGGGCTGCTGATTGCGGATGGATACATCGCGGTCGAAGCACAGGACGGGCAGGGCGTGAAAAATGTGGGCAAGGACATCATCAATCTGGCCAAGAAGCTGAACGTGAGCCAGAGCGTGCTCGGGCGGGGGAACAGCATCTCCGACTTTGCGGAGAACAACGACTGGAGCGCGCTCCGCGAGGAGCTTGAGGCCACACAAAACGAGGTGAAGCTCTCGATGGCGGAGCAAAAGGATAACGACCTGATCATCCTGGTCAGCGTCGGCGCGTGGGTGCGTGGCACCGAGGCGGCCTCCCTCTTCATCTCAAAGAACTATTCTCCCGGTCTGGCCGGGCTCCTGCGGCAGCCGGCGATCGTGGAATACCTGCTCGCCGAGGTCAATCGCCTGCCGGAAAAGCTAGCCGCCCAACCGCTGGTCGTCCAGCTTCGTGAAAAGCTGGCCGCCGTGCTTCCGATCGTTCAGACCCGCGACCGCGCCCCGCTCACCCCGGAGGCCGTCGCAGAACTCGCCGCGAGCATGACCTCGCTGGTCAACTCCATCTCCGGGGGAGCCAAATCATCATGAAGCCTCTCGTCATCCTGCTCGCCACGGCCGCGATCCTCGCCGCCCAGGAACCGCCGGCCGAGTCTGCAAGCCCGCGCAGTCGCGCGCTCGAGCTCGCCGGCGCATTTGCCAACGACGGATACAAGATCCGGGATGGGTTCTGGACGGGAACCCTCGAACCCGGAAAACCCAAGGTCCTCCAGGTCAACCTCTTTTCCGGCAACGAATATTGGTTTTCCGCCGCCACCCTGTCGCCGAAATCGAAGCTGTCCGTCGGAATTTACGACGAGAGCGGACGCCCGGTTGAGGGCGAGCTCTTCCAGGACGGATCCGTGGCTGCGGCCGGGCTGGCTGCCGACGCCAGCGGGAAATATTTTATCCGGATCGTCCTCGCAGGCGAAGAGAAAGCCGATTTCTGCCTCGTTTACTCCTACAAATGATGTCCGCCTCGACCGCCGAAAAGTTGAACTCCCCGCAGGTCCGCCAGTTCTCGGTTTTTCTGCAGAACAAGGTGGGCGCGCTGCTGGAGGTGGTGAAGCTGCTCAACGAAACGAACGTGGTCGTCCTGGCGCTGAGCATCGTGGATTCTTCGGAGTCCGCGATCGGCCGGATGATCGTGAGCGATCCCGAGCGGGTCACCGAGCTCTTCCACGAGCACGACATCCCGTACAGCGACTGCGAAATGCTGCTCGTCGAGCTCGAGGAGGGACCGGGCGACCTGGCCCGCGTGCTGGCCGCCCTCCTGATGGCCGAGGTGAACGTCTTTTTTAGCTACCCGCTTCTCATTCGCCCCCAAGGTCACGCAGTCCTCGCCATGCACCTGGATGACAACGACTGTGCAAGCAACGTGCTGCGGGGCGAGGGGTTCAAAACCCTTTCTCAGGGCGATCTTTCGCGGTGACGCTTCTGGCGATCGAGACGTCGTGTGACGAGACGGCCGCAGCCGTATTAAGGGGATTCGGAGATGTGCTGGCGCACGAGATCTTCAGCCAGGCCGACATCCACTCGGCCTATGGCGGGGTGGTTCCCGAAGTCGCCTCGCGCAACCACCTGGAATCGCTCCCGCATGTTGTCGGGGCCGCCCTCGCGAAGGTCCCGATCGGCAACCTGGATGCCATAGCCGCCACGACCGGACCAGGTCTGGCGGCCGCCCTGCTGGTCGGCACCTCGGCGGCCAAAGGGCTCGCCCTGGGGGCCGGAATCCCGTTTGTCGCCGTCAACCACATCGAAGGCCACCTCCTCTCTCCGTTTTTTGGGGAGGCGGAGATCCCCCCGCACATCGCGCTGGTGGTCAGCGGCGGGCATACACTTCTCTTTGATGTCGAGGGCTTCGGGCGCTACCGGCTGCTCGGGCGCACGCGCGACGACGCCGCCGGAGAGGCGTTTGATAAGGTGGCCAAGCTCCTCGGGCTCGGCTATCCGGGCGGCGCAGAAATCGACCGGCTCGCCCGCTCCGGCAACCCGGCCCGGTTTGATTTTCCCCGCGGCATGCTCGACTCGGGCGACCTCCACTTCAGCTTCAGCGGGCTCAAGACGGCGGTCAGGATCTTCCTCGCAAACGGGTTTTCCGAGGCCGATCTCCCCGATATCTGCGCCTCCTTCCAACTGGCGGTCGTCGAGGTGCTCGTCGCCAAGGCGCTCCGTGCCGCTGCAGCGCACGGCCGCCACACGGTTTCCGTAAGCGGCGGGGTGAGCACCAACGCCTGTCTCCGGGAATCCTTTGAGCGCGCGGCGGCACCCCGCGGCCTCGCCCTCAGGTTTGCCCCGGACGGCCTCCGCACTGACAACGCGCTCATGATCGCCTACGCCGCCGCTCACCACCTCGCCGCCGGCCACCAATCCCCCCTGAGCACCGACATCACCCCGAACTTCGACGCCGCCGGCTTTTCCGCCAACCCCGACTCGAAGGATCTCCCCACTCCCAGCAGCTCTGACTGACAGAAGGCCGGTTCTTGCCTGCGATCCCCAGCACCTCCTCGATGAGCTCCGGCGAGCATGGCGATTCTCTTTCCCCCGCAGACATCGCGCGGCCTCGCAACTCGAGCGAGCTTTTTGGATTTTGCATGCCCTTGCCATTTCAGTGCGCCGAAGTTAACGTTCCGGGATGAAAGTTGAGGAGCCAGCAGCGGCATACCCGGCCCGCATTCCGGCAGCTCCGGAACTTGCGGCGCGCGCGGATGAGCTCGTTCGGCAGTTCGCAGAATGTTTCTGGTTCCGCAGGACTGACGTAAAGATCTCCTACGCGGACGAGGTTGAGCTCGTCATTGAACACCTGCGTGAATACGGAGACAAGCGCGCCTGGAATGCCGCCAAAGAACTTCGAAAATGCCTTTAACTTCATTCCAGAAGGACGTGCTCGCCGTGCTGGTCGCGAACCGGTCCGAGTCCAGCCATGTGGCGGGAGGGTTGGTGCTTAATGCCCCGGATGACTCCGCGCGATTCTCGCACGACTTCGACTTTTTTCACGAGGCGGTCGACGACCTTGTTTTCGCGAGCGAGCGCGATGCGGTCGACCTCGAAAAAGCGGGCTTTTCGGTCGAGAAGATTGAAAGGGATGCGGAGTGGCATCAGCCATCATCGTTCCGCAAAGCGCGCGTGACATGCTCCGGCCAGAGGGTCGATATCGACTGGGCACATGACTCTGCCTTCCGATTCTTCCCGATCGTGCCCGATGAGGTTCTGGGCTGGAGGCTTCATCTTTTTGATATGGCCACGAACAAGGCGCTTGCCCTCTCCGCGAGGATGGAGACGCGCGACTACGTGGACATCGTCGAGCTGACGCGCCACTATCCGCTGGAAGCCATCATCTGGGCGGCATGTGGAAAAGATCCTGGCTTCAACCCGCTCTCACTTTTGAAAATGGTGATCCGCTTCGCCCGGATCGATCCGGCCAAACTCGCGGAAATTCAGGCGCGCAAGCTCGATCCCATCGCGCTGAAGGAGGAATGGATCGGCGTCACCGACAAGGCCCGTGAGGAAATGACCCGGCTCGCCGACGAGCAGCTCGATATGCCGATCGGAGTGGCCTTCGTGGATGATAAATCCGAGCCCGGCTGGATCAGGTCGAACCCCACCCTGAAGGTGCATCATCCCTCGCTCCGGGGATGCTGGCCGACGATCCATCCCGCCTGACGTGGAATTGAAAGATCAGAACTGCCTGAGGAAACGGAGGTCGTTTTCGACGAGCATCCGGATGTCCGGGATTTTGGCGAGGTTCATCGCGAGCCGGTCGAGGCCGAAACCAAAGGCAAATCCGGTGACGCGTTCGGGGTCGTAGACCCGGTCGCCGCGGCGCTTGCAGACGGCTTCGAAGACCGCCGGATCGACCATCCCGCAGCCGGCCAGCTCCATCCATTGGTTGCCGAGCGCCTCGGCCCGGATGTCGATCTCGTAGCTCGGCTCGGTGAACGGGAAAAAGTGCGGGCGAAACTGGATGTCAGTGCCCGGGCCGAACAGCTCGCGGAAGAAAAATTCGAGCGTCCCCTTGAGGTCGGCGAGGCTCACGTTTTCGGCGACGTAGAGCCCTTCCATCTGGGTGAACTGGGCGAGGTGGGTGGCATCAACCTCGTCGCGCCGGTAGGCGGCCCCGGGCGCGATGATGCGCACGGGCGGGTCGTTCTGCTCCATGACCCGGATCTGCACGGTCGACGTGTGCGAGCGCAGGAGGCGTCCGTCGGGCAGGTAAAACGTATCCTGCTCGTTCCGGGCCGGATGGTCGGGCGGGGTGTTCAAGGCATCAAAACAATGCCACTCGGTTTCGATGTCCGGCCCGTCCGCAATCGCAAACCCCATCCGCCGGAAGCACCGCACGGCCCGGTCCATGAGCTGGGTCAGCGGGTGGAGGGTCCCGGCGGGAATATACGTCCCGGGAAGCGTCAGGTCCAGGGCACCGACCGCCGCGGCATCGGCCGCCTCCAGCAGGCGGAGCTCGCAGGCCTCGATCGCCGACGTCACCGACTGGCGGAGCTCGTTCAGAAGCTTACCGAATTTCGGCCGGTCCTCCTTCGAGACGTTCCGCATCCCCTCGCTCAGCGCCGTCACCGAGCCGCTCTTTCCGAGCAGCTTCACGCGGGCCGATTCGAGCGAGGCGCGGTCAGCAACCGCACCGATTTCAGCGAGCGCCTCCGCGCGCAGGATCTCGATTTGTTCCTCCATATGGATCGAAGGGCCGGAGGGGAATTCCCCTCCGACGTCCGTGACCAAAAGCGCGCCGGTTAGGCGGCCTTTTTCTTGGTCTCCAGAGCGGCTTTTGCCTTCGCCGTGATCTGGGCGAAGACGGCCTCGTCCTGGATTGCGATGTCGGAGAGCACCTTGCGGTCAACCCCGATATTGGCGGCCTTCAGGCCCTCGATGAAGCGGTTGTAGGACATCCCCTGCGCGCGCACGGCGGCATTGAGGCGGGTGATCCACAGCGCGCGGAAATTCCGCTTGCGCGTCTTGCGATCGCGGTAGGCCCAGTATTTTCCCTTCATCTGCGCGTCCTTCGCGTAGCGGAAGAGTTTGGAACGGCGTCCGCGGTAGCCCTTCGAGGCGTCGATGACGCGTTTCCGGCGGGCGCGGCTGGCGGGAGCATTGGTTGCTCTTGGCATGTTATCTTACCCCCTTACGGGGTTCTCCTTGGAGCGGTTGTTCGTTTCGTTGGACCCCCGGACTCACCGGCTCCGTGATCCCGGGATTAGCTCCCGGGCAGACCGTGGGATCAAAAATTGGCCTTCTAGATGAAGGGGAGGCAGGCTTTGACACGGGCCACGTCCGACTTGTGGACGAGGGCGGGCTTCGCCATCTTGCGTTTCAGCTTCGAGCTCTTGCTGGAGAGGAGGTGGCGGCGGCTGCTCTTCGAGCGCACGAGTTTTCCGGTGGCGGTGACTCGGAACCTCTTGGCCACGGACTTGCGGGTTTTGCTGCGGGCGATGGATTTTGGCATGAGAAAGGGGTGAGAAGCTAGCAGTCTGTGGGCGCTTGGCAATACAAAATTCCGCGTCAAATTTCCGAGCCGGCTTCCGAGGCTGGCTCGTCGCTGGGTTTCGGAGCCCGCGGGGTGACGAGAACCTTATCGATCCGCTGGCGGTCCATGTCGATAATCTCGAACTCAAAGCCGTTCCAGAGGAACTTTTCGCCCTCGCGCGGGATGTGGCCGAGCCGGTGGAGGATGAACCCCCCCAGCGTGGAAAAGCGGTTTTCGTCCTCTCCGGGCAGGTCGTCCTCGATGCCGAGGCTGGACTTCGTCTCATCGATGTCGAGCATGGCGTCGATGATCCAGGTTCCGTCCTGGCGGAGCATCGCCTTCGGATCGTCGCGCTGCTCGCGCTCGGGGAGGTTGCCGACGATCGCCATCATCACGTCGTTGAGCGTGACGAGCCCCTGGAGGCCACCGAATTCATCGACGACGAGCGCGATGTGCTTCCCGGATTTTTTGAACGACTCGATGAGCCGGCCGGCCGGCATGGCGGTCGGGACGTAGAGCGGGGGGGTGACGAGGGCGCGGAGCTCGACGCGGCCGGCCAGGGAGAGGTTTGCCCAGAGCGACTTCACCGAGACCATCCCGATCACGTTGTCCCGCGTCTCCTGGTAAACCGGAAAATGCGAGTGCCCGCTGCCGGCGATCTTCCGCCAGTTTTCGTCGTCTGTATCGTCGAGCGAGAGCCAGATGATCCGGGCGCGCGGGGTCATCAGGTCGCCGGCCATCTGCTCGTCGAGCTCGAAGACGCCCTCGACCATGTCCTTCTCAGCCTTTTTGAAGACCCCTGTGCTGAGCCCCTCGTCGATGAGGACGCGGACCTCCTCCTCCGAGACGGCGGACTCCTTGGTTTTTCGGACCCCGAGGAGGGCCATGAGGAAATCGCTTGAGTGGTTGAGCAGGTTGACAACCGGCGCGAACATCGTCGCGAGCCCGTTCATCGGGCGCGCGAGCGCGGAGGCGATCCGCTCGGGGTTCGTGAGGGCGAGCCGCTTCGGCACGAGCTCGCCGATGATCACCGAGAAGTACGTGATGATCGCCACCACGATGAAGAGGGCGATGTAGTGGGCGGCCACCTCGTTCACCCCCGGGATCATCTCGACCCAGACGGAGAGCGACTCGGCGATCCGGGCACCGCCAAACGCGCCGGCCAGAGTGCCAACGAGCGTGATCCCGACCTGGACGGTCGAAAGAAATTTGCCCGGCGAGAGAGCGAGGTCGTGGGCGAGTTTGGCCCCGTTGTGGCCCTCATCGGCAAGGGTTTTCAGCTTGGCCTTGCGGGCGGCAACGAGCGCGATCTCGGCCATCGCGAACACGCCGTTCGCCAGAAGCAGGATGAAAATAAAGAGGATTTCGAGTGTGAGTCCGGACATATCAGCAATTCGCAAGCGTATCGGATGCCAACCCGGGGCGCAAATGGATCCTCATTTTTCGCCAAAGGGCGCGACGACCGTGGCGGAGGCGGGGGGATCGAAAGAAAATCGCACCGAGCCAATGGGGAGCTGCTGCTCGTTGGAATATTTTGTTTCTGCGACGTCCCCCTCCTTTCCGGTGAGGAGCGACGATCGCAGGCGGAGCGAGCTGTCGAGTTCGATCTGGAGGCTCCGGACCACCCGGCGGAGCAAGCCGGATTTCGGGAACAGATCGATGCGGAAGCCGTCCGGCAGGCGGGTCGCGGTGACCCGGAACATCTCGTCAAGATTTTCGAACCGCAGAGCCTGGCCGAGCGCGGCAAAAATCTGCCCGGGCCCGCGGCCGCCGAGCGGGTACTTTTCTGCCTGCTGAAACTCCGGGTAATACATCCAGAGCGTCGTCCCGTCGCAGACGACCAGGTTTTGGGTTTTGCGCAAAAACCGGTTCGGCGGCTCAAACGCGATCGTGCCGGCTTCGACGACCGGGCTCTTCCACATCGGGAGCGTCTTGCTTTCCACGAAGTCGGCCTGGACGGTCCGCCCGGCGCGCGAGGCGGCGATCCGGGCGATGAGCGCGGCGGTGTCGGA
>JBGTAT010000036.1:0-14874 GCA_041749755.1 Terrimicrobiaceae bacterium | reverse complement strand
GGATGAAGCGGCCGGAATTCATGCGGCAGCCTGTCTGAGGGGGCTCCAGAATTCAAATGCGTCACATCGATTTCGTCACGCAAGCCGCTCATTTTATGAATCTTCCAAAACTTCATCAGTCAGTTAACCGGACACCCGTGGCGCAGGGTATGAAACTGCTGCTCAGCCAGGCGTGCTGCCTGGCCGTTACCGAGGAGGTCGGGCCGGCCTGCAGAACTGACAAACAGGGAGTCCCCTGTGAGAACGCCCCAGGGCGCGCCGGGGTGGTCGTTTTCTGCCAGCGAATACGCTACGTGCTCAGGCGTGTGGCCGGGTGTGTGGCGAACGGTTATCAAAACCGAGCCAAGCTTGAATGTGTCTCCGGCCATGATTTTCTCATGCTCGAAACCATAACTCGGGCCGCCTTCGTGACTGAGGAATATCTTTGCGGTTTCGACTCGGTGACATAGCTCGCGCGCTCCACTGACCAGATCCGCATGGATGTGGGTTTCAAAAATGTGGGTAATTGCAACCTGCTTGTCACGGGCGAGCTGGACGTAGCAGTCCACGTCAACCCTGGGATCAAAAACAGCAGCGACACCCTCGGAATCATCGCCGACCAAGTACGAAAGCTCGGCGATGCCGTCCGTTTGGATTTGTTCGAAGATCAGGGCCATAAGTTTTGCACGACGCTCAAGCAAGGATTGGGGCGCCTCCCGGCACAAACGGCAATTTTCATTCCCTCAAGGCCTTCTCCACCGTCTCGCGGGTCTGTCCCGTGCGCTTCTGGATTCTTCCGATCAGCTCCTCCGTCTTGCCTTCGATGTATTGGAGGTCGTCATCGGTCAGGGTTGCCCACTTCTGGGTAAGCTTTCCCTTGATTATGTTCCAGTCCCCTTTGATTTGCAGTTTGTTCACGAGGTTGTTTCTTTCGGTTTTTGGGTCATTCATGGGCGGCGCGACTGAGAATATCGCACAGCCGCCGTCGCACCTATGAAAGCTGGTCTATAATTTGATGTGCGCATATGGGTTGATTCCCTACCGCAGATTTATTGGTCGATATTTCCATGTGCCGGGGGGCTTGCGTGTCAACTTTGACGTCGTCCTGGATCTTTCAAGGATTCTGAAACATGTGTTGCCGAAGGGCCGGAGGGCGGCAGAGTCGGGTTTCACCCCATAGGATTGCTGGCGGATGACGACCAAGTTGCATCGTGGAACTGCTTTGCCGTTTCACGAAACCTCATGCACCCAAACGCTCCTGCAGATCCCAAACCCAAAGCACATCCCGACAGCGTCAACGGTCGCCTGGCTGATGTCCTTGACGCGCACCGAAACGAGATCATGAACGAGTGGATTGATCGGGTGCGCAGGGACCCTGCCATTCCGACGAGCTCCCTGACCTTCGATCAGGTGCGGGCGCATCTTCCGCAACTATTGGATGATTTGTCCCAAACCCTCAACCGATATGGGAGCGAAGCAGTTGCTGAGCAGTCTGAGAAGGATGGGGAGGAGCTTGGGGCTACCCGGTGGCAGCAGGGATTTCAACTTCCCGAGATGCTGCGCGAACTGATGCATCTCCGTTTCATCCTCATCCACCAGCTAGGCCTCTTCGAAGCGGACAACGAAGACTTCGGGATGGTCGCCCGGCTTTTTGTCACATCGACGCTTCATGGATTTCTGGACCGCATGGGGATCAATGCCACCGAGCAGTTCCTGGCGGAAGAAATGGCTCAGTGAACCGTCCCCCCGACATCGAATCTGTAGGGATTCCGTGATCCCTGCACCGCCGACAGGGAGGTTGCGCGAATGCCGGCACATGATAGGTTCTGCTCGCATGAAAACTGTGCTGCGATTTCTAGTTGTTCTTACGATGCTTTCGGGGATTGTCCATGCCGACGAGGCGGCTGAGGCGATCCTGCGCGCCGCGCGGGTCAACCCGCTGGGAAAACCGCTTGTCCTGGATGCCCAGCTGCGCGGGGGCGAACAAAAAGTCCCGTTTCAAATTGCGGTCAAGGACGGGAAAATCTCGTATGCATTTACGAATCCGTCCCAGGAAATTCTTCTCGGTTTCGGCGAGGACGCGTCGACGCTCGAGGAGCGCCGCGGAGGTAAGGCCCAGCCGGTATCGCCCGCGCGCTTTGACGACTCCGTCCGGGGCGGCCTCCTGACCTACGAGGACCTGGCGCTCCGGTTTCTGTACTGGAAAAATCCGAAGCTGCTCGGCGAGGAAAAGGTGAGCGGGCGCACCGCATTTAAAATCGAGATCCCTGCTCCGCCGACCGCGACCGAATATGGTGTCGTGCGCGTCTGGGTGGACAAGGCGCAGGGCGCGCTCTTGCGGATCGAGGGCTACGATCGCGAGGGGAGGCTGAGTAAGGTTTTTGTCGTCAACTCGGTTCAGGAGATCGACGGGCAGGGGATGCTGAAGCAGATGCGCGTCGAGCGGATCGACCCCGCCACCCGCAAGGTCGCCCTGCGCACGTACTTGGAAATCCTAGGGAAGGCTTCCCCCTGAGTGGGAGTTCAGCATCTCGCTCATTTCATCCCAAAAATCGCAGTTGGATTCACCATGAAGATCATGAAAAGCATGAAGATGAGATGTCTATGAATAGGACAGCTAGAGGAAGAACTTCACCCAACAGGTGAATGCGACAGCTTTATTTTACCGAACCGCTCCCTATTCCCGCCTTCCTTCTCTTCCTCTGCTTCATGGTAAATTTCTGATTTGCAGGTTTTTTAACTGGGGAATGGTTTCACCAGCCAAGAGCAAGTTGGGCCGTATTTCAACCGCGGCCGGCCGGGACGCAACAAAGCCGCCGGAGAAAATATTGGAAATTAAAGCGCCGGCAGATCAGCGCCAGTTCATAGCCATCTTTGTGGCTACATTTCCTTCAGGTCGCAATGCGTGGGAGCACCTTAGCCGTTCGACTTCTTGCTTCTGCGCCAAAGCAGCAGCGCTCCACCAGCCAAAAGCAGGGCAGTCGTGTTTGGTTCCGGAATCGAAGACAATTCTACAACAAGGGTGCTGTTCCAAGTTTGCCAGCCGGAACCGTAGTTATACCGGGTAATATCACCCAGAATCCATCCTGTCTGCATAGTGTTTGTTGTATCAATGAGATTCAATGCAGGCGAACTGGTCGTGGCAACATCAAAAACCAGCCAGTAAGTGGTATCATTCATCAAGGTGAATCCGGCACTCGTGTAGGTCGCTATGTAAGCACCCGAATGGAAAGCCGGTGCAGCCATCGCACCAGCGTAGGTCATTGTTGTGCCATTGACTTTGCTGCCGGGGCTTCCCGCCTGGTCCGACCAAAAGCTTACGTTGTAATCGCTGCTATTCATTACGGTCGAAAGACCATAAGCCCTGAGCTGAGAAATCGGCGACATGGATGCGCTGCTATCTGTGGTTATGCTGACAGCGAGGTCCATCCCGAGTGACCACTGGTTGTAGAAAGTGGAAGTGGCGAAGTTCGATGTAAGAATCTGGGAGAAAGCGGTGGTCGAAAAAATGCAAAAAATACCTAGTGAAGAAAGTATATATTTCATATCAATGTTTGGTTATCCATATTCTGGGTGATCAGAATGGCGTCGAGGTTTGGGTAGCTTCTGCAGGAAGTTGGGGTGCAGGGGGTGCCATAAACAAGGTCGGAGCCAGGATGGCGCTTTTCTTGGGCTGGTGTGATCTCCGCGCGGCGGTCGTTGCCCGGCAGGGACCGGATGATCGGCGTCCGAGGTTATCTGGATAGTGGGAGGCCTTCATGAGGCCTAAGGCTTTCTTGTTGCACGGATTGTTGCGACAAAGAAGTTTCTCCTCCTGGTATAACGCCGGAGAACCTCCCCGGCTGGGCAATCCGGCAGCGATTCAAGCGGCCGACCGGGCGCAGAGCGCCCGTGCACTGCAAGGCCGGTTGCCGAGCGCGACGCTACACACTTCGTTCTTTGCGCAGATCAGGCACTGGGCGGGAATTTTCAATAGATCTGCGATGGCGAACAGGCTGGTCATCGAGGGAACTCGCCGGCCGGTTTCCCAGTGATTCCACGCCGAGACGGACACTCCGAGCTGGCGTGCCGCAGCATCGAGTTTGAGCTTATGGGCGCCACGCCATTTGCGGAGGAGTTTGGAGAACCGAACGGTGCGCTGATCCATCAGCCGCTATTAAATCCCACCTGTGGGGAGAAAGCTATCTGCAAAGCGATCCTTCGCGCGTGGCGCGTCAGGAAGCAGCTGCCCCCCAGACAGGGCTCGGATATCCCCCTGCGACGCTGAGCGCCGAAAGGGCGGCGACGACTCCGGGGCGATCCTCGCGATACGTTACCCCGAACCATGGGCTTTCCACCGGCAGGACCTGCACGCTTGCCTGCCCCAGGGCGATCAGGTCGGCGACGGCGTTCGGGATGTAGAACTCGGATTTTTCCTCGTTCCCGTGCCGCTGCAAAAACCCCGCGAAAAGGCTCTCGAGGCCGCTGAAGAGCGCAGGCGTGAATCCCCAGCAATTCAGCGAGACCCGCTCGTCTCCCGCAAAGGATTTTCCGGTCAGCTCATCGGCGATGACGCCGCTGGAATTCCGGATGCGCGTGAATTCCTTCACGCCGGCGAGGTGGCCGTCCGGGGCGACTTCACAGACTCCGCGGGAGACATGCCCGCTCGGGGAGAGCGTGGTTTCGAGCCTGTAGCCGGCCATGCAGAACCGGGTGCTGAGCGAGTCCTGCGCGCAGAGAAATTCCTGGACCCCGGCGATCGCAGGCCGCCCGTAAAAGTCATCCGCATTGATTGCGAGAAACGGTGTGTCCACGGCGGAGCGGGCGCACCAGATCGCATGCCCGGTGCCCCACGGCTTGGCCCGGTCGTTCGGCACGGTCATCCCGTCGGGCAGATCGTTGAGCTCCTGAAAAACATAGCCGACCTCGATGCGATCCTCAAATCGGCTGCCGATCTTCTCGCGAAAGTCTTCTTCAAAATCCCGGCGGATGACGAAGACGACGCGCGAGTAGCCCGAGCGGATGGCATCATAAACCGAGTAGTCGAGCAGGGTTTCTCCGTTTGGACCGACCGGATCCATCTGCTTGAGGCCGCCGTAGCGGCTGCCCATACCGGCGGCGAGAACTAAGAGGGTGGTATCCATGGTTTCGTGGTTAAGCGGGGCGCGGGCTGTGAGCGGCTTCGGCCAGCGGGCGGACAAAGGCGGCGACCTGATCGTCCAGGTCGGGAACGTCTCCGATCGCGGCGATCTTCCGGACGATCGCGCTGCCCACCACGACGGCATCCGAGAGGTGGGCGACGTCCCGGGCCTGCCCGGCAGTCGAGATGCCAAAGCCGACGGCGATCGGGAGGGACGAGTGGCGGCGAATCTCCGCCACCTGCGCGGCGATCGTGTCCGAAACGCTGGTCTGCTCGCCGGTCACCCCCTCGCGGGAGACATAATAGATGAACCCCTCGGCCGAGCGGGCAATGAGGGCCATGCGGTCGGGGGGTGTCGTGGGAGCGATCAGGCGGATCGCCTGGAGCCCGGCGCTGCGGCTCAGTTCGGCATTGCGGGCCGCCTCATCGGGAGGGAGGTCGAGGATGAGCACTCCGTCGGCTCCTGCAGCCGAGGCGTCGCCAAGAAACCGCTCGTACCCGTAAACGTAAATCGGATTCAGGTAGGTGAAGAGAACGATCGGGATTTCGGAGGATTTTCGGATCAGGCGGATGATATCCAGTACGCCTACGACGTTCGTCCCTGCGGCGATCGCGCGGCCAGCGGCGTCCTGGATCGTGGCTCCATCTGCCAGCGGATCGGAGAAGGGGATGCCGAGCTCAAGGATGTCAACCCCGGCGCGCTCCAGCGCCAGCGCCAGGCCAGGAGTGCGTTCGGGGGAGGGGTCGCCGGCGGTGATGTAGGCGATGAACCCCGACCGGCCCTGCTCCCTCAGCTCATGAAATTTAGAATCGATCCGATTTGGCATGCCATGGGAATACATGCCGGAGGGCATGTGTGCCAAGCTTAAGGAACCGTCAGGGCTTCGGGTTGCCCATCTTCAGATCGGCAAGCTTTGTGCTGAGGAACAGCACGAGGGCGCCCGCAAGAAACGCGATCGGGAGCGACCAGAGGGCGCGGCCAAAAAGGGCGTCTTCCGAAAGGGTGGGGGAGGCCTCCCGGATCGTGGCGGTCACGGCCGCAAACCCGAGTCCGGCTAGCCCGTACCCGAGGTTGATCGCCATGCCCCGGAAGCTCAGAACCGTTGCGCGCAGCCCGGATTCGGTCCAGGCATTCAGGTAGTTGGAGAGGAAGTATTGGAGGAGAGGCATGGAGAGCCCGATCGGCAGGACGACCCAGACTCCCCACAGCGGGGTCGCAAACCCGAGCCCGACAAGGCCGACAAGGATGAGTAAACCAACCATTACGAACACGGTGCCGACAGAAAAATTGGCTGCTGCGCGCTTGGCGAGGGATGCGGCGACAAAACCGAGGACGGCATATGAGGATCCCAGGAATCCATTCACAAATTCCGGGAGCTCGATGAGGCGGTAGTAGTTTGAGGCAAAGGTGAGAAAGAGCCTGACCATGCTGTCGAAGAGGACGGCGCAGAGCAGAAGGAGGCGGATCCGCCGGTCGGAAAAGACGAACCGCGCACCGGCCACGATATTCGCCCAGGCACCGCGCATGGCATGAGCGGTTCCGCCGCCGGCACGATGCGTGAGGGGCTCGCGCATCAAGAAGGCGCAGGCAAGCGCGGGAAGCGACATCCCAAGCGTCAGGTAAACCGGCCACCTTGTGGTGGTGCCGGCCGACAGTCCGGGATGGCCGGACATGGTGGCAACGGAATTCCAATCAAAGACAGCGGCCCCGACGAGCATGGCAATGAAGAAGGCCCCCGACGACCACCGCATGAGAGTTGACAGAACCTCCCGCCACCTCTCTTCGCGGTGTTCCTCCGGGAGCGAATCGTAAGCCAGGGCCTCGTCTGCCCCGCTGGCGCAGGCCTCGGCGAACCCGCTCAAAACCCGGTTGAGGATCAACAGCGGGAACAGCCAAGGCCCGGTGGGGGCAAACGAAAATATGGCCATTTCAACAACCATGAGCACCGCCGCGCTGACGACCATCGCCTTGCGTCCGACGAGGTCCGCAAGCGCTCCCGATGGGATTTCCAGAAGCAGGATGGTCGCGGCCCAGACCGCGTTGAGAAGCGCGTATTCCTCGAGCGTGAGGCCGAGGTCGAGGAAGAGGACGCCGAGGACCGGGTAGTAAAACCGGGTGTTAAAAAACACGCGGAACGCGATGAAGAGCGGGATGTTCCGGCTCATGCCCCGGCCTCCAGCTGCTCAAGGACCTGCCGGAACGGGATCCCTTCGAGAAGTCCGAACGCGTCATGCCTGGTGAGCCGATCGCGGGTTGCCGCCGGGCTGGAGAGTCCGCAGAGAAACCTGGCCAGCGGCCGGTTCCCACGCAGGGCCGCATGCTTCTCTGTCCGCAGTTGGCGGATGGTCTGAAGCTCGGCGAGCGAGATCTCTCGCGGCTCGGCCTGCGGCAGTTGCGTCGCTGGGACCCCGAGGCATCGCCCGCAGTGGCCGCAGGGACCGGGAAGATCCTCGCCGAAATACCCGATCAGTTCCTGCGTCGAGCAGCGCGGGGATTCCGCAAACGCAACGACCCCGGCCAGGCGGGCAAGATCCGACTTTTCGCGGTCGGAAAAGATGCCGAACAGCCAGGTCGCGATTTCGTGCGGGCTGCGGTCGCCTGCATTCGGAAGGCGGCGAAACCGGTGCCGCAGGCCGGATGGCTTGAGCTCAATGTCGCCGGATTCCTCCAAATAGCGCAGCGCCTTGATGATCCGGTCCGGCGATTCGCCGGTCGCCTCCGAAACCGATTCCAGGTTCAGAGTGAGCCAGCGGGACCCGCGCTTCCCGGCAGCAAAAACGCTCTTTAAAAACTTTTGCCTCGCGGCCGAATGGCCGGCGACCACGCGGGCCTCCGGGTGTTGGAACGCGACGAGGAACGTCGCGTAAAAACTTCCCGCCGGCTCGAGGATTTTCTCTTTTTCGAGGTAGGTGATGACGGTTTCGAGGACGAGCGGCCGGACGTCCGTCGTGCGGGAAAGATCGTAGCGGCTGATGTCGAACTCCTCCCCCTGGCGGAGGAGATGGTCCACGAGGTGGCGGAGCGCCTGCTCCTCCGGCGTGTCGCCCAGCGTGAAATTTTGGAGGACAACAAGATCCTCCGCGCTCGGGAGCATCTCGCAGTTTGCGGGAGCCCCGTCGCGGCCTGCGCGGCCGATCTCCTGCTGGTAATTTTCCAGCGTCTTCGGAAGGTTGAAGTGATAGACCGCCCGGATGTCGGCCTTGTCGATCCCCATGCCGAACGCGATGGTCGCGACCATCACATCGCACCGGCCGGACATGAAGTCGTCCTGCGCGGACGCGCGGACGTCATCCGCGAGGCCTGCATGGTAGGCGCGCGCGCGGATCCCGGCGCGAACGAGATGCCCGGCCACGCTCTCCGAGGTCTGCTGCAGGGTGACGTACACGATCGCCGGAAACCGTTTCGCCGAGGTCAGCTTCGCCGTCAGGTCCCCGAGCCGTCGGCCGGCTTCGACCGGCGAGATGTGGATGGACAAATTCGGCCGGTGGAACGACGTCTGCACGCGGTCGGGCTTTTTGATCCGGAATGCCCGGCAGATATCGTCCGCCACCGCAGGGGTCGCGGTCGCCGTCAGGGCGAGCACCCGCGGGATGCGCAGCTTTTTGGCGAGGGCGGCCAGGCGCAGGTATTCGGGCCGGAAGTTATGGCCCCACTCGGAGATGCAGTGGGCCTCGTCGATCGCCAGCAGCGCAATCTTCGTGCGCCGGATCCGGGCCATGAACGCCTCGCTCACAAATCGCTCCGGAGCCACGTAGAGAAGGCGCAGCCCGCCAGAGGAAATTTTTTCGAAGACCTGGAAGACGTCGTTTGCGGAGAGCGTCGAGTCGAGTCGGGCGGCGGAGATCCCCTTCCTTTGGAGGGCATCGACCTGGTCCTTCATGAGCGCGATGAGTGGCGAGACAACCAGCGTGAGCCCGTCGAGCAGGATCGCCGGGAGCTGGTAGCACAGCGACTTTCCCCCTCCGGTCGGAAAGATCGCCAGCGACGACCGGCCGTCCATGAGCGCGCGCACGACCGCCTCCTGGCCGGGGCGGAATTCCGGGTGCCCGAATTCCCGGGTGAGGACGGCGGAAAAGTCCAAGGGATCCACGCCGGGCAGGGGGCAATAACCTACTTCTTGAACGGGTAGTGGTGCCAGCTGTGGCCGCTTTTCGCGAGGAGTTCGTCGGAGGCTTCCGGCCCCCAGGTGCCCGAGGCGTAGTTCGGGAAATCCCTCGCCGGGAGCGCCTGCCACACGTCGAGAATCGGGTTCACGATCCGCCATGACGCATCGACGCTGTCGTAGCGATGGAAGAGCGTGGTCTCGCCGATCATGCAGTCGTAGAGGAGCGTCTCGTAGCCGGTCGCGGCCATGCCCTCGCCGAAGTCGCTGTACGAAAAGTCGAGCGGCACGTTGACGAGGTTGATGTGCGGGCCGGGGCGCTTCGCCCGGATGTCGAGCGTGATGCCCTCGTCCGGCTGGACGTGCAGGACCAGCCGGTTCGGCTTGCTGTCGGTCTGGACGTCCTTGCCAAAGAGGAGGAGGGGGGCGCGGCGGAAGCCGATGACAACCTGCGTCGTGTGGGTTTCAAGCCGCTTGCCCGACCGGATGAAAAACGGGACCTCCGCCCAGCGCCAGTTCTCAACGAAAAGCTTCATGGCGACAAACGTCTCGGTGTTAGACTTCGGATTCACATCCGGCTCGGATCGGTAGGCCGGGACACGCTTCCCGCCGATCGTGCCGGCGGCGTACTGGCCGCGCACCGTATTCGAGATGACCTCCTCCGGATCCATCGGGCGGATCGCCTCGAGAACCTTCACCTTTTCGTTGCGGACGCTGTCGCCGGAGATTGAGCTCGGCGGCTCCATCGCGATGAGGGAGAGGACCGAGAGGATATGGTTTTGAACCATGTCGCGGAGCACGCCCGAGTGGTCGTAGTAGCCGCCACGCAGCTCGACGCCAAGCTCCTCGGCAACCGTGATCTGCACGTAGTCGATGTAGCGACGGTTCCAGATCGGCTCGAAAATCGAGTTGCCAAACCGGAAGACCATGATGTTTTGGACCGTCTCCTTCCCGAGGTAGTGGTCGATCCGGTAGATCTGGGATTCCTCGAGGTTGCGGCTGAGGTTTTCGTTCAGGTCGCGCGCGCTCGCCAGGTCATGTCCGAACGGCTTCTCGATGATGACCCGCCGCCAGCTGTCCGCGGTCTGCGCCGTGAGCCCGGCCGCGCCGAGCTGGTCGACCACCTTGGAAAAAAATGTCGGGGAGATGGCGAGGTAGAAAAGCACGTTGCCCGGAAGGTTCCACGCCGCCTGGACTTCCTGGATCCGGCCGTCCAGCTTTTTGAACGTCTCGACGTTGTTGAAGTCGCCGGCGAGATAATACATCCGCTTGTTGAAGTCCGCCCACTCGGCGTCGTCCACATCGCGGGTGGCAAACTGCTTGATATCCTCGGTCGCCTTCGCCCGGTACGCGGCGTCGTCGCCCTCGGTGACGGCCACGCCGATCACCGCAAAATTTTCCGGGAGGAGCCGGAGGACCTTGAGATTGTAGAGGGCGGGGAGGAGCTTGCGCTTGGTGAGATCTCCGGAGGCTCCGAAAATGACGATGGTGCAGGCGTCGCCTGGACAGTTGTGACCGGTCAAGGGCTGTTCGGACATAGTGAGCGCAAGCTAGGCACGAATTTGACGCAGCGCAAGCCTGCCGTCCGGCCGAAAGCGACTTTCTACTCCCGGCCGCGGAGGGCGGTGGGGACGAAGACATGCGCCATTCCGGCGGCCTCCGCCGCGGCGATGCCGGTCGGGCTGTCCTCGAAGACGACGCAGTCGTGGGGCGGGACGCCGAGCCGCTTGGCAGCTTCCAGAAACGGGTCCGGGGCCGGCTTCCCATTTTTGTAATCCTCGGCGCACACGACCGTATCGAAGAGGTACGTGATCCCGAGGGCGTCGAGCGTGGCATCAACCAGCTCGTGGTGTCCGCCCGAGGCGATCGCCATCGGGGCGGTGCCGTGGATGCTTTTGGCAAAGGCCAGGACCGGCTCGACCGGAGCCACCTGCGAAACCGTCTTCAGGTAGTAGATCTCTTTTTTAGCGACCGTCGTCTCGACATCCAGGTCCAGCCCGTACATCGCGTTGAGCTGCTCGACGATGACGGTTGTCGGCTTGCCTCCCCAGGAATAAAAAAGATCCTCGGGAAAGGTGCCGCCAAAATCTGCCATTGCCTGCGCCCAGGCGATGTAGTGGAGCGGCATCGTGTCGGCGATCGTGCCGTCGCAGTCGAAGATGTAGCCGCCAAACCGGCGGGTCGGAAACGCGATGTCCATCAAGCGCTCTTAGCGGATATCCAGAAGCTCGACGTCAAAGATCAGTGTCTCGTCCGGCCCGATCGCTCCGCCCGCCCCGCGCGAGCCGTAGGCCAGCTGGGAGGGGATGAACAGGCGGATCTTTCCGCCCTCCTTCACGAGCTGCAGGCCTTCCGTCCAGCCCGGGATCACCCGGTTGAGGGGGAATTCGATCGGCTCGTTCCGCTTGTAGGAGCTGTCAAATTCGGTGCCGTCCAAGAGCGTCCCGCGGTAGTTGACCTTGACGGTATCCGTCGCTGCGGGGGTCTTGCCCTTGCCGGGTTCGAGCAGGAGGTATTGGAGACCGCTTGCGGTCTGCTGGACGCCGGGTTTCGTAGCATTTTCAGCAAGGAAGGCCTTGCCCTTTTCGAGTGCAGTTTGTGCCATGGTGGTTTGTAGGAAAGCTGTAAGACAAAGAAGGATGGTGGCGGCGCGCATGCCGGTAACGTAGGGGGGATGGCGGGAATTGCCAGCGGAAAGGTTTGGACGGCCTCAGCTAAATTTCCGCTCAAGTTCAGGGAACGACCACTGGATCATCGTGGGGTTCCCGAGCGGGCTGGCATAAGGGAGCTCGCAGCGGAGGAGTTCCCGGAGGAGCTGCCGGGCCCGGGCGGGATCGTAGGCAAACGGCCGGGCTGCTGCGAGGCTTGAGACCGAGCGGATCAGGGCGTCGAGAACTAGAGGGCGACTGCCGAGCAGGCCGGAGGCCCGGAGCGACTCGCACACCTCGAGCAGGGCGGCTCCCGGCGTGGTGTCGGTGAGGCTCGCGGGCAGGCCTTCGATCTTGAATGCATTCCCGCCGAACGGCTCGAGGAGAAACCCAGCCAACCGAAGGGGTTCCAGGTTTTCAGAAATCCAGACGACATCTTTTGGAGGGAGCTCCACGACCTCCGGCATGAGAAGCCGCTGCGAGGACGCGGTGCCGGATTCCGTCTCCCGCTTCAGCTGCTCAAAGAGGATCCTTTCCGTCGCCTTCCTCACATCGAGCAGAACGAGGCCCTCCTTGCTGCGGACCAGAACCCAGCGATCCTCCAGCCCGCCGATAAGCTCGAAGGCCTCGCTCGGATCCTCGGGCACCCAGTCGTCCTGACGGGGCGGGGAAAACGCTGAAACGCTGGTAGGCGGAGAGGTTGAAACGCTGAAATGCTGAAAAGCTGAAACGCTGGCAGGCAGCGAAGCTGAAGTCGGAATTGGAGTGCACGAATCCGGCGAGAGACGGGGGGCGGGGGACGGCGGCGCTGACTTCGCGGGGGCGATGGGGTCGGGCTGTGCCACCGGTCGCACGTGCGGGCGGTTCAAGCCCTCAATCCCATTGCGGGCGGCGAGGAAGACGGCCTGCCGGAGGAGGTCCGGACGGTGGAGGCGGATCTCCTTTTTTGCCGGATGCACATTGCAATCAAACGCAAGCGGATCCATCGCGAGGCAGAGGATGGCGAGCGGGTGGCGGCCTTTTGGTAGCGCCTCGGAGTACGCTTCCCGCAGCGGCTGGTAGATCGCGGGGCAATGCACGACTCGCCCGTTGAGGATGATGAACTGCTGGTCGCGGTCCGGGCGGCCCTCGCCCGGCCGTGCGAGGAATCCGGAAATCGTGATCCCGTTTTCTTCCGTCCTGGGAATAGGGAACAGGCGGCGCAGAAAATCCTGCCCGAAAAGGTCGAGGAGCCGGACGCCGAGGTCGGACGTCGCGGCTGTCTGCCAGATCTTCCGTCCTTCCCGGCTGAGCGACATGGCGACATCCGGGTGGGCGATCGCGAGGGAGACCATCTGCTGGACGATGTGGGCGGCCTCGGTCTCGTCGCCCCGCAGGAATTTCCGGCGGGCCGGCAGGTTAAAAAACAGCGACCGCACCTCGATCGATGTTCCGGGGGCCTCGCCGCAGTCCGAGACCGATTCGATCTTCCCTCCGGCGATGACAATTTCTGTGCCGCTGGCTGCTCCCGCCGGACGGGTCACCATCCGGAACCTGGAGACGCTTGCGATGCTCGGCACCGCCTCCCCGCGGAACCCCATCGTCGCCACGCGGGAGAGGTCGTCTGCGGAGCGGATTTTGCTCGTGGCGTGGCGCTCCAGCGACAGGAGGGCGTCCTCGCGGTCCATGCCGCAGCCGTCATCCGCCACGCGGATCAGGTGGGCTCCTCCGCGGGCGAATTCAACGGTGATCCGCCGGGCCCCGGCATCGAGGCTGTTTTCGACCAGCTCCTTGACGACCGAGGCCGGTCGCTCGACGACTTCCCCGGCCGCAACCTGGCTGGCAACCTCATCCGGCAGCAAACGAATCTTTCCCATGCATTTGACTTCGCACGGATTCGTTCATAAGAAAAGAACGTGATCACTGTGACCGACTCCGCCGCCGAGGCGATTCTGAACCTTCTGCGCGAGAAATCCGCCGCCGGGGGGCTTCGGCTCTCCATCGAAAAAGGTGGCTGTGCGGGCCTGCAATACGCGATGGAGCTCGGGGAGCCGGCCGCAGGCGACGAGGTGGCGAGCCACCTCGGAGCAGAGGTTTTTGTGGATGCGGCAAGCGTCGTGCTGCTCGACGGGTGTACCCTAGATTATGAGGACGGGCTCTCCGGGGCCGGCTTCCGCATCATCAATCCGCGGGCTGCGCGATCCTGCGGTTGCGGCACATCGTTTGAACCCACCGCCTCCTGATGCCTCCGCCGCCCACACGCAGGAAAAAGATGGAGCCGAGATTTCGCGACCGGGATTACGACCCCGAGAGCGAGGCTCCAGCCGGAAAAGACGCCGGCTTTTTCATCTGGACGATCGTCCTCCTCCTGCTGGTCGGCCTTGCGATCGCGTGCTGGATCGGGAGCTTCTACATCTTCGGCCATCCCGAGAAGCCGTTCAGCTACGGGATCCTCGTCAAGCTCGATAAGCTTGAGCCGCCGAAGCGGTTCGAGCTCACCCAGGCCCCGCGCGGGGAATTTCTCAAGCCGGGGCAGGCGCTCGCGCGGTTCGAAAAAATGTCACCCCGCGAGCTCGCCCGCACGAACGAGACGCTGATCCGGAACTACCTCCGGAACTTCCGCCTCACCCAGGACCTCGTGCCGTACATCGTCGGAACATATAACATTCTCGATTCCTACGAGCTCACGAAATCCGACTACTTCGATTCCGGGGTCGTCGCGCTCGCGCAGGCGAAGGAGAATCCCAAGGTCCTCCTCGAGCAGATTTTTCCCGCTCCGGCCAAGGCGATCCCGGCCCTGCACCGGACCCTGCTCACCGGCCTGGATATCGACTTCAAGCGCGAGAACGAGCTCAGCGCGATCCTGCACGTGGAGAAGCTGACCGACGGCCGGATCAAGATCACGGCAGTTTCGATCCTGTATCCGAGCTACGGGGCCAGCGACAGCCCGGGAACATTTTCGCTCGAACCGCCCGCCCTGCTCAACGTGGCAGCCGGCCTCCCCGTCATTACCGAAGGCCGCCAGGCGGATGCAGAAAAAAAGCAT
>JBGTAT010000035.1:0-9459 GCA_041749755.1 Terrimicrobiaceae bacterium | reverse complement strand
GCGGTTGTAGAGCCGGATGTCGTCGAGCTCGGCCTGCGGAACCCGGGAGGGGATTGCCCTCGGGCTTCCGAAGATCAGCGGCCAATCGCTCGTGGCCACGCTGGCCACGGTGAGCGCCGCGCTGGTGGATTCTTCAAAGGCCGGGTACGTCACGCGGTCGAGTGCCGCCAGCGTGAGCCCGAGCGTGCCTGCGGTCGCATCGTAGCTCGCGGTGACGTGGACCCAGTCGTTAACGAGCGCGGCGGTGCTCGCAATCGTCTGGCTTTGCCCGCCTGCGCCCCAGACCGTGAATTCCAGGCGGCGGTCCGGCCGCAGGTGCAGCGCGTAGCTTCCTGCTTTTTCGAAAAGGGTTGTTTTTGTTGTTCGCGTCCCGACGTCCGCCTTCACAAGCAACGACCACGTCCAGCGCCCGCCAGCCGGGACCAGCGCCGGGCTGTCTTTGACGCTCGCATAGGCGTCCTTCCCGCGCAGCGCGAGTGCTCCTCGGTTCCATGAGGTATTTGTTTGAACCGCGTACGGGCCGGTTTCGACCTCCGGTCCGGGGCGGTAAACGATCCCGGCCTCGCGCTGGAGCTGTCCGTCATTGCCCGCTCCGCTGGAGTCAAACATCGGGTGAGCCGAGCTGTAGTCCAGCCGCCACCAAGCTTGGAGGCCATCGAGCAGGGTGCGCGGGTTGAGCCCGTGATCCAGCTCCCAGCCATCTGCGAGGCCGTCGTTGTCCGAGTCGAAATCCCAGATCAGGAGCCCGGCAGTTTTTTCGGCACTGTTGCTCAAGCCATCGCGGTCGGCATCATCTGCGGCGTCCGCCGCCAGAAGCGGATTCAATCCATTGGCCACCTCGAAGCCGTCCGGGAGGGTGTCGCTGTCTGAATCGTTGGAGGTCGTATTTGTTTTCCAGAGCGACTCCGCGAGATCGCTGAGCCCGTCGCCATAGGAATCCGGCGAGGAATCGGTAAATTTGAGGAGATGGCTCAGGCCATCGCGGTAGTTGCTTGCGCGGCGCGCGTCGGCAGCGAAATCCAGCTGCAGCCCCTGGCGGACTTCCCAGGGGTCCGGCAGCAGGTCGCGGTCGCTGTCGGCCGACCACGGATCGCCGCGAAACTGATATTCCAAGAGGTTCACGACCGAATCCAGGTCCGGATCGAGGCTGGCATCGGAAGGATCCAGCGGCTTGAGCGTGTTAAAAAATTCCCAGCCATCGGGCATCCCGTCGCCGTCGGAATCTTCCAGGTTCGGGTTCGTTCCGATAATTACTTCCTGAGCTGAATCCAGCCCGTCGCCATCGGCATCCGACTCCGGAAGAAACGTGAAGCTCCACTTGAGCATCGAAGGATCCGGCGGGCTGGGTTCGTTGTAGGAGAGGACTCCGAAGAGCGGGGAGTTTCCCGGCGAGGCAACCCAAAGGAGGTCCTCGTTGCCCAGCGGGCTTTCAAAGCGGATCTGGTATTCATCGGTCCCTCGCACCTGGCCGACATCCGGGCGGCCCAGGGTAAACGTCACCTCGCCTGAGCGCCTGAGCAGGAGGGTTCGTTGGGCCGGCGTCGCCGTGTTGGGAACCTGGCTCGGGATGTTTTGCAGGATCATCTCGCCGTCTTTATAGACCTGCCACACGTCATCATGCAGGTTCCAGTCCGCGATCGTCACGCGCATGCGGGCGTAGTCATAACCATCCGGGAGGCCGTTCGCGTCGGTATCGACCAGCAGCGGGTTCGTGCCGATCTGGAGCTCTTCGCCATCCAGAAGACCGTCGCCATCGGTATCGGCCACAAGCGGGTTGGAGCCATAATGAAAAAACTCTTCAAAATCCCAGATCCCATCTCCATCGGTATCGACCTTGTTCGGATCGGTCTGGGTGATCGTCGCCTCCTCCTCGTCGGTGAGAAGGTCCCCATCCGAATCCCGAGTGTTAAATTCTGCGACTTGGAGCACGCGGTTGTAAATTCTGAGGTCATCGAGACTTCCTTTCAGGAATTCGCCAGGCCCGGTCGTCGATTCTGGAGCATGAGAGCCAATGGTGGGGGTGTTTGTGGAAACAACGATCGCAGACATCATCTGCAAAGGCTTTTCGACTTTGCCATTGGTGACCATGACTCTGCCCGGCTTTTCCTGCCCATCGACAAACATTGTCGCGCGGTATGCCCCGCCTGAGGAACCATCAGCCCGGGCCAGTGTGACCACAATTGAGTGCCAGATCTCCGGGCTCAACTCGACGCCATAGGCGATGTATTGCTCCGAGCCGTAGCCGCCAAAGGTCAGACGTCCCTGCTCGCGGTTATACTCAACCTCCCAGCCCTCGGCGTGGTCCCAGGTCTTCTTTGAGGAAAATAATCGCATGTAGCCCAGGCCATCGGGGTCGATTTTGACTCGCACGGATATCGAAAGTTCGCCGGCTATATTGCGCAGCGCGCTACTATCGGCCGCTCCCAGCGACCCGGTGCCGTTGAAGGCCAAAGCGGATCCAGAGGCCCCCGGGACCCATGCGGTATTTGCCAGGACAAATGCTCCCACAGTGGCGGGCACGCTAAACGCCTTTGTTCCCGAGGCCTCGTCCATTTTCCAGCGGGCCACCAGCCCGTAATCCGCGTCGTGTCGCCGATAGATGGTTGCCGAAGCGGACTGGCTGGCAGCCGCAATCGAAATGGCAGCCATCCGCAGCTCCGGCTCATCGAGCACGGCAGTAAACGTAACCAGCCCAGCTCCATCGGTCAGCAATTCCAGCGAGGAGGTGCCCGCAGGAACCTCAGCCACGGCGGAAACCCGAACTCCTGCCGGGGCGGAGATCGTCACCTTTTTTCCGACGAGCGGCTGCCCCGAAGGAGACACCAAGCGCGCTCGCACGGGGGGTGTCGTCCAAACACCCGGATGCACAAGTTGCCGGTTCCCTGCGACAATCTCAATGATGGGCTGGATTCCATTGAACCCATCGTTGGGATCCGAACCTTGGCGGAACTCCCAAAGATTCGTGAGCCCATCGCCATCCGGGTCGGCATTCGGGTTTTGGCCCAGAGCTCCAAAGTTATCAATTTCCCAGGCGTCGTGCAGCTCGTTGTTGTCGCTGTCGGTTTCGGTGGTCGATATAACTTGGAAGGTGATTGGCTGGGGAGTTGCGGAGAAGGAGATGGCCGACGTGCCTTCGGTAGGGGGGAGTTGGAGGAAGGCTTTGGCTTTGCCCTGGGCGTCGGTTCGCACGAGGACGGAACTTCTCGGGAGCAGCGGGGCGGCTGGTCCGGTTGCCAGGGCCCCTCCGCTGCTGGTCAGGCTGGCTATGACGGGCATGTTGGCGAGCGGCTGTCCGTTGAGCGTGTAGTCGACAACCAGCGGTTTGTTCAATACTCCCCCCGGCAAGCCGCGTTGGTTGTTGCCGCTGCCCAGCGTGGCTACTGGGGCTTGATCGGGGTCCGCGATGAGCGGGTTGGGGTCGGCAAGGTCGGTCCAGAGGTCGCTGTCGGAATTTGTATTCGTCGGGTTTGTGCCGAGGAAATATTCTTGAATATTGGTGAGCCCGTCGTGGTCGGAGTCATCGGTCAGGGAAGTGGTCAGGTTCTGAAAATGCTGGGTTTCCCAAGCATCGGAGACGCCATTTTGATTTGTGTCGGTCGCATCCACGATGAGGCGGAGGGCCGACGTGTGAGCCCGGCTGACCGGGATGCCGAGCTGTTGGTTTCCGTTATTTCCCCAGGCCCGGAGGGTGGCATCGCCCAGAACGGCGAACGAGTGCATATCGCCGCAGGCGAGGTCGCGGGCACCTGCGAGGTCGGGAACGGAGACCGGGATCCACCGGTCGGTGGATGTGCCGTCCCCGAGCTGGCCGAGTCCATTGGCACCCCAGGCCAGGACTTCGCCCGTTGCGCGGAGAGCAAGAGCGGAGTTTGTGCGCATGGAAATTTGTGCGATGCCGGAGGCCGATGGGACGGTGGTCGGAGCAGTGCGCCGGGTGGTATCGCCGAGCCCGAGGCGTCCGTCGTCATTGTCTCCCCAGGCCTTGAGGGTGCCGTCCGGCAGGAGGGCGAGGGTGGAGCCGTTGCCGGCAACGACCGACTGGGCGACCAAGGCGGGAATCACCTGCGGGGTGATAATCGCGGCTCCGCTGGCGAGCCGGGCATTGGCATTGTCACCCCAGACAAAGACCGATCCATCGGAGGCAACCGCTGCGCCGTGGGTGGAGCTGAGCGAGGAGGAGCGGATGTTGGTGAGCCCGGCCACGAGGGCAGGCGAAACGCGGGCGGTCTGCGTGCCATCCCCGAGGCGGCCTCCGGAATTATCTCCCCATGCCCAGACGGTGCCATCGGCCTTGACGGCGAGCGAGGAATCCGCCGCGGCGGCGATCCATGCGACTCCGCTCAGCACGGGAACGGGAGTCAGGGACGTCGATTGGTTGCCCATGCCGAGCTGGCCATTGCCATTGACTCCCCATGCCCAAACGGTGCCGTCATTTTTGAGGGCGAGCGAATGGTTGTCGCCCGAGGCAACCTGGACGATCCCGGAAAGTTCGGGGAGGAGTTTAACGTCCTCGCGTTCGTCGTCGGGGTCCGCCCCGCCGATGTAGAGGTTGCCGGTCTCGTAGTAGCCGAACCATCCTGCCGAGCCATCGGCCAGCATGATCGCCGAATGGTATTTGCCGCTGCTGACTCCTACGATTCCGTTGACTTTCTGGGTCGCGAGCGGGCGTGGGTGAAATTGAAGCTGTCCGTCACCCATCTGCCCATATTCGTTGTACCCAAAGGCACGGAGCGTGCCGTCCTCGAGCACGGCAACTGTCGTGTACCCGCCAGCGGCTATCCCGACCACGCCGGAGGTGAGGAGGGAAGTCTGCGGGCCGGAGGAAAGCGAGTTGAGCGCGACTTTTCCATCTGTGAGCTGGCCGGAAAAGTTATTTCCCCAGCCGCGAACCGAGCCATCGGACAAGATGGCCATCGTGTGCGAGGAACCTGCCGCGAGGGCGATGGCCGCGGTGATGCCGGAGGCCTGGACGGGAGAGGTGACCGGCCCGATGTATAAGACCTCCGAACCGAGTTGACCGGATCCCCCCTCGCCCCAGCACCAGATCGTGCCATCGGCTTTGAGAGCGGCCGCGTGGTCCCAGCCTGCAGCAATGGCGGTCACGCCTTCGAGCGTGCCGACGCGGACGGCGAAGGCCCGAGTCTCGGTTGTCGAGTCGCCGAGCTGGCCGCTCCAGTTTGCGCCCCAGGCCCAGAGCGTGCCGTCCGACTTCACCGCGTAGGAGGAATAGGAACCCGCCGAGATCGCCACGACGCCCGTGAGAGGAACTCCGCCCGCTTCCCGGACTTGCACCGGCACGATGTTGTTGGTGGTTGTTCCATCGCCGAGCTGGCCATACCAATTTGCTCCCCAGGCCCAGACGGTGCCATCCGTCTTCAATGCGAGGCTGTGGTAGCCTCCGGCCGCGATCGTGCGAACCCCCTGCAGGCCCGGGACAAGCCCAGGCGAGCCGTCCAACCGACCCAGCTGGCCTTCGTCATATCTTCCGAAGGCGGTGACCGTGCCATCATCCTGCAACGCCAAGGTGTGGAATCCACCTGAGGCAATCGATTGCACCCCGCTGAGTCCCGCCACGGCCAGAGGCGACGAAATGCGGGCGATCCCCAGCGCGCCCAGCTGCCCGCTGTCGTTGCTGCCCCAGACCGAAACGGTTCCGTCGGATCGCAAGGCGGCCATATGAAAGGCCCCGGCGCTAACCATGCCGGTGATCTGGTAGGCGGCGCTGACGACCGGGCTGGCTGGGCCGTCCGGGCGCATAGCGATGGCCTGGAGAGTCGCCGTGCGATTGACAACGATCGTGCCGCCGCTGGCAACAGAGGGGCTCTCTGAGCCAGGAGTTGAGCCATCGAGCGTATAGTAGATCCCCGCCCCGGCGGTCGTCGTGGTGACAACAACAGAACGTTGCGTCGGGTATTTTCCGCCAGCGATCGAGAATACGGGTGCCCCGGGGATGGAAGCTGTCATCGCCGTGAAGCTCGCGGCTACACTGCCAGCTTGGACGTTGATCGCATACGTTCCATCCGCACCTGGCAGCGTGTAGTAGGCGGATGCCAGTCCGCTGGCGTCAGTGCGAACGGTGAGCACGGCTTCCATACTACTGAGCGTGGTGGTTGCCCCCAGGCCTCCGGTTGACACCGAAAAGGTCGCCGGTGCATTTGCCTGCGGCACGCCATCTTTTGTGATTTTGACGACGAGCGGCAGCGTAAGCGTTGCTCCGAGCGCGGCCCTCTGGTTGTTTCCGCTGATAACCACAAGCTCAGGAGTGATCAAAGTGCCGTTTTGGCTGAAGTAGTCAGTCGGATCGCTGGATGTCTGCCATTCCGAAAAATTTGAGAACCCATCGCCGTCGGGGTCGTCCGCACCCGACTGGGAAAGGCCGCCGAAGTGGGATTGTTCCCAGGTATCCGGCAGGTCATCGTGGTCGGAGTCGTTCCAGTCGATGAGAACCAGGTTCGATGCTTGAACGAAGGTGGAGGAAAACCCATAAAGTCCGTCACCAAACTGGCCGTAGGTTCTGGCTCCCGAGGCGAAGAGAGCGGGTGCGCCGGTGGCGAGGATCGAATGGCCGGCTCCGGCGGCAACTTGGGTGGCTGCGGCGATGCCGGGGACTTGGGTGGGAACTTTGAGGTTGGAAAAGGAATTTTGAGCGAGTTGGCCGCTCGAATTGAGCCCCCATGAGAAGACCATGCCTGCCTTGATCGCCAGCGAGTGGTTGTATCCCGCCGAGAGAGATTGAGCGCCGCTCAGGTTGGCGGCTGCCACGAAGGCCGTACGCTGCGTGGTGGAGTTGTCTCCGAGTTGGCCGCTGGAATTGAGACCGGCAGCCAGAACGGTCCCGTTCGAGGAGAGGACGAGCGTGTGTTTTTCCCCGGCCGAAAAGTCGAGTGGATTAATGATCGAGGGATGGATCACGGCGCGCCCCTGGGTAATCGTGCTGCCCAGGCCAAGCTGGCCGTTTATGTTTAATCCCCAGAGCCAGAACGAGCCATCGGAGGCCAGAGCCATGCCGTGGAAGGAACCAGCCTCGATTCCAACAATATTTGAAAGGGGACCTGAAGCCGATGTGACCTGAACAGGGTACGTCTGCTGCGCTGTGGATCCGATCCCCAATTGCTGGCTGGAGTTGAGCCCCCAAGCCCAGAGCGTTCCATCCGACTTCCTTGCAAGGCTCCACCCGGAGCCCAGAGAAAGTTCTGCGGCCCCGGAAAAGAAGATCGCAGAGGACGCTTTGACCTGGACAGCACGCAGCTTGGCGACGTTGGTGCCGTCTCCGAGGCGCCCGTTGTCGTTGCTGCCCCACGCCCAGAGCGTGCCATCCGCCTTAAGAGCCATGGCATGGTCGGCACCGGCCGCGATAGAGGTGACGTTCGAGAGAACCCCGCCGGTGGCAGATTGAACCTGAACAGGGGTCGCCCGGTGGACCTTGGTATTATCTCCGAGCTGGCCCGAAGAATTCATGCCCGAAGCCCAGACGGTTCCGTCGGGTTTGAGGATGACGGTGAACCCATTCCCGCAGGCAATTTGCAGGGGATCCGACTGGGGGATTCCGGCCGCCGATGTGACGTAGCCCGCATGGTCGATGGCGAATTCGCCATAAAAATTCGTGCCCGCACTCCGGAGCTCACCAGCCGTCGTGCAAAAAATCGACCGATTCGCCGCGGCGGAGATTCTGAGGACCGAGGAATCGACTTGGGCAGGAATGTTCCGGTTCACCAGAAGCGCGTCGCCCAACTGACCAATGGCATTCGCTCCGGTGGCCCAGAGGGTGCCGTCAGACTTGAGAGCGAGCGAGTGGTTGGCCCCGGCAGCGACATCGTAAATTGCGGTGAGGGCAAGCGCCTGGACGGGCGAGGTTTTTTGGGTTGTGGTTCCATCGCCCAGCTGGCCCGAGCTATTCAGCCCGGAGGCCCAGAGGGTGCCGTCCTGTTTGACAAACAGCGAATGCGAGGCTCCGCCCTCGACTGCGACGATGCCGGTGAGGCTGAGAATTTGGATGGGGACGAGTGATTGCGTGGTCGTTCCATGTCCGAGCTGGCCGTTCGAGTTCATGCCCCAAGACCAGGCGGTTCCATCGCTTTTTGCCGCTAGGGCGAAGCGGTTTCCAGCTGCCAGGTGGGCGACATCCGCGAGGGACGGGATTTGTATGGCACGCGTTTGGTTCGTTGTGATCCCAAGCCCAAGCTGGCCGTTGGTATTGAGTCCCCATGCCCAAACGGTGCCGTCGGATTTGAGGGCATAAGTGGAAAATTCCCCACAGGCGACCGCGACGACGCGGGTGAGCGTGCCGTTGGCAGTCACGACCTGGACAGGGAGGCTTTGATTTATGGCATTTCCGATGCCCAGTTGACCATACTGGTTGTTTCCCCAGGTGGAGACCGTTCCGTTGCTATGGAGAGCGACGCTGTGATCGAAGCCGGTGGCGATGTCCTCGATGTTAGTGAGAGTGCCGTTGGACGTGAGAACCTGCACGGGCAAGAGGCGCTGGAGCAGTGTACCGTCACCGAGTTGGCCGCGGTCGTTGAGCCCCATGCTCCAGACGGTGCCGTCGGCGCGCAAGGCCAGCGTGTGAGTCCCCCCGGCGGCGACCTGGCCGGTGATCACAAAGTCGAACGCAAAGACATCGCTCGCTGTTTGGCCATTGGCAAAGGCCTGAAGGCGGAGGGTGAGCGAGCGGTTGATTGGGAGCGCGCCAAATACACGCGGGGATGAGCTCGAAGGAGCGGTGCCGTTGGAGGTGAAATGCAAGGTGGCCCCGGCGGGCTCACTTGTGGCGGTGACGGACTGAGCGCGGGTGTATTCGCCCGGTGGAGGGGTCAGGGAAATCGAACTGACCTGCCCTTGGAGGATGTTGGCCGTGAGCAGCAGTGTGGTCGCAGCGACGCGGCCGACCCTTCGCACGAAAGGCCCATGGAAGTTCGTATTTACGCTCATCAGGCCGCGCAATATAGGGCGTATATTTTTGTTGGGAAGGAATTTTTCGAGCATTTTTTTTGGGCGGGGGCGCATCTCTGAATGCTGCAAAAGCGGGCTCCGCCTTGAGCGATCTTGTTTGGAGTCCCTCCTTCAGGCGGGGCTTTTTGGTCTGCCACCTCCCTCGCCAGCCGCCTGAAGGCGGAACTCCGAACCCGGAGACCCTCCGCCTGGCAGGCGTGCAACTTTCGGAAATGCGCCCTTTTTGGGACGGCGAACAGGTGAGAAAACCGGTAACGTTGCGACCGAAACTTCGGTCATTTTTACCTGCGGGCACGTGTGTGGGAGCGCAAGACTCACAGGGGGGATGCTGCCCTTCTACAGGCCGCATGTTATCCAAGTCCCAGGGCGGCGCTGGCGCTTGCTGGGCTATGGGATGAAGCCTCGTTGGGGGTTAAGTTAGCCATTCCCTGCGGACGGCAAGATGTCGAAGCCTTTGAAATTCCTGGCAACCCGGCATATAAAGAAGCCATGATCGACCGTCCCATG
>JBGTAT010000034.1:0-1783 GCA_041749755.1 Terrimicrobiaceae bacterium | reverse complement strand
GACTTCTTGGCGGGTTTTTTCGATGGCTGCAACCGTTGATTCTTTGAGGCAAACTTCGCGGCAAAGGGTGTTGATCTGGAACTTTGAGTTAGCGATGCCTTCCTTGACCGCTCCGCGGATCGACTCGCACACATCGGCGATCTTTTGGTCAAGTGCCTCGGGAGTGTCACAGAGGGTGTTGATAATGCCTGCGTTGTAGGCATCTTCCGCAGTGATGGGAGTGCAGCGGAAAAACAGGGCCTTGAGCTTATGCACGCCCATCACGGCCATCCAGTTTTGATAGTCCTGGATGTCAAACGGAACGCCCATTTTGTTTGCTGTGATGATCATCTGAGTATCTCTGGTGGCGTAAACCATGTCGCAGACGATCAGCATGTGAAGTGCGCCCGCGAATACCCGACCGCTGACCTTGGCGACGACCGGCAAGGGGCAATCCTGAATCGCGTCGAACATTTCAAACATTGGATCGTGCGAGAGATCGCTCGCATTTTTCAACTCGTTGAGGTCATGGCCCGCCGAGAAGATTCCGTTTGACAGCGTGGAAGTGATCACGATCACACGCGCCCCTCTGGCGTCGGCGGACTTAATCTGCTCTGAAACGGTTTGGGACATCTCGCCGTCGAACGCGTTCCTCTTCCCAGGATTGTTGATCGTGAGGGTCAGCACACCGTTCGCGAGGTCGCTTAATATTTTTTGAGAAATCATCGGAGATGTTTGGTTAAGAATCAGACTGGTCTCAGTCAGGGGAGGGCCAGCATCTTTGCCGTTCTTGGTATTGGCCGGGCCGCCCATAGAATCGGTGGACGACTTGGTTTCGGCTAGAGAGATGCATTCAATGTTTCAATAAATGTTTGGGGGGAATGACTCTCTAACCCTCACCCGCAGCTTGAACTACGAAGAGCACAAGTCAAGAGGTTCTTGGACGAGATCATCCTCTGTGCGGCCAAGAAAAGCCGTGACCCCGACCATTTGCAAAATCTCGTCTATGACCAGTAGAAGGGAGTCGATGCGGAGCGCTCGCCGACGATCTCAGGCATGCGCCGGAATACGTCCCCATCACCGGCTACGCGTTCGACTGCCACACCCGCAAGGGGAAGGCATCAGGTGCCACGAAAGCGCAATTCTTCTCCACTGAGCACGCCGCCCTCCAGCCGTTCCAAACAGAGATTGATCCCTCCGCAGCCAAGACGTAGAGTCCAATCGAAACCTGCACATCAGGCTGCTGCTGGCTCAAAAGCGGAATCCACTTCAAACTTCTCCTCATGCGCGCGCCGCTTGCGATCATTGCTTTTCTCCTCTCCCTCGCGGTGGCGCGCGGGGATCTGGCTGAGCAGATCGCGCAGGCAGCGGCCGACAGCGATCCGCACGCGCAGATCGAACTGCTGAGGCGCTGGACCGACGCACATCCGGGCGACCAGAAAGCTCTCCAGAACCTTGTCACCCTGTGGCTGGCGGTTGCCGATTATGAGCGCGCCAGCGAGTCCCTTCGAGCGGTTTCGGACGCCGGGTTTTCCGCGCGCGCTCAGGCGGAGATTTTGTGGCGTCGCGACAAGAGCGTCGAGGCCTCGCTGGATATCCTGCGGCAGCGGGTCACCTCCGCCCCGGGCGACCGCAGCTCGGCGATCCTGCTCGCCGATTATCTCCGCCAGGCGGGATTGCCCGCCGAGCAGGTGAAGGTCCTCGAGCCTCTGATCGCAAAATATGCCGATCCCGACCTCCTTCTCGATCGCGCACAGGCGTGGCTCGCTCTGGAGGATCCGCGCCAGGCGCTGGCGGATTTCCG
>JBGTAT010000033.1:0-1525 GCA_041749755.1 Terrimicrobiaceae bacterium | reverse complement strand
CCGCCTCCTGCGCGGCGGCATCGACAAGCTGGGATACAAGAAAAACTTCTCGATCTGCTCGCACTCCGACCAGGTCGGGTTGATGAAGGAACTGCTCGTCCGCAAGGGCGGCTCCGATGAGAAGGTGAAACCGGATGCCGTGCTCGGCGCGATCTCCAACGCGAAAAACAAGGGCATCGACCCCGCCGGTCTGGAGGATGATTATTTCGCACACCTCGCCGTGGCCTATCAAAACGAACTGCGCGCGCGCAATGCGGTGGATTTTGATGATCTCCTGCTTTTCGGCGAGAAAATCCTCCGCGAGCACGAGGATGTCAGGGAAATGTTCCGCCGGCGTTTCACCCGCGTGACGGTGGATGAGTTCCAGGACACCAACGCCCTGCAGATGCAGCTTCTCCAACAACTCGTCGGCCCGCCCTGGCATGTTTGCGTCGTCGGCGATGACGACCAATCGATCTACGGCTGGCGCGGAGCGGAGGTGGCCAACATCCTGAGCTTCGAGAAATTCTTCCCGGATCCCGCGATCATCCGTTTGGAGGAAAACTACCGCTCGACCCACGCCGTGCTCCACACGGCCAACAGCCTGATCAAACACAACCGCGGCCGGCGCGAGAAAATCCTGCGATCCACCCGCAAGGGCGGCGATCCCGTCCGCATCGTCGCCATGCCAGGAGATGACGAGGAGGCCGAGTTCATCGCCGAGGAGATCCTTGCCGGAAAAGGTGCCGTCGGCCGCCAGTGGGAGGATTTCGCCGTGCTCTTCCGCACCAACGGCCAAAGCCGCAAACTCGAACTCGCCTTCCGCGAGCGCAAGATCCCCTACCGCATGGTCGGCGCGCAGAGTTTCTACGACCGCCGCGAAGTGCGCGACGTACTCGCCTACGCCCAACTGCTGGTTTCTCCGGACGCGGATGTTCCCCTGCTGCGCATCCTAAACGCGCCTAACAGAGGAATCGGCCAATCCACCGCCGTGCTCGCCACCGACTGGAGCCGCGAACACCACGAATCCGTCTGGCAGGCGCTCTGCGATCCCAATTTCACCGACAGCATTGGCACCAAAACCCGCCACTCCATCGAGGCTTTCATCGCCCTGATCGCCGGCGCGAAAAACCGCATCGACATCGCCAAGGACAACCCCGCCGATGTGCTCCATGAGTTGATCAAGGAGATCGACTACCTGCCATGGATCGCCCGCAGTTGCAAAACCGAAAATGAAACCCAGCAGCGCGCGGAAGGCATCCAGATGGTCATCGACAGCCTGCGCGCCCATGCCGCCAAGGGTAAAAAACTCCAGTCCTTTCTCGACGACAGCGCGCTGGCCTCCGAGCGCGAGGACGAAGACCTCGAAAAGAACCAAGGTGCCACCCTGATCACCCTGCACGCGTCAAAGGGCCTGGAATTCCCCATCGTTTTCCTGATTGGTCTGGAAGAAGGCTTCCTCCCGCATACCCGCAGCATCGCGGAGGGCACCAAGGACGAGGAGCGCCGGTTGTTATACGTCGGCATCACCCGCGCCCAGGACAAT
>JBGTAT010000032.1:0-3248 GCA_041749755.1 Terrimicrobiaceae bacterium | reverse complement strand
CGCGAATCCGCGCGAATAGGAAGGACTTGCAGCAGGACAGGGCAGACTGCTTTTTTCCGGCTGACGTTTTCCTATCCTCCTCATACCAACTCTTGAAATTAACCGAAACTGGGGGTCAGTGTGCATAATCGTACTGGCAGGTAGGGAAACGGGGGGTCAGTGTGGAATGGCGCTAAGGGGGGTTGGGGATGCTGCCCCTACAGGGCAGGGCCGCATGTTATCCAAGACCCAGGGCGGCGCTGGCGCTTGCCCTGGGCTATGGGATGAAGCCCCGTTGGGGCTTAAGTGAGAGAAGCCTCTGGCTCCAGGAATGTCATCTTTGTCCCTGAGGCCAAGGATGAGTTTCTTGATGCGATTGCATATTATGCAAGAGGCACGATCCGGCCTTGGCGAACGAAATCGCAGTCGCATGGTTTCCCTCTATGCGCGCGATTCACGGTCCGCTTTTTACAAACCCCCGCGCTTCGCCGCGAGCACCGGCCGGATTTTTGCCAGCGGGAGGGTGTTGATGACATCGGCTTTGGAGAGCCAGCCCTTGCGCGCGGCGCCGACCCCGAAGACGAGGTCCTGGAGCCCGGCTGTCGAGTGGGCGTCCGGGTTGATCGAACATTTGACGCCCTTATCCTTCGCGAGGTGCCACCACCGCCAGTCCATATCGAGGCGGCGCGGGTTGGCATTGAGCTCGATGACGGTTCCTGTGTCGGCCGCCGCTTCGATGACCGCCGGGACGTTGACCTGATACGGTTCGCGGGTGAGGAGGAGGCGGCCGGTGAGGTGGCCGAGCATCGTGACGTACGGGTTGCTGATCGCGTGGATGATCCGCTTCGTCATCTCGGCCTCGGAGAGGGAGAACGACGAGTGGATGCTGGCCACGACGTAGTCGAGTGACGCGAGGACATCGTCGGAAAAATCCAGCGTGCCATCCTTGAGGATATCGCATTCCGTGCCGGCGAAGATGTGGAGCGTGTCGTCGCTGAGCGCGCGGATCTTCGCGACCTGCGCGGCGAGCCGACTCTCGTCGAGCCCGCGCGCCTGGACCGAGCTTTTGCTGTGGTCGGCGATCCCGAGGTACTCGAGTCCGAGCTCTCGGGCGGCGTCCGCCATGTCCTCGAGCGAGGCGCGCCCGTCGCTCTCGGTCGTGTGGGTATGGAACGTGCCCCGAAGGTTTTGCCACTCGACGAGGGTCGGGAGGTCGTGCGCCTCGGCGGCCTCAATTTCGCCGCGGTCCTCACGGAGCTCGGGCACGACCGGCTGGAGGCCCAGCGCATGGTAGATGTCGTCCTCCTCGTGCACCTCGGGAAGCGGCTCCTTGAGCTGGCGTCCCTCGGCCTCGCTGAAGCGGTACTCATTGAGCGACCACCCGCGCTCGAGCGCCCGCGAGCGAATCCGCACATTGTGTTCCTTGCTCCCGGTGAAGTAGGCGAGCGCAAATGGAAAATCCGCATTCGCCACCACGCGCAGGTCGCACTGGATGCCGGACTTCAAGATCACGCTCGTCTTCGTCGCGCCGCGCGCGAGCACGGACTCGACGAGCGGGTGGGTCGCAAAAAATTCCGAGACATCCGCCGGATCGCGCGAGGCCACGATGAAGTCGAGGTCGCGGACGATTTCCTTTTTCCGGCGGTAGCTGCCGGCGATCTTCGCGCGGGTGACCCGCGCGTGGGCGGCGAGGTCGTCGAGCAGGCTCTCCGCGAGGCCGGCGACATCGCCGATCCGGAACTCGCCGGTGTGCTTCTGGTGGTGCTCGATCGCCTGGAGGATATTGGCAGCGGTCTTCTCCCCGAAGCCAGGAAGCTTCGCCACCTCTCCCGAACGGCACGCGCGTTCGAGCTTCGTGATCGAGTGGACCTGGAGCGCATCCCAGAGGACTTTGATCTTTTTTGCCCCGAGCCCTTGGAGTTCGAAGAGCGTGAGGATGTCCGGCGGAAATTCCTCGCGGAGGTGATCGTAGTAGTCGATCCGGCTGTCCGTAACGAGGCCCGCAATCTTTTCCGCCGTCGCCTTGCCGATGCCATCCAGCGCGTCCAGCCGCTCCTCGGCGACGAGGGTTTCGAGGGGCTCGGAGAGCGTCTCCAGCGCGCGCGCCGCATTCGTGTACGCGCGGACCTTAAACGGATTCTCCCCCTTCAGCTCCAGGAGCCGCGCAATATTTTCGAGGGTTGTGATGATGTCGTCGGTGCTCATTCGAGATACGTCTTCAGGCGGTTCCGCCATCCGGGCAGCCATTTGGCTTCGTTGCGTTCAGGTGGGGAATTTTTGACGCGATCGGTCAGCACGCGATCGGCCGAGCGCGCAAACGCGGGCAGGGCGGGCCCGGACGTCGGCATCCCGCTCAGCACCTGGGCCAGCCCCCAGCCGTCTCCCCGGTAGCGCTCGGAGGGATTGACTCCCTCGCCCTTAAAATTCACGTAGTCCATGAGCGCGTAGTACCCGAGTGGCTCGGCAGCGACGCGCCGAAAGTTCTCCGCGATCTTCGAGCGGTCGCCCGCCGGGGCGCTAGCGAGCATCTTCGGCAGCGCGGACTCGAGGCGCTGCGAGGCATAGCGGGCCTGGAGGGGGACGGTCGCCGCGAGCAGCTTGCGGAGCTCGGTGAGCCGGGGGCCGGAGAGGTCGGCCTGAAATTCCGCGCGCGATTTCCACGGGCACGCCCCGAGCATCCAATCCTTTACCGGCTGACCGCTGGCCTGCAGATACCGCGCCAGCCCCGGGAAGCTCTCCTCGAACGGCCCGCTCCGGCCGGCCGGATACCAGATGAAATGCGCGATTCCGAGCGAGGGGAATTCCTCGCCCGCATTCCAGGACGTCAGCCCGGATACCGTCCCCGCACATTCGTTTTTCCAGATCCGGCGGCCAATTTCTTGCGCCTGCCCGTCCGACATCGCCGAGGCGGGCAAGGCCGCCGCCATCAATGCGAGGAGAAGAAAGAAAATTTTCATGGGTTCAAATTGCTTTCCACTGCGCCCGATCGCGCCGAGGTTCCACGCAGCGAATCCTCCCCGATTCGGCGGAGGAAGGGAACCAAGAACTGCTCACCCCCCCTTCCTCCGCGCGCCAAAAAACTCTTTGAGGAGGGCGGCGGATTCGAGGGAGAGGATGCCTGGGGTGATTTCGCTGCGGTGGTTGAGCTCCGGCATCTGGAGGATGTTGAGGAGCCCTCCGGCCGCCCCGCCCTTGGCGTCGCCGCAGCCGAAGATGACCCGGCGCAGCCGGGCGTGGACGATGGCGCCCGCGCACATCGGGCACGGTTC
>JBGTAT010000031.1:0-4929 GCA_041749755.1 Terrimicrobiaceae bacterium | reverse complement strand
GCATGCCAGCGCGGGCGGTGAGCCTCGACCATCAGGCACGCGGTGTACTTCTCCGCCGCCTCCTCGCGGGGGGAGGGAATGAGCAGGAGGTCACAGGGCGCGCGCATAAGGAGCTCGCGGACCACGTTTCCGGTGAAGTTTCGGAAGTCGTTCGGCTGGTCGATCGCGCCGGCGATGAGCAGGTCGAAGTACTCGCTCGACGCCGCATCCACCAACGCCTCCGCTGGCGTCTCGCCCAGGCACCAGTAAATATCCACCTCGTCCCGGCCGAGCTCGGCAAACGCCGCGTGGAACTTCGCCACTTTCTCGTCCGAGCGCTCGCCCGCATGCAGGATGCTCAGCCGCGCCCCGAACATCCTCGCCATGCGGTCCGCCTCCGCGATCACCGCACGGAAGCGGGGCGAAAATGTGGAGGCAATAGCAAAGTGCGGTTCGGACATCCTGCTTGCTAACTTCGCCTGCCGCCGAGCTGGCATCCAGTAGAAAATTCCATCCTTCGAAAGATTGTCGGCTGCGAACGAAGCCGCCCTCGCGTTGCCTCAAGTCAAAAAGACACCAAGGCATCAAAAATCAGGGCCGCGCGAATTTCAGATTATCTGTGCGGCCGCACAAATAATCTGCGCTGCGGTGGGTTCGTGTGGTGTGGCTAGGCAAGCCGGAACCGGATGGATTCTTTATCAGTGCCTGCGGATGGCCGACTTGCTGATGTGCCCGACATGGGAGCTGTCGTCAGGTTAGAATGGCACAGGGGCTCGTTGCACACGGATCGCCAGTCCCTGACCCGCAGTTCCGAAAAGTCTATGCACCAATCTTGCGCGCGCCGAGATTTCTGGAAAAAGGACTTGCCAGGCGAGCTTGCATTAGATTTACTAATACAAGCATTGTATATGAGCGCTACTATTCAAAAAATTGATCATCTCGGGATTGCTGTCAAATCGATCGAGGCCTCCCTTCCCTATTACGAAAAAACGCTCGGGCTGAAGTGCGAGCACATCGAGGAGGTTCCCTCGCAGAAGGTCCGCACGGCCTTTTTTGCCTGCGGCGACGTGCATCTCGAGCTTCTCGAGCCGACCGACCCTGAGAGCACGGTGGCGAAGTTCATCGCCGACCGCGGCGAGGGGATCCACCATATCGCGTTTGCGACGACCGACATCACCGGGCAGCTGGCCCAGGCGAAGGGGGCCGGGACGCGCCTGATCCACGAGGTCCCAATCGACGGGGCCGGCGGGAAGCTGGTCGCATTTCTCCACCCGAAAAGTTCGTTCGGCGTGCTCACCGAATTCTGCCAACCCAAACCCGGCGCTGCCGCGCACTAAAAATATGCCCATCAAAAAAGAATTTCTCGAAGAGCTGGACACCCGCCGCCAGAAGGTATTGGACGCCGGGGGCCAGGACAAGCTGGAGGCCCGGCGCAAGAAGGGCCTCATGACCGCGCGCGACCGGCTCGACAACCTGTTCCAGCCGGGCACGTTCATGGAGTTCGGGATGCACGTCCAGCATGCCTGCCACAACTTCGGCATGGAGAAGAAGGAGCTGCCGGCCGACGGCGTTGTGACCGGGACCGGCTACATCGGCGATCGCCCGGTGGCCGCCTACAGCCAGGACTTCACCGTGGCGGGCGGGTCGCTCGGCCAGATGCATGCCAAAAAAATTTGCGACATCATGGATTTTGCGCAGCAGTCCGGCATGCCGGTCGTCTGCTTCAACGATTCGGGCGGAGCTCGGATCCAGGAGGGCGTCGAGTCGCTTTCCGGCTACGGCAAGGTCTTCTTTAAAAACGTGTACCTGTCCGGTGTGGTCCCGCAGATCGCGGTCATCGCAGGCCCGTGCGCCGGCGGCGCCGCGTATTCCCCGGCGCTGACCGACTTCCAGATCATGGTCAAGGACCAGGCAAACATGTTCATCTGCGGGCCGGACGTCATCCTGGCGGCAACCGGGCAGAAGTGCACGATGGCCGAGGTGGGCAGCGCGGCCGCGCATGCGACGATCAGCGGAAACATCCACTTCGTCGCCGACAACGATGCGCATGCGATCGCGATCGTCCACAAGCTTTTGTCGTTCATCCCGTCGAACAACATCATGGATCCGCCGCACGACCTCTCGGTCCCGCTCGTGCTCGATGAGGACCCGGGCATGGACGACCTCATCCCTGAGGATCCGAAAAACCCGCTCGACGTGAAGGACATCATCAAGCGGCTCGCCGACAACCAGGACTTCTTTGAGGTGCAGATGGACTTCGCCAAAAATATGGTGGTCGGCTTTTGCCGCATCCAGGGGATCGTGGTCGGGATCATCGCGAACCAGCCGAAGGTGAAGGCCGGCGCGCTCGACATCGACGCTTCCGACAAGGCGGCCCGGTTTATCCGGTTCTGCAACATCTTCAACATCCCGATCGTAACGCTCGTCGACACCGGCGGGTTCCTGCCCGGCGTCGCCCAAGAGCGCGGGGGAATCATCCGCCACGGCGCGAAGATGCTCTTCGCCTACGGGGCCGCGACGGTGCCGAAGATCACGGTGATCCTTCGCAAAGCCTACGGCGGCGCCTATCTGGCGATGTGCAGCCAGGACCTCGGAGCCGACCTCGTCTTCGCGTGGCCGACCGCCGAGATCGCGGTCATGGGCGCCGAGGGTGCGGTCAAGATCCTCTACAAGCGGGAGATTGACAAGGACCCGGCCTCGGAGAGCAAGCTGATCGCCGACTACCGCGCGAAGTTTGCCTCGCCCTACCAGGCCGCCGGCCAGGGGATGATCACCGACGTGATCCGGCCATCCCAGACCCGTGCGATGGTGGCGATGGCGCTGCGCAACACGCTCTCCAAGCGCGAGACGCGGCCGCCGAAAAAGCACGGCAACATCCCGCTCTAAGTCGATGCCATCGGGACCATGGCTGTTCGGGGCGGCGGCGGGGCAAACCGATTGGTTGCTCCTGTCGTTCATCCTGGGCGGGATTTTCCTCTTCATGGTCCTGCTGCGGATTCTGGGTTTGTACTTGGCAGCCACCCACCCGGCGGCCCCCGCCCAGGAGGTCGTTTATGCCGAGGAGGAGCCGGAGGTCCCGCAGGGACTGGATCCCAAAATCCTCGCCATCATCGCCGCGACGGTCTCGGAGATGATCCAGCAGCCGCACCGGATCGTCGGGGTGAAAAAGGCCCCGTCGGTGGAGAGGCTCATGCAGCAGTGGTCGATGGAGGGCCGCCGCGCGATCTACTCGTCACACAAATTCCGATGAACACCACACTCACCGCCACGTTCTTCATCGCAGGGCTCGCGTTCGTCCTCTCGATGCTCGTCGCCGCAATGATCAAGGTCGTGTATCTCACCGTCCGGTTTTTCACCGCCATCAAGGAGCCGAAAAAACCATGACCGGCCACGACATCCTGAGCCTGTTCCAAGGTCTCCAGACGCTGGTCGAGGCCCCGCCGCTGATCACGGGCGCGCGGATCGGGTTCATGATCCTCGGGATGTTTTTGGTCTACCTCGGGAAAAAGGGGGTCTTGGAGCCTCTGCTGATGGTCCCGATGGGGCTAGGCATGTCGGCGGTGAACGCGGGCGTGCTGGTGCTCGACAGCGGGAAGGCGGGAACGCTTTTCCTCGACCCGCTCGTGACAGACCAGGAGAAGCTCTTCAGCCTGCTCCAGATCGATTTCCTGCAGCCGATCTATACGCTCATGTTCAGCAACGGCCTGATAGCGTGTTTTGTGTTCATGGGGATCGGGGTTCTTCTTGACGTGGGGTACGTGCTGGCGCGTCCGTTTTTGAGCATGTTTCTGGCGATATGCGCGGAGCTTGGAACGGTGGCGGTTTTCCCGATCGCGGTCGCGCTCGGGTTCAGCTACAACGATGCGGCCTCGGTGGCGATGATCGGCTGCGCCGACGGCCCGATGGTCCTCTACACATCCCTGATGCTTTCGAAGGACCTCTTTGTTCCGATCGGCGTCGTGGCGTACCTCTACCTCGGCCTGACGTATGGCGGGTACCCGTACCTGATCAAGTTCCTGGTCCCCGCGAAGCTGCGCGCGCTGCCGATGGTGGAAAAAAAAGTCCTTGTCGTGACCTCTGCCGAAAAGCTCGCCTTCGCCGTCGTCGGCTGCACCGTCCTCTGCCTCCTGTTTCCTGTTGCCGCCCCGCTGTTCTTTTCGCTCTTCCTCGGGGTCGCGGTCCGCGAGGCCGGGCTTCACTACTTTGTGGATTTTATCGGCGGCCCGCTGCTCTATGGGGCCACGCTGTTCCTCGGCCTGACGCTCGGCGTTCTCTGCGAGGCGGCGACGATCCTGAGCCCGAAGGTCCTTCTCCTGCTGATCCTCGGCATGGTGGCGCTCCTGCTCTCCGGCATCGGTGGCATCGCGGGCGGATACCTCGTCTACATTTTCGGCGGGCGGAAGTTTAACCCTGTGATCGGGATTGCCGGGGTGAGCTGCGTGCCCACGACCGCCAAGGTCGCGCAGAAGTCGGTCTCCGAGGTAGCCCCGAACGTCGTCATTTTGCCCGTCGCCCTCGGCGCCAACATCAGCGGGGTCATCACCTCCGCGATCCTCACCGGCATCTACGTGACCGTGATCCCGCACCTGCTAAAACAATGAGCGCGTTCGACCGGTTTGGCCCGTGGGTGACCGGGATCGCGCTCTGCCTCGGTGGGGTTCTCCTGGTCCGCGTTCCCCTGTTTGGCGAAAGCTCGTGGATCTCCTCGGCGCTGGGCTACGGTCTCGCCGGGCTCGGCCTGCTGCGCATCGCGGTGGGCGTCCGCTCCCGGATCGACAGCGATTCCTGACCCGATGATTTTTTATAACTGATATCACGGGTGTCCGGTTAACTGACTGATGAAGTTTTGGAAGATTCATAAAATGAGCGGCTTGCGTGACGAAATCGATGTGACGCATTTGAATTCTGGAGCCCCCTCAGACAGGCTGCCGCATGAATTCCGGCCGCTTC
>JBGTAT010000030.1:0-8080 GCA_041749755.1 Terrimicrobiaceae bacterium | reverse complement strand
CGCCTCGGATTGGGGGGTCGCGATGTGTGCGCCGCCATTTGAGAAAACTCCGGTCGATGTGATGCGGGCGGTTCTCTTCAATCCGGGCAACAAAGAAAACGGCGGGATTTTTTCGCACACGCAAAGTTGGGCGGTTCTGGCGGAGGTGCTCGCGGGCGACCCGGCCACCGCTTGGAAATACTATCGGGCATTCCTTCCGGCTGCGCAGAACGACAAAGCCGACATCCGTGAGATCGAGCCCTACGTCCACTGCCAGAGCACGCATTCGCAGTTCTCCGAGAAATTCGGGCGCTCGCGCGTTCCCTGGCTCTCCGGCACCGCGTCCTGGGCCCACTTTGTAGCCGCAAACCACCTCCTGGGCATCCACCCGGAACCCGGCGGTTTGCGCTTGGACCCGTGCATTCCAAATGATTGGCCGGGGTTCACCGCCATCAGAAAATTCCGGGGCCTGCGTATTCACATTGAGGTGATGAATCCGGATGGCCGCTGCCGGGGAGTCAAGTCGCTGTCTGTCAATGGCGCCGCTCAAGCGGGCAATTTCGTCCCTGCGGAGGCCCTTGGCGACGATTGTAAAATCGTCGTTTGCCTGTAGCCGGGGTGGCGCAATTCGATAAAAGTCGGGTCGCAATGTGCTCTGGCGCATTCCGGCGGGAAGCGGGATACTTAACCCGTCATCCCACCAGAAAGTAAAATCATGAAAACCCGCCCCCTCCCCCGAGTTGCCACCATTCTTGCAATCCTCTTCACCGCCTTCCTTCCAACACTCTTTGCGGGAGTTGAAAAGAATGAGGACGGAACTTACACGATCAGCGGCACCTGGTCGTATTGGGAGGACAAAGCCCTGATCGCACCGTCCGGAAAAGGCCATGACTTTGGTGAGTTTGACCAAATTGTCTTCAAGCCGCTCGCAAACGAATTTGAAGGGGCGAAGTCCCTCAAAAAGACCAACGCCACGTTTAAGGTCAAAGCGAGGGAAGGCGGTTCAGGCGGCGGAAAGATCCTCATTGTGGAGCAGATTCTGGAGCTTTTGGATGGTGGGGCACCCGGCGAGGCGGCCCCAAAAGAAGAATAAGCCAGATGCGCCGCATTGCTTTGGCTTTGCTGCTCTCCTTGTTCACGGGGATTCTCCCCGCACAAACGCTGCGGATGGGTGCAGTCGGCCGGCTGCCCTTCCAGACAGGAATGCTGGGCCTCGCTGCGGCAAATGGGGTTTGGGTGGCGGTTGGCGAGTCGGGATCAATCTACTCTTCCTCCAATGGAACCGCCTGGACCCGGCAGGAGACGTTTGCCCGTTCGGATCTTTATGCCGTGGAATGGACGGGAGCCGCGTTTTGCGCGGTTGGAAACGATGGCTCCATCCTCACAAGTTCCGATGGCACAACATGGCTCCAGCGAACCAGTGGCACAACACTCAATCTGGCCTGTGTGACATCGGGTAATGGTCTCGTTCTGGCGGCAGGCGATGGTGGACGCGTCCTGACCAGCCCGAACGGCACCGCATGGAGTGCCGTCACAACACCCTCCACGGCCCGCATCAATGGGCTTGCTTTTGGTAGTGGAATATTTGTCGCGGTGAGCGAGTCGGGTGGAATCATGACCTCACCGGATGCAACGACCTGGACAGTCCAAGTATCGCCCTCATCCGGAGCGCTTTCGTCCGTCGTCTTCGGCTCTGGGGTATTCGTCGCCGTCGGCGCGGCCGGTGAGGTCTTGACCTCACCTGACGGCATCGCATGGACTGTGCGACGGTCGGGGCAAATGGAACGGTTATGGTGCGTTGCCGTGAGAGGATCCGGCTTCATTGCGGTCGGCAGCGGGGGTGTCATTGCGCAATCCTCCGATGGAATTTCGTGGACGGCGCAGGCCCTCCCGACAAGTCCGCTGCTGTTTTCGGTGGCGATCGGTGCCTCTGGATTGCTCGCCGTCTCCGAGAATGGCAGTCTCTGGCTTTCAAATGACGGCTCCGCCTGGACATCGCAATCAACGGGTGGCGACGCCGACCTGGCGGCGGCCGCCACAAACGGAGCAGGAACGTTTGTCGCTGTTGGGACAGGAGGTGCGATTTTACACTCTGCAGATGGGGCCTTGTGGAATGAGGCGGACTCGCCGGTGACTGAGGATCTTGAAGGGATCGCTTTTGGCTCCTCGACATTCGTCGCGGTCGGAGCAACCGGGAAGATTGTCACGTCCCCTGATGGGATCATCTGGTCGGCTGTCAATTCGGGCACAATCTCACATCTCAAAGGCATCACGTATGGCTCATCCGGTTTCGTGGTCACAGGCCAGGCTGGACTGATCCTCCGGTCCGCCAGCGGGACCGACTGGGTTTCCTCGACCCTCCTTGGCGCGAAAGGCGATTTGCTGGCCGCGGCTCATGGGAACGGTCTCTACATCGCCGTCGGCCAGTGGGGGCAGATTGCAACTTCGCCGGATGGCGTCACCTGGACGCTCCTGCCCGACGATCCCGCCCAAAAGGAGCGGTGGTATGACATCACGGGAATTGCGTTTTCCAGTGGGCGGTTCGTTACCTCGACAAATTATTTCACAAGCTTCACATCGACCGACGGCACAACCTGGACGAAGCGCGCGGCGGCAATGGTGCCGGGTCGCGATTTTTATGGGGCAACGGCGATCGGTAACGATTTTGCGGTCTTCGGCGACAAGGGGACCATCCAGACATCCTCCGACGGACTCGCATGGAGCGAGGTGCCACGCGTGACAGGAGCACGGCTTCGCGGGGTCGCCACCAGTGGAAGCATCACAGTTTTCGTTGGTGACAACGGGGCCATTGTCCAGGCCGCGAGTCTTGACCGGCAGACAAACTGGACCGCCTATCACGACACCATCACGCAGTTGGACAATGCCGCCCATGTCACGACCGGCAACTCGACAACCGACACCGCGCTCGTGGATTTTACGACCGGTGCAGCAATTTCCGGGGTCACGATCAGGTTTGCGCAAACGCTTGGCACGAGCGGCGCGTTAAAAACAGACGCCAACAATGGCAACCCTGTGCTCGGCGGCGACGCCGCCGCGATCTTCGGGAGCATCATCGGATTTGGCACGCAGGTCTGGGATCTCGGAAAAAATACCGGGACCGCCACGATCACCATCAGCGGGTTGAGTCCGGGAAAGATTTACGACTTGGCCATCTTCGCCACGAGGGATAACTTTTCGAGCCAGACCAAGCTCGCCCTTGCTGGCGCGGGTTCCTTTACGTCGGCCCACAGCGCGGGATATCTGAGCGTGGGCGGCAACCCGTCCGGGAGCGAGGTCACTATGGCGACCGGCGACGGTTCCACAGTGGCTGGGCATGTCGCCCGGTGGTCGGATCTCATTCCTTCGGGAACGACTCTCACTATTTCAGTGACATCGCCCTCGCCGGCATCGTTCTCCTGCCTTCTTCCTCAAGCTATTCGTCTGATCGAAATGACAGAGGCTCCGCTAGTGGTCGCCGGCCCGGCCTCGGTCTCCGCACCGGCAGGAGAGTCCGCCACTCTGAGTGCCTCGGTATTGGGAACCGGCGTCACCTATCAATGGTATCGGCGCGACATGCAGGGAAACGTCACCGCCGTCGCTGGTGCTTCATCTTCTTCGTTGAACCTCTCAAACATCAGCGAAAGTGCGCAGTATTTCCTCCGGGCCACGGCCTCCGGCGGCAGCGTGGATTCCCCCGCGTCCACGGTCCTCGCCTTGCGAACCTACGACCAGTGGGCTGCGCTCAGGGGCCTTCCCCCTTCGGCCGACGCGGCAGACAACGACGGTGACGGGCTTCCGAATCTTGTCGAGTATGCGCTTGGCACGAACCCCTCCGCTCAGACATTAGCCCCCTCCCTGGCGATCGATGGCGGCAACCGGCTTACTCTCGCCTTCCGCGCCAGCAAGGAAACCGGCGGAGTGACGATCACCCCGGAAACCTCCGCAACTCTGACGGCAGGTTCGTGGACATCTCCCGAACTCGTCCAAGTCGCGGACGAAAATTTTGCCACGGAATCCTGGGTGGCATCAGTGCCCCTCACAAACGCCCGCGCATTCCTCCGCCTGCGCGTCACCCGCCCCTGACCTATGCTCACCCGCCGAAATCTTCTGAAATCCACCACCGCGCTCTGGGTCTCCTCGCTTCTCGGGACGGGAGGACTCCGCGCCGACACGGTGCCGACGGGCCCGATTAACGTCCTCTGGATTGTCGTGGACGACATGGGCTACGGAGATCTTTCCAGCACGGGTCGGCTGAACTACTCGACCCCCAATATTGACCGCCTCGGCCGCGAAGGAGTGACGATGTCACATGCCTACGTCTATCCGGTGTGCACGGCCAGCCGCACCGCGTTCCTCACCGGGCACAGTCCGCAAAAATACGGACTCGAAGGGGTGCTGATGCCGGGCTACACAGCGGGGTTGCCCGCCAATTCGATCAATGCTGCAAAAGAATTCAAGGCCTCCGGCTACCGAACTGCGCTCATCGGAAAATGGCACCTTGGCGAGCAACCGGCTTCGCTTCCCAACGCCCAGGGCTTCGATGACTTTTTCGGCACCATCCATGGAGAGACCGGCTACTACACGCACATTAAGACAGGAGGCACACTCGACTTCAACCAGAACGGGACAAACAGCGACATCAAAGGCTACACGACCGACCTCTACGGATCGAAGGCGATCTCGTTCCTGCGCGAGAACCGCAGCCGCCCGTTTTTCCTGAACCTCTCCTACAACGCGCCCCACTATTACCTCGACGCGCCGTCGGAATACCAGAGCCGCTTCACCGGGACCGCCGGTGCAAAAATGTATGCGGCGGTCGTAACCTCCCTCGACGACAGCATCGGGAGGGTCCTCGACGAACTTGAGCACCTCGGGCTCGACAAAAATACGCTTGTTATCTTCACCACAGACAACGGTGCGCCTCAGGGAGAAGGCAGCAACGCGCCGTTTTCTGGATTCAAAAACTCGCTGCTGGAGGGCGGTATCCGCAGTCCGCTCATGGCCCGCCTCCCCGGAGTGATCCCGCGAGGCCTCCGGAGCAACCAAACGTTCGCAGCCTGGGATCTCCTGCCGACATGCCTTTCGATGGCAGGCATCGCCACGGCGACCTCCTTCGAGGGCACCGATCTCAAGGCGCTCTTTACCACACCGGGCGCGACAAATCCGGCATCCCGATGCTTCCGCTATACAATGGCCGGAAAAATCCTGCGCGCCGTTGTGAAAGAGCACTGGAAGCTGTCCTACGACGAAAACACCGGCACCACCTCGCTCTTCGACCTTGCGAACGACGAGACAGAGACAACCGATGTCTCGGCAGCAAACGCCACCAAAGTCGCCGAACTCAAAGCCGACTGGAACGCGTGGTCGGGCTCGTTCGCGCCCAGCCTCGGCACTTGGTGACCCCGCGCGCATTTAGCGGTGCCTTTTTCTGCTGATGCCACGCCCAACGACCAGCCGCCTAACCACCGGCCTGCGGGAGCAGGCGGGGAAGACTGCACAGAGTGCAGCCCGCCAGGGCGAGACGAGCGGGAGCGAGCGAGTCAGCGCGGAACTACGAACGGGCGAGCGGCGTCCTTGTTTGGAGTTCCGCATTTATGCGGTGCCTTTTCCTTCGCGCGAGGCCATGATCTTCAGTGCCAAATATATTCAAACGTACTTTCCCGATGCGCCCCAACCTGCTCTACATTTTTGCCGACCAACTGAACGGCTTTTCGCTTGGATGCAACGGAAATCCCGATGCCCGCACCCCGCATCTCGACGCGCTCGCTGCACGGGGAACGGTGCTGCAAAATGCGTATTCCTGCGCACCGGTCTGCACTCCCGCCCGGATCACCATGTGGACGGGACGATATGCGGGCAATCTCGGGACCCTCACCAACGATGCGCGGATTCCCGCCGGAGTTCCGACAATGGCGGATGCCTTTCGGAACGCCGAATATCTCACGTCCTATGTCGGCAAATGGCATATCGGTGGAGCCGGAAATGTGCCGGTGACTGGGGATCTCCAGGGCGGCTTTGAGGCGTTTGCCGGATTTCAATGCTATAACGAATTTCACAAAGACGTCCGCTTTTTCGACGAGCAAGACCAGGCGATTGAATTCCCGGGACGGCACCGCACCGACGCCACCTTCGACCTCGCCATCGAGCGGCTGCGGGCGGCTGCCAAAGATGGCAGGCCGTTTCTTCTCTGCGTCTCCGAGCAGGCACCCCACTACCCTTGTCAGCCATCCGAAGAATTCCTTGCGCCTTTCAGAGGCCGGCAAATGAGCATCCGCCCGAATACGGCTGTCGGCACCGATCCCTACACCCCGACCTACAGCCCGCCGTCACCAAAAAAAGAAGAAGACCCAACATTCAAAGCCTACGGCGGCGATCTGCAGGAATATCTCCGCCACTATCATGCCGCAGTTTCCCAGGTCGATGCCGGCGTCGGGCGACTGTTGACGGAGCTTGAAACCCTCGGCATCACAGAGAATACCATCGTCATCTTCAGTTCCGACCATGGTGACATGCAGGGCAGCCATGGGCTGATCAACAAGTGCGTGCCCTACGAGGAATCGGTGCGGATTCCATTCCTTGCAGCCGGCCCCGCCATTGCGAGAGGTGCCGTACGCGAGGACCTGATCGGAACAGTGGACTTCTTTCCAACATTTGCGGAGTTGTGCGGAGTGCCGCTGGGTCCCGGGGTCGCAGGACACTCCCCGGCAGACACCCTTGCCGGGCGGAAATCCGTCGCTGCGGAACGGATTTTTTCCGAGGACCAATCCGGCTGGGCGATGGTGCGCGAAGGCGCATGGAAGCTGGTCGCGGACATCCGCACAGATGAGCCCAAACAACTTTATTCGTTGGAGAAGGATCCTTTCGAAATGGATAATCTTTTGGGAAACTCGGAAGCATCGACGGTTCGGAACAGGCTCGCCGATGCCCTCGGCGGCTGGAGAAGGCAAAACCTCCTGGCGCAATAGGGCGAAAACGTCCTGGTTCGTGTCAGTGGGGTGGCGCAAAACGATAAAGAAGTTACGCTTTCCGACATCGTGCCCGGCCAGCTGTTCTGCTAGGCTTTAACCATGAAGCCCCTCCTTGCCTGCGCCCTCTTTGCTGCCATGACCTGCCATGCGGAAACCAGTATTCCGAATGCGCCCCGGAACGTCAGGATCGCGGACTACGGTGCCGACATGGGCAGCGGAGACCTCATGTATCGCGGGAAAACTCCCGAACAGAAAATCCCCTACGAGGCCAGCATGGGCGGCAGCGAGCGCCACAAGGCGGGCTCGACCTTCGTCTCTTCGTGGCCGTTGAGCATGGAGAGCCCGCTCAACCCGCCTGGAATGCGCTACGACACAACCCAGAAAAACGCACGGCTTTACGGGGGCCTGGTCACGCTGACGATTAACAACCCGGCGCGCGGGCTCAGCGAGGGCCACCTCAATTCCAACCACGAATTTCGCGACGACTTCAATTTTATGGCGCTGGCAGGCGGTGCATTCAAACCCGGCGAGGAAATCGAGGCCTATGCTTTCTGGTTCTGGAAGAAGCAGGACTTCCTGAACGGTGGCGATAAAGCCCCCGTGAGCTTCAATGCGGACAGTCGCATTGCCGTTTACATTTCACGCTACTGGGGAGGGGTTCATGCCGGACGCTGGGTCGTGCAGGATTCCGGCAAGTTTTACGTCTCGGAAAAGACCTTCGGCGACGTCTATAAAATGTTCACGAGCGAGGACAAAGAAAACCCGATTGTCCGCCACACCCAGATATTGAAACCCACAGACTCAAAATGGGCTCTGTGGGAGCCGAAAGAGCCCTATGGATTTTCTTTCGATCACACCAAGGCGAGCTTCCAGGATCACGCCTTTCAGGACGTCACGGCCGTCGGGTTCCTTGTCACCCGCGAGCTGAGTCCTGCGGTCAAGGCCGTGCCGGGCGGGCTCAGCCCGAACCAGCCGATAGCCGTCAAATGGTATGCGTTCCGCTGCGATGCCATTGTGGGAGATGGGAATCTCCCTTCAGCGATTCTCCCAACGATCGAAGTGGGAGCCTCGAAACTTCCGATCGGCAAGACGGAAGTCACCTTTGCCCAATGGGAGAAAATCCGCCGCATTGC
>JBGTAT010000029.1:0-3432 GCA_041749755.1 Terrimicrobiaceae bacterium | reverse complement strand
GTGCGCTCGCAGCCCAGGGGCCGGCCCTCGTTTACCTCGGCGGATTCCAGGGTCCCGCAGCGGTAGGTTTCGTGGTTCTCTTTCTGGCAGCCGGTGCCGGGCTCGCGCTCTGGATCTCGCAGCGGCCGCTCTCCGGATTCGCGGAGATGGCTTTCGCGATGTTTTCCATCGGCGGCCTGGCGATGTTGGCCGGATGGTGGGCAGACGCCGGGTTTGCCGCCGTCGTACGCGACGGGGCATGCCTGTGCGGGTGTGCGAAATCAAACATGGGGCTTGGGCTTTTTGCCCGGCTGACCTGGATGGATGCCTCGATGCTGGCCGCCTCAGTGCCTGCGATATTTTTAGAACCCCCCTCGCGCAACCGGGTCTGGTGCTGGATGGCCGGGCTGGGCGGAATGCTCGTGGGCATGGAGGTGGCCGCGGGGATCATGGCCCAGGTTCCTGTGAAATTTCCGCAGGCCGGATTTTTTGCGACCTACGCCGCGATGATGTTTGGGATGTGCCTCGGCATGGTTGCCGCCTGCGGGGCCTGGCAGGGATGGAGGAGGGCGCTCTCGTGAGTGCTCAAGACGCCGCAGCGCGGAGACGGATGATTGCCGACCGCCAGAAGACGTCGGTTGCTTGGCGGATCATCCACTGGCTGGGATCCCTCCAGCTCGCGCTCCTCCTGCTCGGCACGATCGCGATCGCCTGCGCGATCGCGACATTTGCGGAATCGCGTTTTGATACCAAGGTGGCGCAGGTCTATTTTTACAAGGCGCCGTGGTTCATGGTCTGGCTCGGGGTCCTCAGCATCAACCTGTTTGCGGTGACCCTGACCCGCTGGCCGTGGCAGAAAAAGCACACCGGATTTATCATCACCCACTACGGGATCATCACGCTTCTGGTGGGCGCAATCATCGGGATGAATTTCGGATTTGAGGGGAACGTGACCCTCCATAAGGATAAGCCGCCCGCCACGAAGGTCACGGTGAACCGGAGCATCATCCAGGTCGAAAGCCCGAGCGACAGTGCGCTTTACGTGATGCCGTTCGACGCCGCGACGGCGGGGCTCTCGGAGTCCAAGCCGAGGGTTTTCCCTGTGCCCGGCAGCGCGCTGAAGATCGTTGCCGATGCCTTCAGCGACAACCTGATCCAGGAGCAAAAGCTCGTACCATCAGATGACGGCGTGCCCGGGGTGCTCGTGCGGTTTACGAGCCCGCGCATGGGGCAGACGCTCGACAGGCCGATGCTCCTCAAGGCAGGGGCGCCGCACCAGGAGGACTTCTTTGGCCTGGCGACGATCCGGTTCGAACGCTCGCTGCCGGAACCCGTCCACAGCGAGAGCGAAACCCAGATGGTCTTCGGCAAATTTGCGCCGGTCGTGCATTCCAACTCAGCGTCTAGTGGGGTGCGAGTGATCCTAAGCGCTGACGGCCAGAAAGTGACGCTCCAAGCAGCCGACCAGACGAGCGCGACCTACCGCCGCGAGGAGATCATGAAAAAGCCGGTCCCCTCGGGCGCCTCGCTCGTCACGGTCGAGGACTACTGGCCGGACTTCGAAATGCGTGCCGGCCGGCCGGCAACAAAATCGCCGCTTCCAAACAACCCGGCCGCGCTCGTCAGGGTCCAGGCGAGCCGCGAGGGCGGCGCGGGGAAGCCGGAACTGATCCTTGCCCCGGGCGGGGAGGGTATTAACTTTCAGCTGCTGCGATCGGGTGCCACCGTCGCCGCCGGCACGGCAAAACCCGGAGTTCCCTTTGCGCTCGGCTGGGCGGACTGGCAGGCCGAGGTCGTCGAATTTTTCCCCAAGGCGGCTGTCGCCTCATCCACCAAGCCCGGCCCACCACTGCCTTCCGGCGAGCGTGGGGTTCCGGGATTCCGCGCCCGCCTGGAGTCGCCGGAAAACAAATCCGCCGATCCGCGCTGGGTGGAATCCGGCCAGATCACCTCGCTGACCGACGGACGGCATCTCGTGCGGATCGGCTACGGGCTCGAGCTCCGTCCGGTCCCGTTTTCACTCCGCCTTGTGGATTTCCAGGTGCCGCGGTATGAGGGGACCGAGACGCCGTCGAACTTCATCGCCACCGTCGAGTTCACCGACCTGAAATCCGGCGAAAAGAAGCCCGGAACAGCGCGAATGAACCACCCGGCCAGCTTCCCCGGCACGCTGGGAGCGAACCTCACCGGCATCAACTACAAGTTTTCGCAGGCCGAGTGGAACCCGCGCGACCTCGGGGAGACGACGCTCCAGGTCCTCTACGATCCGGGCTGGCTGTTCAAGTGGGTCGGGTCGCTGGCAATCTGCGTCGGGATCGCAATCATGTTCTATGGGAAGCCGAAGACCGGCGGCGGCCGTTGATTTTAGCAACCCCCTGACTACTCATCCCTCCCGTATTGGAGCGCATTGTGCCCGTCTGCGAACGGGCACAAGAGTCGGCAGCGGATTGATTGCTAGGCGATAATACGCGGGACTGACCCGAATGGCGTTAAGATAAGGGGCTTTTGGGATACTGCCCCTACAGGGCAGGGGGCGCTTATTCTCCATGACCCAGGGCGGCGCTGGCGCTTGCCCTGGGCTAGAGGATGTAGCCCCTTCGGGGCTTAACTTAACGCCATTCGGGACTGACCCCTTTTCTCTGACCCCTTTTCCGTTTCACGTTCAAAAGTGGTTCACTTTGAGGCGACCCGAGGTGGTGCTCTTTGGGTGGTCGCCGACAATAGGAAAAATTCTCATAATAAATCATTGACCGAAGCAATTATTAGTATTTCTTATACATTGCACGTTTATGATCCGTCAGCCACACGACCACCAAGCCATGAAAATTATTTCATGCCTCTGCGCCCTCATAACTACCCTGATTCCTTCCGGAGCGGCTGTCATCAGTTGGAACTCGCCTGTTGATGTAAATACAGCTGATCCGACTCAAGTGAACACGACCTACACGTCTTTTGCGGCAGCCTCCATCTACTCTACCATCTACAACACGACCGTCAATGTGAACGGAGTCTCCTTCGCACAAAACAGTGCAAATCTCTCACTGACATTTTCTCTAGGCCAATCTTTGACGTTTGGGTCAGTGGGAACTACGAACTACGATAGGATTCTTTCTTGCCTTGCCTACAATACCAATGCGCAAGCTTATAACTACACCATCAAGCTATCCAACCTGACTAATGGCGTGGCTTATCAGGTTCAAATCTGGACTCCTTTTTGGAATGCCCAATATCCAAGCAGTTTCAGTACGATCGCGCCAACAGTGACCGCACCAGTAGCTTCTGCCCCCGACCAGAGTGCTTATTTAAATACAGGATATCACGGGTGTCCGGTTAACTGACTGATGAAGTTTTGGAAGATTCATAAAATGAGCGGCTTGCGTGACGAAATCGATGTGACGCATTTGAATTCTGGAGCCCCCTCAGACAGGCTGCCGCATGAATTCCGGCCGCTTC
>JBGTAT010000028.1:0-2022 GCA_041749755.1 Terrimicrobiaceae bacterium | reverse complement strand
CCCCTCCGCCGACACCGGTGCCAACGGCCACGCCGGCCGCCACTCCCACGCCCGTTCCGACCCCGCCCCCGGTCCCCTCGATTCCCCGAAAGCCGCTCCCGACCGCCAAGCTTTTTAACGGACTCTCGCTGCGTGCGAAGGTCGTTACCGAGCCAAGCCCGGAGCTGGCCTCCCAGGATCGGAAGGATGCCGATGCGTACCAGGTGGAGGTGACCGTGAGGGTCAAGATGCCTCGTGCCAGCACGGCGATCGAGGATCTCGCCTCAAACGACCCGCTCCTCCCCGGCGCGTTCTCCGACCTCAAATCGCTCGTGGATGCGGCCCAGGTCTCGCCGGCATTTGACCGGCTCTACGCCCTCAAGGCCGCCCAGGTCGAACGCGAGGTCGGGCGGCTGGATAGCATCCTCTCCCGCCACAACTTTTACGACTGCGAGACGATCCTCAACTTCAAGAATCCGGCCAGCGGCCGGCGGGCGGTCTTTGCAATCGGCGACATGGATGTCAACGTCGATGGATCGGACGGCGACCGGAATATCCCGGTCGATGGGTCTTCGCAATTTTTTCTTCCGCAGACCAGCTACCGCTGGCCGAAGCAGACGGACCGGGAAAATGCGTTCCTTCCCGTCGAGATAAAGCGTCTGGACTCGCTCAAAGCCGAGCTCTCTGCCGGCACCGCCAGCCCGGCGAGGAAGGTGGAAATTGACGAGGGGATCGATAACGCGCAGCGCCGGATTGTGGACCTCAAAAAGTGGAGCTTCCTGGTCTCGGAGACCGATCCGTTTATCGTCCTGCCGGGATTTATGATGCGTGATCAGGAGGATTCATTTGCTCCCTCGGTGGGCGATTATGCCTTGGTGATTTACAACGGTAAGGCGTACCCGGCGATCGTCGGCGATGCCGGCCCGTCGCTCAAACTCGGCGAGGCCTCGCTCCTCCTCTGCCGCGAGCTGAATGCCCGCTCGTCCGCCCTCGCGCGGCCGGTCAGCGAGCTCAAGGTGGCCTACCTCGTATTTCCCGGATCGGCGGATCCCATCCCCGGCCCCCCGGACCTCGAAGCCTGGCGGATCAAATGTGAGCAGTACGCGGCGGAGTTGGGTGGACTCACGGTCCCAGTCCACGCGTGGCCAAATCTCGTGAAACCATGGCCGACGCCGACGCCGACACCGACGCCGGAGGTATCGCCGACGCCACTTCCTGACGCCTCACCCGGGCCGGTGGAATCAGCGCCTTCATTGCCGCTGCCGCCTGGCGGCGATACGTCCTATAGGACATATAAGACCTATAGGACCTATACTGCCAGCTTGCCCCTAAGCCTCCATGAGTGAGTTGGAGACGACTCGACGGCTTCCGGTGATCACCGGGTACGGGTGTGTGAGCCCCTTGGGGAGCGGGTTGGCTGCCACCCGCAAAGCGCTTCGGGCCGGGGTCGACGGGATCTTCGAAGTACGGGTGTTTTCTGCCTCCGGGTTTCGGGCAAAGACAGCAGGGCAAGTTCCTGAGGTAGCCCCTTGGGGGGAGGCTCCATGCGGTAGGGATGGCTGGCCGCGGGCAACGCGTCTCGTGCATGCGGCCCTCGGCGAGGCGCTTGCTTCCCGCCCGGGGTTTGAACCCGAGCTTGTCTTGGTCGGCACCACCAGCGGCGGCATGGATTTTGGAGAGTTTTTTTTGCGGGGTTTATCGTCCGGGATGTCGGCGCGGGATGCGCGGCGGTGGGTGCTCGGCTATCTGCCGCAGCAGCCGGTGATTGATGGGCTGAAGGCATTTGGGCTGGCTGCCCCGGTGCGGGTCGTGTCGAACGCCTGCGCGTCCGGGACAAACGCGCTCTGCCTGGCGGCGAGCGCGATCCGCTCGGGATCGTACTCCCGGGTGCTGGCGATCGGTTTTGATGCGCTTTCCGAGATGGTCTTTGCCGGCTTCGATGCGCTGCGCGCTTCGACGGACGAGAGGTGCCGGCCGTTTGACGCCGGCCGGACAGGCCTGGCGCTCGGGGAGGGGGCAGCCTGCTTTTGTCTTGAGGAATCA
>JBGTAT010000027.1:0-10429 GCA_041749755.1 Terrimicrobiaceae bacterium | reverse complement strand
CGATCAGCTCGCGCGCCGCGCGCCGCTTCAGGGCCAGCGGCTTTTCGCCGTAGACATGCTTCCCGCTCCGGATCGCCTCCATCCCGACCTCCGCATGCGCCGCCGGAACGGTCAGGTTGATCACCAGCTCGACCTCGGCGGAGGCCAGGAGCTGCTCAACATGCAGGGGGGAAGGGATCCCATGCTTCTCGGCCGCCGCCTGCGCCCGCGCATAGTCGATGTCGGCACACGCAACAATCTCGAGGTTGTGAAATTTCTTCCCAGCCTCCGCGTAAATCCCGCTGATGTTCCCGCACCCGACCAGCCCGGCTTTCATCTTTTTCATGGGGGCGAGGATGGACCACCGCCCCGCACGCGCGCAAGGAGGTTTTGCGGGCGGTCAGAGATTGGTCGGCTGCCCGCCGCCGGGAACGTAGATCAGGTTGGTGCCGTCGCTGGTCAGGTACTCCGCCGCCGCCGAGCGCTCGTCAGTAGTCAGAAAGCGGGCCTGAAAGCGGATCACGATGTTCGTGTCGGCCGGGTTGGTGACGGCCACTCCGTTTTGGAGGCCCCGGACCGCGACATCGCGGTTCGACCAGCCAGGATACCCGCTGTTCCGCGCAGCCTGCGCCAGGCTGGCCAGGGAGATCGCGGCCTTCTGGCTCTTGGCCATCCGGTTCGCCTCGATCAGCACCGGCAAATTGGGAATCGCGATCACTGCAATGGTCCAGAGGATCGCGATGACAACAAGCACCTCAATCCAGGAAAAGGCCGACTTTTTACCAAGTGGCCGGACACCTCCGGTCAGATCGGGTTTTGTCCATCTCGGAGTCTCATCAGGCATCAGTCACCTTTGATAAGGAGCTGGCCGTTGACCATCTCCAGCTTGTCCATCGCCAGCTCGTTTGTCGATGGTACGCCGAGACGAAACGAATTGGTCGTTTCCAGACGCGTATTGGTCACCAGCAACTCGTTGGTCCCGATCAGCGCCAGCACCGCCGAATCCCGGTCGGCATACGGGAGCGGAGCCCCGGGAAAACTGGCTTGGTACATGGAAATATATGAATTATAAACCGTTGATACATTTTGCGTGTTCTGGAGGCGGGTAGCTTCCCGCGCAGAGTGGCTGATCTCGCTGATGTTCGGAACCGCCACGGCAGCGATCATCGCGATCACCGCGATAACCACGAGCAACTCAACCAAACTGAACCCCCGGGTTGGCACTCCCGACAAAGACCATCGGCACTCGCAGGCAAGCATCCCTGGCTTGTCGGGCTCGAACGGTCTTCGATCCACGGTGCTCATCGTCGGAGGAAATTGGGCTCGGAGTTGGGCAAGTAAGGCCGATTGTAAAGCGTTCCGGGGAGAGCGTCTATCAAGCGTGCTTTCAAAAAAACTCCGCCGGATAGCTGCTATCCGGCGGAGTTGGTAAAAACGCGGAAGCTGGTTTTAATTTATGGAGTAAATACCAACTGGCCGCCGACCGCAGTGATCTTGTTGGTCATGGTATTTGTTGTCGAGACACCTGGAAGCGCAAAGGTGTTCGTTACCCCCAAGCGAGTGTTTATCACTGCTGCTTGGTTGGTTCCGCCAATCGCAGAGATCGCCAAGGCTACCGTCGGGGCCGTATTCGGATACGCATTGGAGGCGGCATAATAAGCCTCGGCGTAGTTGTTATACGTCGAAACCAACTGCTGCGCGTTCCGGAGCTTCGTCGCCTGGTCAGCCGACTGGGTGATGTTTGCGATGTTGGGAATGGCGATCGCCGCGATAACCGCGATGACTGCAATCACAACGAGTAATTCAACCAAGCTGAAAGCTGATTGAACCGACAGTTTGCTAGTTGGTGTTTTCATAACGCAACCAATTTCGCGCCGACCGGAAATTTTAGCAACGGCAGCAAACCCGCAATCTGAAATAGGGAAAACCTGTATGCCAATCACGCAACGTTGCGCAAAGATTCCGCTGTGTTCTCTGGGGTCTCTGTGATTTATTTTCCGATCCGAGCACGACAATCCCATCAACAAATTCACTCATGATCGAACGATACAGCCTTCCGAAGATGCGGTCCATCTGGACCGAGCAGCGCAAACTTGAGATCTGGCTCGAGATCGAGACGCTGGCGTGCGAGGCGATGGCCGAGCTGGGGACGATCCCCCGGGAGGATGCGGCCGAGATCCGGGCGAAGGGGGCCTTCGACATTGAGGCGGTGAAGGAGATCGAGAGGCGGACAAACCATGATGTCATTGCCTTCATCGAGGATGTGGCCTCGCGGGTCGGGCCGGCGGCGCGCTGGATCCACCAGGGGCTGACGTCGTCCGACCTTCTGGATACGACGATCGCGGTGCAGATGCTGGAGTCCACGAACCTGCTGGAGCAGGACCTCCTGGCCCTTCGCGAGGCGGTTGCGAAGCGCGCTCTCGAGCACAAGTTCACGCCAATGATCGGGCGCAGCCACGGGATCCATGCCGAACCGATCACGTTCGGGCTCAAGCTGGCACTGATGTACGACGAGTTCACGCGCTCGCTCGAGCGGCTCCGCGAGATGCGCGAGCGGATCCGGGTCGGCAAGATCAGCGGGGCGGTCGGCACGCACGCCCACCTCGACCCGGCGGTGGAAAAGTCGGTTTGCGGGAAGCTTGGCCTGAAGGCGGCGGCGCTTTCGACGCAGATTTTACAGCGCGACCGGCATGCCGAATTTATGACGACGCTGGCGCTGATCGCCTCGAGCATCGACCGTTGGGCGACCGAGTTCCGCCATCTCCAGCGCACCGAGGTCCTCGAGGTGGAAGAGTATTTCAGCGCCGGGCAGAAGGGGAGCTCCGCGATGCCTCACAAGCGGAACCCGATCACCGGCGAGCGCCTGAGCGGGCTGGCGAGGGTGATCCGGGGGAACGCGATGGCCGCGCTCGAGAACGTCGCCCTCTGGCACGAGCGGGATATCAGCCACAGCTCGGTCGAACGGATCATCCTGCCGGACAGCTGCACGCTGGTGGATTACATGCTGGTCACGCTGACGAAGCTCGTCGCCAACCTGCTCGTGTACCCGGAAAACATGAAGCGCAACATGGAGATCACCGGCGGCCTCTACGCGAGCCAGTCCGCGCTCCTCATGCTCACGGAGAAAGGGATGGAGCGCAAGGATGCCTACGAGGCCGTTCAGCGCGCGGCGATGAAGACGTGGAAGGAAGGCGGCGGCCTTGCCAAAAACCTCTCTGAGGAGCCGACCGTCTCCACGCACCTTACGGCCGCCGACATCGAGCACGCCTGCGCCCCGGAGCGGCACTTCCGTTTTGTGGACGAGAAGTTCCGCGCGGTCGGGATCGAGGGATGAACGTGCTCCCCCAGGTGCTCGAGCAGGGAATCCTCCGCAGCGAGCGGCGGAGGATTCTCCTGCTGATCGGGCTCCTGGCCCCGGTTGCCCTGGCGGTTGCGACGATTTTTTCTGCCCCGCAGGTCTTCGGCCATTTTGTGGCCCCGGAACTTCGGGTGGCGTTTCGCTCGGCGGCACCGTTCCTGCTGGGCATCTTGGTTTTGCTGATCGCCTTCGAAGCCGTCGTGTACCGTTGGCTGGGTGCTCTGGAAAAAGCAGGAAAAAATCCCGGTCTGGGTTTCCGTCTCGTTCAGGGCGCGATCGAGGTGAGCTGGGTCACCGCGCTTCTGATCGTGTCGGCGCACGCGATCGGCCCGATCCAGACGTTTGCGAGCCCGGTCATCCTTCTGTATTTCGCTCCGATCGCCGTCTCGGCTTTGGGCCTGGATTTCCGGCTGAGCCTCTGGAGCGGGGTCGTCTCGGCTGCGGGATTTTTGGCGGCCGTCCTCCTTTACCTGCCCGGTGCGGAGCCGGTTCCGGGCCTGCCGATGCTGACCTCCCCGCACCAGTTTATCGTGAGGATCGTGATCCTGATCGGCTCCGGGGTCGCCTCCGGGTTTGTCGCCTCCTGGCTGCGCTCCCAGCTTTTCGCCGCTCTCCGGGCCGCGCGCGAGCGGGATTTAGCCGTCTCGATTTTCGGCCAGCACGTCTCGCCGCAGGTCGCCGATCGTCTTCTGCACCAGCCCGCGCAGGCGTTTGGCGAAGAGCGCGACGTATGTGTCATGTTCCTGGACATTCGCGACTTCAGCGTCTTTGCCGGCCAGAAAACCGCCGGCGAGGTCGTGCTGTACCTCAACCTTCTTTTTGTCGGGCTCATTGCCGGGGTGAACTCCCACCACGGGATCGTGAACAAATTCCTCGGCGACGGGTTCATGGCGGTTTTTGGCGCACCGGAGGGAGATGAGCAACTCTGTGCGAATGCCGTCCGCTGCGCCTTCGACCTGCTGAAAGAGGTCGAGCGCCTGAACGCCAGCGGAAAGATCCCCCCGACGCGGATCGGCATCGGCCTCCATGTCGGCCCAGCCGTAACCGGGATCGTCGGCTCGGACGTCCGCAAAGAATACACCGTCATCGGGGACACGGTGAACCTGGCCGCCAGAATCGAGCAGGCGACAAAGCAGCTGACATGTTCCCTGCTCATCTCGGAGGCGGTCCACGCCGTGCTCCCGCCCACCGAGTTTTCTGCCGTCGACATGGGGATGGTCGAGCTCAAGGGCCAGTCGAAGCCGGCCCACCTGTTCAAGCTAGCCTAGCGTGCGCAGCAGCGCCCGACCTAACTTAATCATCCCATAGCCTAGTGTAGGCCGCCCTGGGTCCTCCATAAAATGCGTGCCTGCCCTGTAGGGCATAAGCGCTAACGTGTTTTTATGGCCTCTTTTGGCCCGGCAGGGCCTCACGGATATTAGCCGGTGGCGCAAGCCACCGGAGAACATTCCAGAAATAAATTTGCCCCGGCAGGGGCAGCGGAACCATCATGCGCAAACACCCCCGACGCATCTCTCATTTCATTGCCATCTTGTTTTCAGCACCAATGATGAACGCTTTCTTTGGTAGCGATGCTCCGCCCCTGCCGGGGCGAACCCGGGTTGGATGGAAACCGGTGGCTTTCGCCACCGGCTAATATCCGAAGTGCCTCCGGCACATGCCCGTGCGAATACACATGGCAACAAGTTAGCACTTATGGCGCTGCAGGGGCAGCATCCCAAATAAGCACACGGCCTCGGCGCTCGCCAAAAGCCACAAAAATCTGGATATCGAGCGGTTTAATTCAGCCGCTGAGCTTTATGCTCGTGGGACGAATGAGACTTGCCCGGACAAAACTGAAAGCCCGATACGGAGCCAAGAGGCTTGCGCGGGAGCGGCGGGTTCGGGCAGGGTGATGGGTATGTATCGATGGACACGTTTGAGCTCGCAGAAGTGGGAGGATGCTTGGGAGGAACGCCTGCAGTTTTTGGGGCCCGGGCGGGTGGCGATGGTGACGTGGCCGGATTCGAAGGCGCTGAAGATCGAGGCGTTTGGGGATAAGAAGACGGCGGATTTGCTGAAGAGGCGGTTTGGCGGCAAGGTGACGAAGGCGGCCCCGCAGGTGTGGACCGGCGATGCGGCGAAGCCCCGGGCTCCGCTGGCGATTCGCGGGAAGCTCCGGATTTTTTCCGATGAGGCGAACTGGAGGAAGTCGGGCGTCCGGGCCGGGGATGTCTGGATCCCGGCAGGCATGGCCTTCGGGACCGGCGACCACGCGACGACGGCGACCTGCCTGAGGCTCCTGAGCGATGTGGCGGAGGGGTTGGGCGAGGGGTGGACGGCGATTGATGCCGGGACGGGCAGCGGGATCCTGGCTGTTGCGGCGGAGAAGCTCGGGGCCGCCCGCGTCGATGCGTTTGATTTTGATCCCGCCTGCGTGCGGATCGCGAAGGAAAACGCGAAGAACAACGGCTGTCGGAAGGTCACTGTAACCCGGGCAGATGCGCGGCGGATGTCCGGGTTTGCGCGCGCCGACGTGATCGTTGCCAACCTCTTCAGTGAGCTTCTCCTGGCATCTGCCCCCGGGTTTTTCCGGAAGCTCGGTCCGGGGGGGCACCTGATCTTTTCCGGGGTTTTGCGGAAGCAGGCCGACGAGGTGGCTGCAGGGTTGGAGGCGGCGGGGTTCGCGGCCCCGCGGATCATCGACCGGGGGAAATGGTGCGCGGGGCTGACGGTAAAAAACGGGGCTCGCGCTCGGGTTTGACGGCTGGTACAACACGGCAACCATGTTGGAACTTGTTCAAAAAGGCGGCCCCCTTATCTGGCTGATCCTGCTGTGCAGCGTGACCGCGCTCGGGGTGTTTTTTGAACGCCTGCTCTCCCTCCACCGCGCGTCGATCCACACCGGGGATTTCCTGCGCGGCCTTGCGAACCTGCTGCGGAAGAAAAATTTTGCGGAGGCGCTCCAAGAGTGCGCGGGGACGCCGGGGCCGGTTGCGCGCGTGCTGCACGCGATCATCCTCAAGCATCGGGCTCCGCGCTCGGAGCTGCGGGACATTGCCCAGGAGGCCGGCCAGCTGGAGGTGCCGCGCCTGGAGCGGAACCTCGCCCTGCTCGGAACAATCGCGTACGCCACGCCGCTCGTCGGGCTGCTCGGCACGATCCTGGGACTTCTGAGCGCCTTTCAGCAGATCTCCGCGCACGGCGGCTACGCCACGGCGGCGGAAATTGCGGGGGGCGTTTACGAGAGCCTGCTGACGTCTGCTGCCGCGCTGACGGTTGCAATCCCGGCTTTTGTTGCCCACAGCTACCTCTCGGCACGGGTCAACGCGGTCCTGCACGACATCGAGCGGGCGGCCATCGAAACGATCGAAATCCTGCAAGGGCCGGATGACCCGGCATCCGCCGCGTGAGGCTGGTACGCTCAGCCACGCCGCATCCGGCGCTGATCTTTGTCGCGCCGGCGCTCGACGTCGTGCTGGCGCTGATATTTTTTCTTCTTCTGAGCACGTCCTTTCTGCTGCAGCCCGGCGTCGCGGTTTCGGTGCCAGACTCCCCTTTTCTGCTGGCTCCGCAGCGGGATCCGCAGGTCGTCAGCGTGACGGCGCCACCGCTCTCGGCGGTCTATTTTGAGAACGAGCAAGTTTCGTTTGAGGAGCTGCGGGAGAAGCTGTCGGCCCCCCAGGGGCGGAAGCGTACGGTGATCATCAAGGCCGACCGTCTGGCGCCCTTTGATCTGGTCACCCGCACGATGAACGTGGCGCTTGAGCTCGGCTACCCGACGGTCCTTGCAACCGGCGAAGGAAAATGACGGACGACCGGCTGGTTTTCGATTGGCCGGGGCGTCACCACCTGCACCTGCTTTTGCCGGCAGGCCTCCTGGCGGCGGTCGCCGCACACGTAGGATTCTTTTTTCTCTTCTCGATCATTTACCCGCGACCGGAGGCCGGGGCCATCGATTCCACGAGCGTTTTTATCGTTCTGCCCGGATCCGAGGACTCTGTGCGACTCGCTGCACTTCTGGAGTCCGCCGATCCGTCGGTTTTTGCGCCGGGCAGAGGAATCTCGACTGGCGGCGGCATCCCGGCGGTAAAATACACCCCCCACTACGTGACGGCCGAACCGGTGGTGGAAGAAATGCCAGCCGTCGCTCCTGAAAAGGATAGACCCCCGATCTTCACCGGCCCTGTTCCGGGGAGGGCAACGCGTCCTGCGCCCATCACTGCCTCTACGGTTCCAGCCACGTCAAAACTCCGGGCTGACGAGGCGCTTACGCACCGGGTGCCCGAGGTGCTGGAAGCGCTGAAATCCCTCAATCCCACGGAGGGAACGTTTCCCGGGGCGGCAACATTTTTGGTCGCGCTTAGGCCCGATGGCACGGTCGCCCATTTGTTTTCGCAGCAGGGATCCGGGAGCGCGGAGTTCGATCAGCGCGCCGCCGGGGTGGTGCGGTCCCTGCGGTTTCTACCCGGCACGGGGGATCCGGCCTGGGGGGTCCTGACCATTGAGTGGCCATGATTCAGATCCATCTGCCGTGGCTCGTCTTCATCTGCCTTCTGGTCTTCCTCGTCGGCATTTTTCTGGTCTGGGTCGGATACGAGGCCGTGAGGCGGCGGAGGGTACGGAGGGCGCAGCGGGGGCGCCTGCGGTGCCCGGTCTGCTGCATGGAGTTCGCTGATCGCACAGGATCTGACCTGGCAACCTGCCCGCGATGCGGAAGCCTCAACGAGCGCCATCCCCCAAGGCAGTTTTGAACTTTTCGCGCTTGGATGCAAAAATTTCATTGCCAAGGCAACGGCCAGAACGCCTAGTTGTCCGTTCCGCAATCGAAAACACGCGAAAACCCAACAAATGAGCGAGAGACGAGTAGTATTGACTGGCATGGGAGTTGTAACTCCCATTGGAAACGACCTCACCACCTTCTGGCAGTCCCTCCAGGAGGGGCGGGGCGGGATCAGCCGGTTCGAAGCATTCGACTCGACCAACTTTGACTGCAAGATCGCGGGCGAAATCAAAAATTTCGAGCCGGCGAAGTATTTTAAGAACCCGAAGTCGGCGAAGCGGACCGACCGGTTCACCCAGTTTGCGATGGCCGCCTCGAAGATGGCGCTCGAGGATTCCGGCCTGGATTTGGAGAAGGTCGACCGCAATCGATTCGGGGTGATGATCGGGAGCGGGATCGGCGGGCTGAGCAGCATGGAGGAGGAGTGCCAGCGCCTGCTCGAGCGGGGCCCCTCGCGCGTCTCGCCGTTCACGATCGCCATGATGATCTCGAACATGGCGAGCGGGATCGTCTCGATGGAATACGATCTGCGCGGTCCGAACATGTGCATCGTCACAGCCTGCGCCACCGCAAATAATTCCCTGGGCGAGGCCTGGCGGATCATCAAGTTTGGAGATGCGGACGGGTTTATTGCCGGCGGGTGCGAAGCGACGATCACGCCGCTCGGGATTGCCGGGTTTTCGGCGATGAAGGCGGTGAGCCTGCGGAACGATGCGCCGGGGAAGGCGTGCCGCCCGTTTGACCGCGACCGCGACGGATTTATCATGAGCGAGGGCGCAGGCATGATGATCCTCGAGGAATACGAGCACGCCCGGCGCCGCGGGGCGCAGATCTACTGCGAAATTATCGGCTACGGCTGCACGGCCGACGCGTATCACATGACGGCTCCGATGCCGGAAGGAGAGGGCGCGGCGCGCGCGATGACGATCGCGATGGGGCACGGAAAGGTGAACCCCGGCGAGATCGATTATATCAACGCGCACGCCACGTCGACCGGGCTCGGCGACATCTGCGAGACGAAGGCGATCAAGCTGGCCCTCGGCGAGCACGCAAAGACGACAATGGTGAGCGCGACCAAATCGATGACCGGCCACCTGCTCGGCGCGGCCGGCGGGGTTGAGCTGGCCGCCTGCGCGATGGCGATGAAGCACGGGGTTGTCCCCCCGACGATCAATCTCGAAAATCCGGATCCCCAGTGCGATCTCGACTGCGTTCCGAACGTCGCCCGCGAGGCGAAGCTCAAGACGGTCCTGAGCAACTCGTTCGGCTTCGGCGGTCACAACGCCACGCTTCTGATCAAGGCCCTGGAATAAGTCATACCAGCTCTCAGAAAAAAACCGACAATCGGCGGCAGCGCAAAACAGGGAGCACAGGCGTCTCGCCTGTGAAAGACGCTCGCCTGCGCTTGCAAATTCAGTGCCTAAACAGGCGGGACGCCTGTTCTCCATTGTCGCTGCAAAGTCCGATGATTTCCGAGAACTGGTATCAGGGCTTCGGGGCCGCCTTCGCCCGGAGCGCGCGAAGCCTCGCATTGGCGAACTTCGTGCCCGGCACGGTGAGGCTGACCTCGTAGGCTCGTATCGCTTCCGGGATTCTGCCGGCCCCCTCCAGGAAGAGCGCATAGTATTCATGGACGGCCGGGTTGCCGGGATCCAGCCGGATCGCCTCAATGTGTGCGGCCTCCGCCGACTGGCGGCTTTTGATGCTGGTCAGGGCGATGGCCAGCATGAGCTGGTTCCATCGCTCCTCGCGATCCCCCTCGGTTGATCGCCTGAGAAAAAAGGCCGAGCGGACAAATCCCTCGCGCGGATTGGCGGTGGTTGGCGCGGATTGAAGGAGTGCCTCGCCGAGGATTCGGCGGAGGCGCGAGTGGTCCGGTGCCGATACCAGGCCGCTCTCAGCCGCCGAAATCGCCGCCGGCGCATCGCGGAGGATCAGCGCATTTTCTGCCTGAAGGGCCTGCCACTCGGCATCGGCAGACCGGTTGAGAAGCAGCAGGAGGAAGGCGCCGGCGGCGCACGCCGCGAGGCCGGCCAGGCACCTCGGAATCCAGCCGCGCCCATTTTGGGAGCCTGTCGATACGCCGACGTTAGCCAGCATCCCGGCGCAGGCGGCCGCCAGCACGGCATTTGCCGGGATCTGCATGTTAAAATCAAAAAACGAGTGGGCCGAGCAGGCGACGAGCGCGCTGAGCGAGCCCATCGTCAGTGCGGCCGAGTTGCTCTGCGGCCGGCTCGACGCTGCCATCCGCTGGCGGAGGCAGGCGAGAAACCCCAGAAATCCGGCGCGCCAGTTGACGACGAGGACTCCGGCGACGAGGACGAGACCGA
>JBGTAT010000026.1:0-1830 GCA_041749755.1 Terrimicrobiaceae bacterium | reverse complement strand
CGCGCTGCTCCGGCTGGCCGGAGATCCGGCGCTTTACCAGGCGATCGGCCAAGCCGGGGCGGATCATGTTCGCGACCAGTTTTCTGCGGTCCGCCGGATCGCCGAAATCGAAGCCCTCTACCGCGAGGCAACCACCACATGAAAGCCTCCGTCCTTGTCACATTTATCATCGCGGCCATCGCGACCGTTGTCGGATCAGTGCTCGCTTATTCGTTCATGGTGGCGCCGCTGCGAACTGCGGTGGAAGCCGGAAACCGGGTCCACGAAGCATTCCAAAAGATCCTGAACCTCACCCCCCGGATCACCGCAAACCAGGCGGTCATCTTTTCTCAAAACACGCCGGTGCTCGAACTCGTCACGGTCGAACGTTCTTCGCTCGTCCGCCACCGGACGGACGAGACATGGCTGCACAGCACCAAAACCTTCGAGATCGAGGCGACGTTCTCGGCGCGCGCCGGGTTTAACCTCCGCGACCTCTTCACCGTGAATATCCCAAAAGGCGGGCGGACCGCGGAAGTCCAGCTTCCCCGAGCAAAGATCCTCTCGCTCGGCATGTCCGACCTGCGCGTCCTGCGCGACGAGGACGGCCTCTGGAATACGCTCACCGCCAAAGATCGCGAGAAGGCGATTCGGACCCTTGAGCGCACGGCCAAGGCCGAGTTCATGAAGACCGACATCCTGCAGGCCGCGCGGGCGGCCGCCGAAACCCAGATCCGAGCGATCGTGGAGCCGACCGGGTGTGAGGTGACGTTCGTGGGATCGTCCAGCTCCCCCGCGCCCTAAACCCATTCTCTCCGTGCTTTCTATCGGGGCCCCGCATGAATCCGAGACCCGCAGGAGGCTTAGCCGCAGATTAACAAGATTCGCACAGATTGAGGAATCTCACATGCACTCAGATGTTAATCTGCGAAAATCTGCGTCCATCTGCGGCTACCAGTGACAAAGCCGGGTATAAGGCGCGGAGGAGAGATTTAGAATTGCGGTGCTGGCCGGGATGGCGAATGCTCATCGGCTATGAACGAGCCGATTTATTTTGAGCCGATTGCGATGGATCGTGTGTGGGGCGGGCGGAGGTTTGAGTCTGTTTTGGGGAAGGCGATCCCGCACGGGGTGCCGATAGGCGAGCTCTGGGAGGTTGTCGATCGCGAGGATGCGCAGAGCATCGTGCACGAGGGCCCGCTTCGCGGGACCTCCCTGCACCAGCTCTGGGCGGACGAGCGCGCGGAGGTCTTCGGCGACGATTACCTGCCGGATCCCTCGTTTCGGTTCCCGCTTCTCGTGAAACTGCTCGATGCCCGCGAGCGCCTCTCGGTCCAGGTTCATCCGCCGCTTCATCTCGCTGAGTCGCTCGGGGGTGACCCGAAGACGGAGGTCTGGTATTTTATGGATGCGCTTCCAGGTGCCCGGATCTATGCGGGGCTCAAGCGCGGGGTGACGCGGGAGGAGTTCGAATCGGCGCTGGCCAGCGGGGACGTGGAGGGCACGCTGCACGAGATCCCCGTGACATCCGGGGAAAGCCTGTTTATCCCGAGCGGGAGGCTGCATGCGATCGGCGAGGGGAACCTCATCGTCGAGGTCCAGCAGAACAGCGATACCACGTACCGGGTCTTTGACTGGAATCGCCTCGGGCTCGACGGCCAGGCGCGCGCGCTCCATATCCCGGAATCGCTCGCCTCGATCGACTTCGAGGATTTTGAGCCGCCGGTGTGCAGCACCGCCGAGCCGCTCCTTGCGAGCTGTCCGTTTTTCCATGTCGAGAAGGTCAACCTCGCCGCTCCGGCCGACGTGCGCCTGCCCGGACGGTTCGCCCTCGTGGCGGTGACGGCGGGC
>JBGTAT010000025.1:0-2129 GCA_041749755.1 Terrimicrobiaceae bacterium | reverse complement strand
CAGGACCTCAGGGAGCATGGGCGTCCCGCCCGTGTGGGCGTTGGTTTGGCAGCGAAAGCCAGTCTCCAAACAGGCGAGACGCCTGTTCTCCCTGCTATTTGCAACTTTCGGAGATCCGCCCGCGCTGGCGCTTGCCCTGGGCTGCAAGATGAAGTCCCGACGGGGCTTGAGGCATTCCTTCCTTCCCCGCTTCCCTGCTCCACATCACTGGAGGGAGCCCCTCCGGAGGGATCCCGCGTGGAGGTTCATGAATCCTACAGATCGTGGCTTCAATCGTGGGCTCCCGGATGGACATCCGGCCGCATGCTCACGGTCGATTACGGAGATGAGATGCCGGCGCTCTACCACCGGCGGCTTGGAGGAAGCGTCCGCGCGTACGCCCACCAGCAGCGGCTCACCGGAAAGGAAATCTACTCCGGATTCGGAAAACGCGACATCACCGCAGATGTCAATTTTTCCGACCTCCGCTCCTGGGGGGAAGCCCTCGGCTGGAAAACGATTTCTTGCGCCCGCCTCGCGGAGTGGATGCCCGCGCCGGCTCTCGCCCCCGCCCTGCGCGAGGCCGGCGAGGCATTCCGGGTTCTGGTCCAGGAGGCGTAAGGCAAAATAGTCGGACGACACGGAGGTCGTCCCTCCACGCTGGCGCGTTCGTTCTCACTGGAGGGCGATGCTCCGTCAGCGCCCACTTCTTGGCCTGCGGACAGACAAAGTCGGACGACACGGCCTTGTTACGCCGTGGCCTTGGCGAAGGCGAAAGGTCGTCCCTCCACGCCGGCGGTCAGGCGGACGAACCGGAGCGGGCGTCGACAAGCTTCTGAAACCGTTTCGACGGGTTCGCGTAGAACGGGTAGCGGTCCGGCGCGTTGGCGGGCTTGTAGCGCCAATGTTTATACGGCCAGAGCCAGCATTCCGGATGGGCGTGGACCCCCGGCTCCAGGGCATCCCAGCAGCGCTGGACGATCGCCTGCACGTCGGCGTCCGGCGGGCACTCGATCGGGGGATGGTGGATGATCCGGTACTTGCCGGAGGGGGCTGGGCGGCATTCGACCGGGACGATTGCGGCACCGGTCCGCTGCGCCAGGGCGGCGTGGGTTTGGGTGACGCTGGCGAGGAGTCCGCCGAAGCAGGTGATGAGGACGCTGCCCTCGCGCGGGTCGAGGTTCAGGTCGCAGAGCATGCCGAACTTGCCGCCGCCCTTCAGGAATTTGAGCATCCGGATCATCGCACGTTCCTGCGGGATGACGTGGTTCCCGGTGCTGGCGCGAAGGGCGTCGAACACCGGTCCGAGGAGAGGGTTTTTGAACCGCTGGGCGATGACAGGGCCGGGGTGGATCGAGTACGCGCCGGCCAGCCCGAGCCATTCAAAATTCGAGAAATGAAAGCACGCGTAGATCGCGGGTTTCTCCGGGTTTTTCCTGCAGTAGTCGTGTTCCCAGCCCTCGAAGACAACATGCGAATCGACAAATGCTTCATCCATGTTTGGAGCCCAGAAGAGCTCGAACATCGTGCGGGCAAACGTGACGTACGACCCGCGCGCGATGGCAGATTTTTTGGAGCGGGGAAATTTCTTCGGAAACGCGGCTTCGATATTGGCGAGCGCGACCCGGCGGCCGCGCGGGTCGAGCCAGTAGACGAGCGATCCGAGGATGGCAGCGAGTGGGGGGATCGCACGGAACGGGAGCCGGGCGACAAATGCGGCGCCGGCGCGAAGGCCGAAATATTCCAGCTTGTCGCGCAGGCCCGGGGCGCTCATGGGGTCTCGATCCGGGGGAAGACCGGGATCGGATCGCCCAGTTCGTGTCCGTCGGCAAGCCCGCCCCACGCGCATTCGTCGAACCGTAGGTTTCCTTCCCACCGAAGCTGGGAGCGGATCTCGGCCGCCGGGGCCGGGAGGAACGGGGAGATGAGGAGCGAGATGATGCGTAGGGCTTCAGCGAGGGTGTAGAGGACCTCGTCGAGGCGGGCGGCAGATTCGGGGTCCTTCGCGAGCTTCCACGGTGCGGTCTCCTCCACATAGGCGTTGCAGCGGACGATGACCTCCCAGGCCACCTCGATCGCGGCGTGCGTCTCGCAGGCGTCCATGCGCCGGGCGAATTCCGCCACCTTTTCGGCCACGAAGCCGGCGAGCG
>JBGTAT010000024.1:0-4569 GCA_041749755.1 Terrimicrobiaceae bacterium | reverse complement strand
GCCGGCCTCCGGCTCCCGCTGCACCTGCTCGCTGAGGGCACCCCCCAACGCGCTCTCACCCTGGAGTGGCAGGACGGGCGGCTTGCCATTTTTCTTCCGCCCGTCCTGCAAGGCCCGTTCCTCCAACTTCTCGGCGAGGTCGAAAACGGCCTCGTCCAGGCCGGGATCGGGCGCGTCGAGATGCAGGGGTATGTGCCGGCCGATGAGGCGCGCGCGTGGATCCACATCGGCCTCACGGCGGATCCCGGCGTGCTCGAAGTCAACCTGCCGGCCTGCGCGGATTGGCGGGAATACAATTTTTGGCTCCATGCCATAACCGATGCCGCCAAGACGTGCGGCCTGCGGGCGTGGAAGCATCCCAGGGGCGGGCCGCCCGAGGGGACCGGCGGTGGCAACCACCTCCTGTTTGGCGGACCCAACGTCGAAGAAAATCCGTTCTTTTCCCGTCCGGGCTGGCTGGCCTCGATCTGCCGGTACTGGCAGCGGCATCCGTCTCTCGCCTACCTCTTCACCGGATGTTACGTGGGCGCCTCGTCGCAGGCACCGCGCCCGGATGAATCCGCACGCGACCTCCATGATCTCGAGATGGCACTCACATTTTTGGAGTCGCTGCCGGCAGGCGACCACCGGTTCCTCATCGCTGAAACCCTCCGCCACCTCCAGACGGATGTGACCGGAAACGCCCACCGCAGCGAGATCAGCCTCGATAAGTTTTGGAATCCGGGCTGGCCATCGGGAACGCTCGGGCTCATCGAGTTCCGCGCGATCGAATCCCTGCCCAAGGCGGAATGGATGAGCGCCGTCGCCCTTCTCTGGACATCGCTCGCGGCCTGGCTGCTCGAGCGGCCGGTGCGCGGCAGCCTCAAGCGGTTCTCCACAACGCTCCACGACCGGTACTTCCTCCCCTCCATCCTCTGGCAGGATTTTTCGGAGGTTCTTGCCGATCTTCACGGAAGCGGGTTCCCGGTCAGTTCCGACGTCTTTCGCAAGATCTGGGAATGGAAGTTCCCAAGCATTCTGCATTTTGAGAGCGGCGGGGTGAAAATCGAGATCCGGCGCGCCCACGAGAGCTGGCCGCTCCTCTGCGAGACGCCGGTCGACGGGGGGACGACGAGCCGGTTTGTGGACACCTCGATGCAGCGCCTCGAGGTGTCGGCAAATGTCGCGCCGGGAAGCCGGTTCGAGATGCGTTTTAACGACCGTCCCCTCCCCCTGCACCAGATCACCGGGGACGTGCATATCGCCGGGCTGCGCTACCGCAGGACCAACCTATACCCCTCGCTTCACCCCGGCCTTCCGCCCCAGCTCCCTCTCCGGCTCGACATCATTCAGGATGGAAAAGCGCACCGCTTTAAGCTCGGCACAAAACATTATGCCTTCCGGCGGGCCGGTCTCGGGACGCCCGGCGACGCATCCAAACCGTGCAAGCCCGGCCGCCGCGGCGAACTCACCTGCGACCTCCGGATTTCTTGAGCCAAAAACAGCGTAGAATTCCCGAGTAATCACGCGGATCCTTCCGAGCGCTCCGGGAGCAGTTGCTGATTTTCTGTTGCCGGCAGCTGGCCCCATCGTCGACGGCCATGCCTCGCCGGCAGCCTGCTCATAAGACCAGTTCTTGGAAATCATCGGCCTTGGCAGCGAGAATGGAGAACAGGCGTCCCGCCTGTTTGGGCACTGACTTTGCAAGGGCAGCCGAGCGTCTTTCACAGGCGAGACGCCGTGCTCCTGTTTTGCGCTGCCCGCCGATTATCGCTTTTTTCATAGAACTGGTGTCACGCAGCGCATCCTCACCGGGATGCGTATCAAAGTTGTCACATTTCTCCTCTCGACAAAAATTTTTCAGCGCTCTGAAATACGCACGTGATCCGCAAAATGAATCATCTCGGTAGCAACGTGCAGGTCGATTTGGCACATCTGCCCGCTGAAGCCCGGAGCCCGGCTTCCTGAGCCAAAGTAATATGCCAAAACGTTCTCAAATCGCAGGTGCCGGGCCCTATCAAATCCGTAAGCTCAGGTGCCTGATACCTCCGGAAAATCCCAGGAAGCCCTTTGCTGATGCCGCCGAAGGCAAACGACCTGGGCGGCCGTCGCGCTTGATCGCTACCTGCGAGTCGGCAGCACGCGGGCCGTCCTTGATCGAGGCATGGAAACTTCATATTCTCGATTATCTGATGAGAAGGCGTCACCAGCGCCTTGTGCGCATCCGCTATTATCACGGGTGAGCCGGGCAGACGTGCGGAGGCGGCGTGTGTTCGACGATCTACCGAAGCCGAGTTGCGCTATTCCCTACCAGCCAACCACCCGGGCCATGGGAGAGGCGCCGACCCGCGCGGCGGGGGGCCATGATGGGGGTTCCGGTTGACAGCGGGCCTAGCGTATATACAGTAGATACATGATCACCAAGATTTTCAAATCGGGCAATTCGCTGGCGCTGCGTTTACCGAAGGAACTGAGGGCGGTGGTCGGGGAGGTCCGCGTAGAGGCCACGGGCGACCGCTGGGTGGTGACCCAAATTAAACCGGTTTCGTGGCCGCGGGGATTTTTCGACAAGATCCGGCTTGATGATCCTTCGCCCTTCAAGCGGCCTCCGCAGGGAAAGCATCGGGAGATCCGGTTGTGACCCATCTCCTCGACACCGACACGTGCATCCATCTGCTGCGCGGGCACCGGGCGGTTGTCGCGCAGACCGAGAGGCACAGCCCGGCCGATCTAGCGGTGTCAGCCATCACGCGCTTCGAGTTGCTTTACGGGGTCGAGCGCTGCCCGACTGCATGGCAAATGAAAGAAAGCGCTAAAGTCCGCCTCCTCTTGGAGAAATTGGTGATTCTTCCGTTTACAGGGGAGACGTCATCCTATGCCGCAACCATCCGCGCCTCGCTGGAGCTGGCCGGCCATCCCATTGGCCCGATGGATGTCCTGATCGCGGCCACGGCCCTCGAAAATGGCCTGCCGCTGGTGACCAACAATCTCGACGAGTTTCAACGCGTTCCCCGCCTCTCCTGTCTGACTTGGTGCGGCGAGTCCTGAACCCCTGACGCCTGGGGTGGAACACAGCGGACTCTGAATTTCTCGCACGGGGGCAAAATCTGGATATATTTCCCGCGCACATGGACACCACGGAAATTCGAAAGCAGTTCCCATTTTTAAACGAGTCGGTCAACGGCCACCCGGTCATCTACCTCGACAACGGGGCGAGTTCGCAGAAGCCGGAGCGCATCATCCGCCGGATGAGCCGGTTTCTGGAGAGCGAGTACGCGAACGTGCACCGCGGGATCCATCTGCTGAGCGAGCGCGCCACGACCGCGTTTGAGGCCTCGCGCACGGCGGTCGCGGACCTGCTCAACGCCGAGCGCCCGGAGGAAATCATCTTTACGCGGGGCACGACCGAGGCGGTCAACCTGCTGGTAAATTCCTGGGGCCGCCAGAACATTTCGGCCGGCGACACGATCCTCCTTACCGAGATGGAGCACCACAGCAACCTCCTCCCCTGGCTGAACCTCGCCCGCGAGGCCGGGGCGAAGGTCGAGCTCGTGCCGGTCCTGGAAAACGGGGCTGGCCTCGACATGGATGCCGCGCGACAGCTCCTGGAAAAATCGCCGAAGATCTTCGCCTTCACGCATGTTCCGAACACGCTGGGCCTCGAAAATCCGGCGGCCGAGCTATGCCGGTTGGCCCGCGCGTCCGGGACGGCGACGTTTGTGGACGCGGCGCAGAGCGTCGGCCACCAGGTGGTGGACGTGCGGGAAATCGGGTGCGATTTTCTCGCCTGCTCCGCCCACAAGATGTGCGGCCCCACCGGGATCGGTGCGCTGTGGGGAAGGTACGAGCTGCTCGAGTCGATGCCGCCCTGGCACTACGGGGGCGAGATGGTGGATCGCGCCTCGTTTTACGAGCCGTCGGTTTACCACCTGCCGCCGGCCCGGTTTGAGGCCGGGACCCCCGCAATCCTAGAGGCGGTCGGATGGGCGGAGGCGATCGCGTTTATCCGCGAGGTCGGGCTCGAGGCGATCCAGAAACATTCGATAGCACTCGCCAACGACGCGGCCGGCCAGCTCTCGAAAATCGAAGGCCTCCATATTTTCGGGCCGCAAATGCGCGCCTCCGGGATCGTGACGTTCACGATCGCCGGCGTCCATGCCCACGACATTTCATTTTTCGCCAACCAGCGCGGGGTCGCGCTTCGGGCCGGCCACCACTGCGCCCAGCCGCTCATGCAGAAGCTGGGCAGCCCGTCGTCCAGCCGTGCGAGCTTCTACCTCTACAATACGCACGAGGAGGTTACCGTCCTCGCGGAAACGCTGAGGAAAGCGGTCGCGTTCTTTGCCTGAGCTAGGCCGAATAGCGCCGGGGTTCGGGATGCTGCCCCTACAGGGCAGAAACGCATGCCATTAAAGACCCAGGGCGGCGCTGCGCTTGCCCTGGGCTTTGGGATGAAGCCCCTTTGGGGCTTGAGCAGGCGGCCGAGGCTCAGGCCCCGTAGCTTTTGGTAAACTTCTTCTTGCTCTCCGCCTCCGGCGCCTCGGCCGGTGCGGGAGCCGCAGCGGCTGCGGGTTCCGGCTCGGCGGAACG
>JBGTAT010000023.1:0-2263 GCA_041749755.1 Terrimicrobiaceae bacterium | reverse complement strand
GCGCCCGGCCAGTGCACGGCGTTCGTGTCGATCATGCAGGGCTGCAACATGCACTGCGCGTTTTGCATCGTCCCCCAGACGCGGGGCGAGGAGCGCGGGCGGGCGATCGCCGAGATTGTCGCCGAGGTTGAGAGCCTGGCCGGCCGCGGGGTCCGCGAGGTCACGCTCCTCGGCCAGATCGTCAACCTCTACGGCCGCCATGAGTTTTCGAAAGTTGGCGGCGTGAGCCCTTTTGTCCAGCTTCTCGAGGCGGTCTGCGCGGTCGAAGGGATCGAGCGCGTGCGGTTTACCTCGCCGCATCCGATCGGCTTCCGATCCGACCTGATCGAGGCGTTCGCCCGCCTGCCCCGGCTGGCCGAGCACGTCCACCTGCCGCTCCAGAGCGGGTCGGACAGAATCCTCAAGATCATGCGCCGCGGGTACACGGCCGAGGCCTTCCGCATGCTCGTCGAAAAGCTCCGCGCGTCGCGCCCCGGGATCGCGATCACGACCGACGTCATCGTTGGGTTCCCGGGCGAGACTGACGACGACTACGCGGCAACCCGCGCGCTCTGCGACGAGATCGGCTTCGATAACGCGTTTGTCTTCCGCTACTCGCAGCGCCAGAACACGCCGGCCGCCGTGATGGACGGCCAGCTCACCGAGGAGGTCAAGGAGTGGAGGAACAAGGACCTCCTCGACGTGGTCAACCGTCACGTCGCAATCCACCTCCAGTCGCTCGTCGGCTCGGAGGTCGAAATCCTTTGCGAGGGCACCAGCCGGAACAATCCGGAGCGCCTCTCGGGCCGAACCCGCACGAATAAAATTGTCGTCTTCGAGGGGGCCCCCCGGCACGTCGGCCAGCTACTTCCCGTGCGGATCGTCCGCGCCACCTCGTCCACCCTCTACGGGGATCCCGCCGTCCTCGAATAACCCTGTTTGCGGAGGGCACGCATGCGATCCATCCATGCCAGAGGCAGGGTGCCCCTGCTACTTTTGGTCAGCGGCTGTAGTGCGCGACCACGCCGGCATAGATCTCAAATTGCCTGGCGAAGACGCTGGACCACGAATACTTCCCGCGGGCTTCCGCGCTCGCCCGCAGCCCGGCCGCGCGCAGGTCGAGGGTGAATTTGGATTCGATGGCATCCGCCAGGGCCCCCGGAGAGTTTTCTGCGGCCCAGAGTTCCTGTCCGCTGAAGATGATCCGGTCCATGTAGCTCCCCCGGATCCCGACCACGCACGTCCCGCTCGCCTGGCTTTCGAGCGCGACGAGGCCGAACGTCTCCTGGACGCCGGGATGCACGAACAGGTCGGCGCTGCGGTAGATCGCGGCCAGCTCGTGAGGGTCCGTGCAGTAGGGCATCCAATGCACGCTTCCGGTCTCCTCGCGCAGGCGAAGGACCGCCGGCCGCTGCCTGCCATCGCCGGCACAGAGGAGGCAGTATTTTCCCGGGGACCTCGCGTGCAGGATCGAAAATGCCGCAAACAGGGTCCGCACATTTTTTTCCGTGGCGAGGCGGCCGACGTAGAGGAGGACCCGGGCGGACGCTGGGATCCCGAGCCGCTCGCGGGTGGGCTGGCGGTCATCGACATCGGGCACAAAGATGTTGGCGTCCACGCCAAGGTCGACGGTGTGCATGCGCTCGACCCCCCACCCGGCAAGCAGCCGGGTCAGCGCCGGGCTCGGCACAAACGTGCACTCAAAATGGTTGTAGAGAGCGCGCACGTACCGGCGGCACACGTCGTCGGCAATAGAAACCGCCACGCGACCGAAAAATTTTGCGACCGTCCGCATGTGGGATTCCGGGAAGTGCGAGTGGTAGAACCCGACGACCGGGATCTCAAGCCCGCGGCCCGAGGCGACCGCCTTCCAGGCGACCTGGTACGGGTCGCCGGACTCGATGATGTCCGGCCGCTCGCGCTCGAGCACCTCCTCGATGAGGTGGAGCTTCGTGAGCGCGCGGTAGCGGGACGTGCGCGAGACGAGCGGCGAGGCGATCGTGTACGTCCGCACCCGGCCATCCCCGCTCGATCCCGTCGATTCGCCCGGGACGATGATCACGTGCTCGCAGTCCGGCCGCGAGGACCGGACAAACGCAGACTTCTGCTCGATGTAGCGCCGGACTCCCCCGCTCACCGGGGAGTAAAACTGGGTCAGATCACAAATTTTCAACGGACGAGGGCGGCGGGAGGCGGGGCAGGGTTATTCGGCGGCGGCAAGCCAGCGTTCGGCATCGATCGCGGCGGCGCAACCTTGGCCGGCCGCGGTGATCGCCTGGCGGTA
>JBGTAT010000022.1:0-4828 GCA_041749755.1 Terrimicrobiaceae bacterium | reverse complement strand
GCCGGACGTCACCTCGTTCCCGTTCCACGCCGCCAGCGCGCGGAACTGGCTGTACGGGTCGAGCCAGTCGCCCTCGCTCTGCTCGAATTTGGCAAACGAGCGGATCCGGACGCGGTCGGATTTCCGGCTGCGAAAAACCCGGAACGCGGTTTCAAGAAGCTCATTTTTGAGCGCCTTGACGGCGCGGTACTTGACCGGACCCTCGCGCAGCGCCGCGACGTCGTGGCGCGAGCAGATCTCGTCAAACGCATCCTGCGAGAGCTCGGGCAGCCAGGTCGGAGTCGTCGCGATCGTCGCCGGCTCGTACGCCATCGAGCTCAAAATGTTGTACGGGCTGTGATCGCCGCCGGACTCGTTCACGGGCAGGATCTGGACCACCCCGAACCCCTTCGAGGCGGCCCAACTCGCAAACTCGACCAGCGCCGCCGTGTCTCCGATGCCAAGGTCGGACTGCCCGCGCAGCGCGCTCACGGGACAAAGTATTCCGGCCAGCTTATTCTCGGGCATGGGTTCCATGAGGCCCGCATTTATCCCCGCCCGGACAAACGTTGTCGAGAAAACTCAGCCAGCCCCCTGGAGCTGGCGGACGAGGCAGTGGAGGAGGCGAGCCAGTCGCACGGGCACTTTTGGCTCCTCCAAAAATCCGCGCCGCTCGACCGGATCGGGAACGAAGGCGGCGGCAATGGCATCCGCATAAGCGCCGGCCGAATGGATCCCGGCCAAGTAACCCTCGAACCCGTGGGGCATCTCGACCCCGGATTTTCGGAGCTGGCCAAAGGCGTTCTGCACCTCGGCCCGCAGCGCGCTGGACACCTCGGGATCCGGGTCCTCATCGCCGAACCTCTCGATCTGCGCCTTCGGAAACGGCTTCATCTTCACGCCCGAGACCCCCACGCGGCTGAGCCCTTGCAAGATGAGGTTCGAGGTGCCATCCGCATTCGCCACGCAGGCCCGAACCACCCCGAGCCCGGCGATTGCCGCCACCCCGCTATCCTCCTCCGCATGCGCGACAGCAAACATCCGATCCCCGGCGAGCGCCGCCTCCACCATCCGGCGATACCTCGGCTCGAAGATGTAGAGCGGCAGAAGCGACCCGGGAAACAGGGTCACCCCGGGAAGGATCATCACCCCCACCGAGTCAGGCAAATTTTCGCTCATGCTACAACTTACGCCACGGAGAGCAGCTGGGATGCCAGCTATCGTGCCCGGCGGTCTGCCTTCGGCTACGCGCCGGCTCGGGCACAGTTCACAGAAGAAGGGATTGCCCCGGCACACGCTGATTTGTAACGTTTCTCCCATGCTCACCGTCGCGACATTCAGCAAACCGGAGGAAGCCCACATGCTCCGGTTGCGGCTTGAAGCGGGAGGCGTGCCAGCCTACATTCAGGATGAGAACATGGTTCAGATGGAATGGCTGTATTCCAACGCGATCGGCGGGGTTCGGGTTCAGATTCATGAGGACGACGCGGAGCGGGCAAAAGAAATCTTCCTGGATTCCGGCATCCTGGCAGAAACGACGGGGATGCCCGGCTGCCCGAGATGCTCCGCGACGAACACCGCCCCCGATGAGTTGCCTCGGAGGCTTTCCTTCCTGTCGATGATGCTCATCGGGATGCCGTTCCTCTTTTCAAAAACGCGATGGAGGTGCGCGGACTGCACGCATGTCTGGAATGAGAAAAATAGAGAAGCCCGCCAATGACCGTCAGATGCCCGAACTCGGATTGTGGAGTTGAGCTGAGTGGCGCGGAGCGCATTTCCGGCGAGCTGGAGGAATGTTTTGCCTGCGGCCAGCCATTCGTGTGGCCGCAGCCCCGCCGGGATTTTGTCATCTACGATCTGGAGACGACCGGGCTGAGCCCGGACGAGGAAGATCTCATCCAGATTGCGGCCATCCGATTCCGCGACGGAAGGCCGGTTTGCCAGGAATCGTTTTTCAGCTATGCGAAACCCCGGCGGGCGATATCAGGCTTCATCAGCAGCTACACCGGAATCACCAACGCCGATGTGCGCGGCGCCCCGTCCCCATGCGAGGTACTTGTCGAGTTTTCGCGATTTGTCGGTGACTCGACGCTCATCGCCCACAACGGCTTCAGATTCGATTCGAAGTTCCTGACCTGCACGTGCGTCCGAAGCCGGGTTGAAACGCGCGAGGTGCCATGCATCGACTCCGTCTGGTTATCGAAGGCGGTCTTTGGAAATCAGCGCGGGATCAAGCACGGCCTTGACGTCGTCGTCGACCGCCTCGGGATCCGCTCGAATGTCCGGCGTCACGATGCGCGGGGAGACGTCGAGCTGCTCGGCTTGGCGGTGGCCCACTTCTGGCAACACCTCAAGCTGCCCCACGATGCCGCCGGCTTTCGCCGCCACGAAACACACCTGCCAAAACACTGACAGCACCCAGGAGAGCGGTGTCCGATCCTCTGGAAATTTCCGGCTATTTGTCCGACGAGTCCGACATTTCCCGGACGCCTCGGCAGCCCGGGTAGCTGGAGCAGCCCCAGAACGAGCGACCAGCTTTCGGGCCGGATTTGGCGGAGCGCTCGCGCATGGGCAAGCCGCACGCCGGGCATGCGGGCGACCGATCATCGCGCGCCTTTGCGCGTGCAGCGTGGAGCTTTTCTGTGAAGCCGCCCTCGCTGAGGAAATCGGCCTCCAGGCGCCCGATCTGCCGACCGAGGAGATAGCTCGCCTGATTGATCAGGCAGAGGAGCGTGTTCGCCGAGACCTCGGGGGTGCAGAGCAAAATCTTGTCCGCAGTGAACGCGCCGGCCTCCAACTTCCCGCGCACGGCCTCCGCCTTCCGGCTGCCTTTTTCCCAAACCGGAAGTCCCCGCTGGCGAAGAAAATCCTCAAAATCGAGGAGCAGTTCCTCCAAGCTGGCACGTGCGACGTTCGTAAGTTTGAGCTCGGTTTTCTTCGAGGTCCCCGAGGCGACGCTGCCTTCAGCGATATTCTGAACGCCGCTCCGCGCGGCCTGAACCATCTGGTCGTGTGTGCGGGAACGCCTCTCGATGAACCGGTCGCAAAAAACCGCCGTGGCATCAAACACCAGGCGCGCCGTCTGGAAACTGCGCAGCCTTCTGTAGCCTCCGTGCTTCGGGAGGATCAGGTGGCTGGGGAGCGGGTCCATGAAGCCCAAGTATTTGCGGGATCCGAGGAAAGATCAACGCTCGAAAGGCCATCTATTTGTCCGACTGGTCCGACCAGTCCGACCCGTCCGACATTTCCCGGACTACGCAGCTCACGACCCAAGCTGGTCGGCGAGAAGGGCGGGGAACTGGCCTGCCGCCTCGCGGGTGATCTGCGCGAGCGTGATGGGGAGGGAGGTTTCGGTGGCCAGGCAGGTCATCTCGACGCCGGCGATCCCGCAGGGGGTAATGTGAAGGAAGCCGTCGAGCGAGGAGGGTTCGACGTTCAGGGCGAACCCGTGCATCGAAACCCACTTTTTCACCCCGACCCCGAGCGACGCCAGTTTTTTAGGGCCGACCCAGACCCCGGTGAGGTGATCCTGACGGGCGGCCAAGACGCCATGTGCGGCGGAGAGGCGGATCAGGAACTCCTCAAGAAATCGCAGGTAGAGGTGCAGGTCCTTGCCGCGGCGGTTGAGGTCGAGGATCGGGTAGCCGACGAGCTGGCCGGGGCCGTGGAATGTCGCCTGCCCGCCGCGGTTGGTCTCGATGACCGGATGGGGCAGGTTGGGCCGGAGGCTTGATTGGTCGCGCGTGCGCCCGATCGTGTAGACCGGCTCATGCTCGAGCAGGAGCAGGGTTTCCTCCCCGCTGCCGGCGATCAGGTCGTCCACCAGCCGGCCCTGGGCCTCGAGCGCCGCCTGGTAGCCAATACGGCCGAGCTCGACGATCTTCATAGGCTTGTGAGCGGGACGCGGCGGTGCGCTGCGGCGTCCGCCGATTGAAAGTGGGTGAGCCCGATTGCCATGGCATCGGCGGCATCCGGAGGCGGGGTGACCGTGAGCCCGAGAAGCGCGCGGATCATGAACCCGACCTGTTCCTTTTGGGCCCCTCCCCGACCGACGACCGCCTGCTTGACCCGGCGCGGCGCATACTCGTAGATGGCGAGCCCCTTTTGGGCGGCGGCCAGGAGGGCGGCCCCGCGCGCCGAGCCGAGCGTGATCGCCGTCGGAAAGCTCTGGACGTAGATCACGCTCTCGATCGCCATCACCGGCGGCTCAAACCGGGTGATCACCTCGGCAAGCTGCTCGTGGATCGCGAGCAGGCAGCCGGAGAGCGTGAGCTTGGGAGGATTTTTAATAACCGCGAAATGGAGGCAGCGCACCTTTTGATTCTCGCGCTCGAGGATGGCGAGGCCGGTCCCTCGAAGCGATGGGTCGACCGCGAGGAGGATCTCCTTCATCGGATGCCTGCCGGCAGCTGGTTCAAAACGTCGTCCACGGCGAGATTGTGCATGATCCCGTGCGGCGCACGCAAGACGTTCACTCCGCGATTTCTGGGCGCCCACACATCCGGGTCGGTCGGCCCGAAGAGCACGAGGCATTCGGCACCCGCCGCAGCGGCCAGGTGAGAGATCCCGGTATCATGCCCGATATAAAACGCGCAGCGCTCGAAGACCGCTCCGAGCGCCGGAAGCGGGGCCTGGCTGAGAAATTTCACGCGTTCCGGGACCATCGTCCGGAGCGCGGCCGCGCGCGGTTGGTCGCTTTCTCCCGTGATCACGACGACTGTCGCCCCGGCCGCGGAGAGTGCGCCGATCAGGTCCGCCCACGCCGGAAGCGGCCAATTCTTTTTTTCCGACCCGCTCCCCGGGTGGACGGCAACGACCGGCTCCGGGAGGCCGTCGATCAACGCCGCCG
>JBGTAT010000021.1:0-1786 GCA_041749755.1 Terrimicrobiaceae bacterium | reverse complement strand
TCGCTGCGCGCGGGGAGTCCGCCCAGTCGATGTTTGCGATCGCGCAGGGCGCGCTCTTCCCGGAGCTCCGCAAAGAGAGCGTGGCCGGCCTGGTTGAGATGCCGTTCGACGGGTTTGCGATCGGCGGCCTGGCTGTCGGCGAGGGCAAGAGCCAGCGCGAGGACATCTGCGCGTTTACGGCCGCGCTCCTCCCGCACGACAAACCCCGCTACCTGATGGGCGTCGGCACCCCGCTCGATATTTTGGAGGCCGTCCACCGCGGGGTCGACATGTTCGACTGCATCATCCCGACGCAGGTCGCCCAGCGCGGTGGAGTCTTCACCTCGCGCGGCTACCTCCAGCTCCGCCGGGGGGTCTATAAGTTTTCGGAGGAGAAGCTCGACCCGGCGTGTTCGTGCCCGACGTGCCAGAGGTACTCGCGAGCCTACCTCCACCATCTCACGAAAACCCGCGAGACCCTCGGCTGGCAGCTCCTCGGCAAGCATAACATCCATTTTTATCACCAGCTCATGCGCGAGATCCGGCACAGTATTTTGTTGGATGCCTTCCTCCCGCTCTACCATGAAAAGCGGGCGCTCCTCCATGAGGACGATCTCGACAACCCGGTCCTCGTCCAGGCCCCGAAGAAGGTTCGCCGGCAGATCCTCGGCAACTACGAGATCCACACCTCGTGGGAGGGATTTGCCAGTATCCGCCACATTCACTCGGGCGAAATTATGCACTCGCGCACCCCGCCGATGGACGAGGCGAAGCGTCTCTATATCGACCAGTCCCGGCTCGCCGGGCGGCTGGGCGAACCCGGCGAAGGACCGCTCGTCATCTGGGATGTCGGACTCGGTGCCGCTGCAAATGCCATGGCCGCCATCGCCTGCTACGAACAGCAGGAATCACCGGCCCGCGACCTTCACATCGTCAGCTTCGAAAACGACCTCGATTCGCTCCGCCTCGCATTCAAAAATAACGACCAATTTCCGTACCTGCGGCACAGCGCGCCGGCCGCAATCCTCAAAACGGGCGCCTGGCAGTCGAAATCCCACCCCGGACTCGCTTGGACGCTCGTCTTTGGAAATTTTCTGGACGTCCTCGATGCGTCCCCGCTTCCTCCGGACCTCATCTTCTACGACATGTTTTCTGGCAAAACGAATGCCGAGGCGTGGACGCACGCAGCATTTCGAAGGCTGTTTGGCGCGTGCCGGTCCCGCCGCACGGAACTCTTCACCTACACGTGCTCGACCGCCTCGCGCGTCGCCCTGCTCGCGGCCGGGTTCCATGTCGCGCGCGGCCGGAGCACGGGCGAGAAGCTCGAGACGACGATCGCTCTCACCCCGCCGGTCCTGCGCGATGACCTCGATCTCCTCGCGGCCGACTGGCTGGGGAAATGGAAGCGTTCGTCAGCCAGGTTCCCGGCCGACTTCCTGCCCCACGAGCATCCCGCCTGGGAGGATGTCATCCTCCGCCACCCGCAGTTCGCCTCAGGCGAACCGGGCTAGCCCGAAAAACGTTTTTGAACCACGGAGTTCACGGAGAACACAGAGGGAAATCAAAAAATAAGCTGCACATATTTGTCCCGCCCATTTGAGCGTTCCTTTCTCATATCTCCGTGCTCTCCTGTCCTCCGTGGTTAGTAATCGCCGGATCCGGGCTAGCCCCACTTCGCGGACTGGAGGGGTCGGATGGCCGGGAAGCCGCTATTTTGCGATATCGACATCAAAAGGTCGGCACTACAGCCGGGATTGATTTGAGGTCATCTGTGGCGAGTGGATTTTTGGCGGCGCTTGCTCCGGCA
>JBGTAT010000020.1:0-8447 GCA_041749755.1 Terrimicrobiaceae bacterium | reverse complement strand
CCGCCGCCGGGCCGAGCGGCCCCAGCGCCGGTGAGCTCGAGCGCAAGCTGAAGATCCGGTACCGCGAGGTCCGAACCGAAATGGAAAAGGATCCCGCCGTCCGCTCGCTCTGGGACCAGGCGCAGTCGGCAACATCGTTTGAGGGCGAGCGCGCCGCGCTCCGCGAGTTCTACCGCCTGCTTTTTAAGAAGATGAAGAAGGTCGACAAAGATCTCACCGCCCGGTGCGATGCCATGGAGAGGGCCTACATCAACCGCCTGGCCCAGACGCGTCAGGAGCCGACGATCCCGCTCGATCCCCCGCCCACTCCCGAACCGCTTGGGAACTGATCCGATTGGCAACCGACCCGCTCCGCACCTCATGATGATTACCAAAAACCTGGAGATGAAAATCTTCACCGGCAACGCGCACCCGGCCCTGGCGCGCGACATCTGCTCCTACCTGAACGTGGACCTGGCGGATGCTTCGGTCAGCTCGTTCCCGGACGGTGAGACCTACGTCAAGATCAACGACAACATCCGGGGCCGCGATGTCTTCATCATCCAGCCGACCTGTCCGCCGACAAACCAGAACCTGATGGAGCTCCTCATCCTGGTCGATGCCGCGCGGCGCGCGAGCGCAGCGCGCATCACCTCGGTGATCCCGTTCTTCGGATATGCGCGCCAGGACCGGAAGGATCAGCCCCGCGTGCCGATCACGGCGAAGCTCGTGGCAAACCTGCTGGTGGCGGCCGGCGTCACCCGCGTCCTCACCATGGACCTCCACGCCCAGCAGCTTCAGGGGTTCTGCGACATTCCCGTCGACCACCTCCATGCCCGCCCGGTCATGTCGGAATACCTGCACCAGCTGAATATCGGAAACCTCGTCGTAGTGTCGCCGGATGTCGGCGGCGTCAAGATGGCCTCCGCCTACGCCCAGGCGGTCGGAGCCGGCCTCGCGATCGTTGTCAAAAAACGCAAGAGCGCGGTCGAGACCGAGGCGTCCCATGTGATCGGCGATGTCGCCGGAAAAAACGTCCTCATCGTCGACGACCTCACCGAGACCGCCGGCACCCTCACCAGCGCCGCCCGCATGCTCAGAAAACACGGGGCCCTCGATATTTATGCTGGCGTTTCGCACGCGGTCTTGACAGATTTGGCGGTTGAGCGATTAAAGGACTCCGAAATTAAGGAGTTGATCACGACGGACAGCGTCCCGGTCCGCCCTACATCCGACCAGCGTGTTAAAGTGCTGTCGGTCGCCGAGCTTCTCGGCGAGGGCATCCGACGCATCCATGACGACGAGTCCGTGAGCTCGCTTTTCGAACTGAAAAATACCTAGTACACATTTATGGCCAAGCAAATCAAACTCTCCGCGCGACCCCGCTCCGAAAGCGGCCGCAACGCTGTCAAACAAGTCCGTGCCCGTGGCGGCGTCCCTGCCGTGATCTACGGGTCGCACGATCAGGCGACGAACCTCGAGGTTTCCCGCCGCGAGATCGACGCGCTTCTCAAGCATGCGGTCGGGGAAAACATCCTGGTCGAGCTCGAAATCGAGGACGGCGGAAAGAAGAGCAACCGCCTCTCCCTCATTCAAGAAGTTCAGCACCACCCGCTCCGCGGCGAAGTCCTCCACGTCGATTTCCACGCGGTTTCGATGACCGAGGAAATCACGGCGGATATCGTGATCGAGGCGTTCGGCGAGGCCGATGGCGTCAAAAATTTCGGCGGCCTTCTCGAGCAGAGCGTACGCTCGGTTTCGATCCGCTGCCTTCCGCAGAACCTGCCCGAGATCATCCGGGTCGACGTGTCGCCGATGAAGATCGGCGATTCCGTCCACGTGCGCGACCTGCCGCTTCCGGCAGGGGTGACGGCGGTTGACGATGCGGACCTTACCGTTTTGACCGTGGCCGAACCGACGGTAGCCGAAGAACCCGTCGCCGCCGCAGCTCCCGCCGCCCCCGAGGTGATCAAGGAGAAGAAGGCCGAGGGATCCGGCGAGGAAAAGAAGTAGCCTCCCCCCGCGCGTGGAACCCTCCGCGGTCTTTCGTCTCGTCGCCGGCCTGGGCAACCCGGGCCGCGAATATCTGGGGACCCGGCACAATGTCGGGTTCCTGGTCGCTGACGAACTGGCGCGCCGGTCGGCCTGCGCTTTTGCCTTTGATGCCAAGTGGAATTCCGAGATCGCAGCTTGCGGCGGTCGCTCGCTGATGAAGCCCCAGACATTCATGAACCTGAGCGGCGAGGCGGTCGGCGGGTACTCCAGGTATTTTAAGCTCGAGCGCGAGCAGGTGCTTGTCATCATCGATGATGTCTCGCTTCCGCTCGGGACCCTCCGGCTGCGCCGCTCCGGGACCGCCGGCGGACACAACGGCTTGGAATCTGTCCTCATCCATCTTGGCAGCGAATCGGTCCCCCGCCTCCGGGTCGGGATCGGCGCGCCGGACGGCCGCCCGCTCCACGACCATGTGCTCGGAAAGTTTGAGGCCTCCGAGCAACCTGGCCTGGAGGAGGCGGTCTCGCGCGCGGCTGACGCCTTCGAGTATTCCAACGCCCACGGCCTCGAATCGGCCATGAACCAATTTAACCAAAAACAACCATGAAACGTTACGAAGCCCTGATAGCCCTGGACACCCGGGGGAAAGAAGAAACCGCCAAGGAAACCATCGAGCGCCTCGAGAAGGTGATCGCAGCCGAAGGAGCCCAGATCGAGCAGGTCCAGCGGCTCGAAAAGCGCGAGCTCTCCTATGAGTCGCATCACACCAAAAGCGCTTACTACGTCAACTTTATCTTCGAGGCTGAGCCTGCGACGATTGACAAACTCCAAAAGAAGCTGAAACTCGACGGCGAAGTGCTCCTGCAGAACTACCTGCAGCTCCCTGCGAAGAAGCCCGCCGCTGCCGCCTAAAACCCTCACTCAACCCTCCTCTCAAACCCAGCCATGGCCAACGTAAATAAAGTCATCCTCATCGGCAACGTCACCCGCGACCCCGAAGTAAAGTTCACTCCCAAAGGAAGTGCTGTGACCGACGTCGCGTTGGCCATCAATCGGAACTACACGCTCGACAACGGCGAAAAGCGCGAGGAGACGACGTTTGTCGACGTCGAGCTCTGGGGCCGCCTGGCGGAGATCGCCGGCGAGTACGCCAAAAAGGGCCGCCCGATCTACATCGAAGGCCGCCTGCGCATGGATACCTGGGAGGACAAAACCTCCGGCCAGAAGCGCAGCCGCATGAAGGTGGTCGGCGAAAACCTCCAGCTCCTCGGCTCCCGCCCCGGCGGAACCTCTTCCTCCGGCGGTGGCGACCACGAGGGCGGGGGATACTCCGACCAGCCGCCTCGTAGCTCCCAGCGCCCGCAGCGCCCCGCAGCTCCCCAGCAGGCTCCGTCGTCCGAACCGGATGACGACATCCCGTTCTGATCGGGCGATCGCCGAGGCCCATGTCGGCGCCCTCCTTGGGAAGGCGTGATCATGGACTTTCAGTCCGCGGACGCATCGAAACCCATAAGCGTTAACTTCTCTGCCGAACTCATATTGGCCCGGCAGGGCCGTGAGGATATTAGCCGGTGGCGTAAGCCACCGGAGATCATAGAATGTGTTTTGCCCCGGCAGGGGCATGGGATAGATGCCGGCACTCTCCATGCCAGCCGCCTTGCTGTTCCCGGAAGACCGCCGTATCGTCGGCACCGATGAAACGGATCCGGATCACCCACATCACCGAGTACTTTTACCGCCAGCCGGTCCTGTTCGGCCCGCACCGCGCGCTGATGCGGCCGCGCGAGGGGCACGATGTGCACATCGAGCGGGGCCGGCTGGATATTTCTCCGCAGGCCTCGGTCCGGTGGCTCCGCGACCTTGATGGAAATTCCGTCGCGATCCTGACCTTTTCCGGGCCGGCCGACCGGATGCGGGTCCTGAGCGAGGTCGATGTCAATCTTTACGATGAGCATCTCATCGAGTGCCACATCGACCCGGAAGCCCGCTCCTTTCCATTCCAGTACTCTGCCGACGAGCATTTGGGCCTGATTCCCTACCGGCACCCGAGCTACCCGCATGAGGGGACAAACTGGCAGAGCTGGCTGCGTGAGCTGTACACGCCCGGGCAGCTGATCGACACGCTCGAGCTTCTCAGCAGGCTGAACTCGCGGATCTATGAGGCATTCCAATATACGCGGCGCGAGGATCCCGGCGTGCAATCTCCGGCCGAGACGATCGCGCGCGGGGGCGGCTCGTGCCGCGACTACGCGGTTTTGATGATGGAGGCCGCGCGGCACTGGGGGTTTGCGGCGCAGTTTGTCACCGGTTACGTGCAGATGGGCGAGGGCCAGCACGGGGCCACGCACGCCTGGGCGGAGATCTACATCCCCGGGGCCGGCTGGCAGGGGTACGATCCCACGAACAACAAGCTTTCCGGCGACGAGCACATCACGGTTGCCGTGGCCCCCCACCATGCGACCGCCTCCCCGCTGTCCGGCTCCTGGAAGGGACCGGCCAACGCGTTCGACCGCATGGAGGTCTCGGTGCAGGTGGTTGCAATCTAATTTGAGTTCCCGTGTCCGGGCGGGCTGATATACCAAACGCTTCATGCTTGCCAAAAATTTCAGTCTGTTCCTTGCCCTGAGGTATCTGAAGCCGAAGCGCACGTTTCTTTCGATCATCACGCTGGTCTCGATTTTGGGCGTGACCCTCGGGATCATGGTCCTGATCCTGGTGATCTCGGTGATGACCGGGTTTGAGCAGGAGCTCCGGCGCAAGGTCATCGGGTTTGACGCCCATATCGTGATCACCAACCAGTCGGTGATGGAGGGCTGGTCGGAGACGATGGCAATGTGCCGGAAGGAGCCAAACGTCACGGCGATCGCGCCGTTCGTGCAGGGCCCGGTGATCGTGGAGTTTGAAAACCGCCGGCTCGCGCCGAAGATCCGCGGCGTGGATCCGGAACTCGAGGAGAAGGTCGTGAGCGTCGGGGAGTTTATCATCGAGGGCGCCTACGACCTCGAGGGGGACAAGACCGTGCTGGGGTCGGAGCTTGCCCGCACGCTCGGCGCCGGGGTGGGGGACAAGGTCACGGTCTATTCGCCGGGCAATTTTAACGAGATCCTGGCCGAGCTGGAGAGGATCGAAAAGGAGGGCGGGAAGGCGGCCGACGCGGGCGCGCTCAAGCAGATGATCCTCCCCAAAGAGCTCGAGGTCACAGGCATCTTTGAAAGCGGACGCTACATGTACGACAGCGAGTTTCTGATTGTTCCGCTGCACATCGGTCAGGAGCTTTACAGCCTGGGCGATGCGATCCACGGGCTGGCGCTCCGGACATCCGACCCCTACATTGCGCCGGAGGTCCGGGAGTCGCTCAACCAAAAATTGACGGCCCCGGAATTTGCGCTGACCTGGATCGACCTGAACAAGCAGATCTTTGACGCGATCCGGATGGAGCGGAACGTCATGTTTTTCCTGCTGATGTTCATCGTGCTGGTGGCCGCGTTCGGGATCATGAACACGCTGATCACGGTGACCGTGCAGAAGACGCGCGAGATCGGGGTGATGAAGGCGCTCGGGGCGCGCACGCACCAGATCATCGGGGTCTTTCTCGCCCAGGGGATGGTGGTCGGCGTCTTCGGAACCATCACCGGCCTCGCCCTCGGGATCAGCGTCGTCCAGTATCGGAACGAGGTCAGCCAGTGGATGGCAAACACCCTCCATATCGAGATTTTCCCGAGGTCGGTCTACCAGTTCAGCGAGATCCCCGCGCAGGTCGTCCCCTCCGACGTCGCGATCATCTGCGTGAGCGCGTTTTTCATCTGCTCGCTGGCGGCCCTGATCCCGGCGTGGTTCGCCGCGCGGCTCGATCCGGTCAAGGCCCTGCGCTACGAGTGATTTGACAAAGCCCCCCGCCGCAGGGTATCAACCCGGAATGCTTGACTCCACCGATCCAGAGGACCGCCAGATCCGCATCATCCTGATCTCCGCCGCCACCTTGGCCGTTCTCGGGTTCCTGGCCACAGCCACCGCCGTGACGGTCATGATCTCGATGAACTTCAATGTCCTGAACTGGATGGAGTAGCGTTCGCGTCGCCGTGGACCTTTGCGCCGGCCGAGCACAGGCAGGCGCCGAGGAAGATCACGACGCCCGAGACGTACACCCAGAGCAGAAGGAGCATCATCACCCCGACGGTTCCGTAGATCGCATTGTAGTTCACGAACCTCGGCAGGTAGTTCACAAACGCATTCTGACAGACCTGGAGCGCAAGGGTCACAAAAAGCGCCGGAATCCAGACCTGCCGGAAGTACACCCGCCGCCTCGGCGCCAGCATGTAGAGCAGGGTGAACGAATAAAATAGCACGCCGCCGGCCAAAAGAAACCTGCCGAGATCGAAGATCCCGGTCAGCCGGTCGAGGTCGAGCGCAGGCAGGCGATGGGAGAGAAAATCCTGGAAGGCGATCAGAATTTTCCGGGCGGCCTGCAGCAGGGCGGGCGCCACGAGCCCGATGAGCATCGCGCTCGCCAGCACCGCAACCATCAAAAGGTTTTTGAGCGGCATCTGCCACCACGGGATCTCGATCGTATGCCAGGCCCGGTTGACCCCGCGCACGAGCGCCTGAAAGAACCGCAGCGAGCACCACGTGAGGATCGCAAGCGAGACCGCCGTCACGCCGCCGCGCGAGCTCTCGAGCGCCGCGACCATCTGCCATAAAAATTCCTGCTCCGACTCGCCGAGCGGGAAATATTGCTGGACCGTCCGGATCACCTCGCTTGGCTCAAACAGCACGGATCCCGCCGTGAGGATCAGCGCAAAAAGCGGGACCAGAGAAAAGAGCGCGTAGTAGGCGAACGAGGCCGCCCGCTGCTCGCCGTCGATCTCGACAAATGTCCAGATCGCCTCCCAGAGGATGCGCGGACCTTCCCGGATCTGTTTCCATAGCCACTGCATGGCCGCGACCCTATGCCAAAACCGGCGGGCAAAACAATTCCTGTTATCTTATAAGCCGCAGTTTGAATCACCATGATGGCCATGAAGAGCATGAAGATCGGCGAGTTAAAGCAGAAAAACCATGCGCGATTTCTTTCACTCAATGGGTGAGGGAATTGGCTCATTCTCGGAACCGCTTTTTGCTCGTCTCCCTTCATGACCTTCAATCTCTTCATGATGAATCCCCTTCTCCGACTGCGGGATTTAGGGTTATTCCCGGGCCTTGAAGACCCCGGTTTGCAGGTGGGGGTCGGCTTCTTTTGTCCGGAAGGGAACCCCTTTGAGCCAGAGGCGGAGGGCCTCGAAGTGGATCAGGGTGATGACCTTCAGCGTCACGAGCGGGTACTTGATGGAAAGGACGAGCAGGTTCCCGAGCGTGAGCTCGGTGCGGGATCCGGTGAGAGTGCTGATCAACGTCTTGCTGTCCTGGTCGTAGTCGTCGATCAGGATCCGCAGCCGGTCGCCGGGAAGGTCGAACCGGAAGTCAAAGGCGAGGTCTAGGGAAGAAAACGGGGACACGTAAAAATGTTTGGGCACGCGGGCGTGGAACCCGCCGCCGTCCGGAGGGATGACGAACGGCTTGAGCTCGCCGAACGTATTCCCGACCTGGACGACCGCCACGAGCGGGTCGCCCTGCGCGTCGAAGCAGAAGAAGATCGAGATCGGGTTGAACGTGTACCCGAGGAGCCGCGGGAGGGTGAGCAGCCGGACGCGTGCGGGAACGGCCGAAATCCCCTCGCTCTTCAGAAAGCTCAGCAGGTTGGACCGGATCGAGCCGGAGCCGATCCGGAAGTAGTCGGCATCGTGCAGGGCGTAGAGGTTCGGCTCGTTCACGCCGAAGACCGGGACGTCGCGGCGCAGTTCGTCGAGCTCGTCGAGGTCGAGGAGAAAGAGGAAAACCTTGTAGACGAACTCATGCCGTTTCGGCGAGAGCCGCCGGTGCATGATCGTGCACTCGTAGAGGCACGACGCCTTCACGGGGCGAGGATCGGCCGCAGCGTGCCGGCCAGCTGGACCGCCGATGCGTAGGCGTCCTCGTGGAATCCGTAGCGGAAGTAGCTGCCGCAGAAAAAGACCTTCTGGTGCTGGGATCGCGTGTTGAGCGAGGCGAGCTCGCTTTGCGCGCGCATCGCCTCGAGCGTGAAGACCGGGTGCGTGTAGACGGTACGGTAGAGGATCTTGTCGTCCGGGATCTGCCCGTCCCCGTTGATCGACACAAAGTAGTCGCGGGATTTTGAGATCCCCTGCAGAGCGTTCATCCAATAGTGGGTGGTCGCGCGGACCTCGCCGCCAGGCCCCGCAGCCATCCGGTAGTTCCACGACGCCCACGCCCGTCGGCGGGTCGGCATCACCGACGCGTCGGTGTGCAGGATCGCCGTGTTTTCCTGATATCCAAACTGGCTCAGCAGCCGCTGCTGGCTGGGGTCCGGGTTGGCCAGCATCCCGAGCGCCTCGTCCGCATGCGCGGCGATGACCACCCGGTCATACTCCTCGTCCGTG
>JBGTAT010000019.1:0-4953 GCA_041749755.1 Terrimicrobiaceae bacterium | reverse complement strand
CGCGATCCCCGGCGTCCAGCGCGCCGACATCCTGGGCGGGCGCACGTACGCGCTGAGGATCTGGCTCGATGCCGACCGCCTCGCCGCGTTCAACCTCTCCCCGAGCGATATCCGCACCGCGCTCGAGGCGAACAATTTCCTGTCGGCGATCGGGCAGACCCGCGGCGCTCTCAGCCAGCTCAACCTGACCGCGAACACGGACCTTAAAAATGTCGAGGAATTCCAGAAGCTGGCGGTCGCCGAGCGCAACGGCGCAGTGATCCGGCTGGGCGATCTCGCCGAGGTCGAGCTCGGGGCCGAGAACTACAGCGCGACCGTCCGCTTCACCGGCCAGGACGCCGTCTTCATGGGCGTCTGGGTGATGCCGAACGCCAACAGCCTGGAGGTCATCGCCGAGGTGCGCAGCGCTTTGGACGAGGTCCGCGCGCAGCTCCCGAGCGGGCTCGAGGCGGACGTGGCGTACGATAGCACGACGTATATCAACGAGGCCGTCCATGAGGTGCGCAAGACGCTCCTCGAGACGATCGCCATCGTCGTCGTCGTGATCTACCTGTTCCTCGGATCGTTCCGCGCCGCGATCATCCCGATGCTCACGATCCCGATCTCGCTGATCGGATCATTTTTCCTCATGCAGATTTTCGGATTCACGATCAACCTCCTCACCCTGCTCGCGATCGTGCTCTCGGTCGGCCTGGTCGTGGACGATGCGATCGTGGTGGTGGAAAACATCGAGCGCCACCTGCGCGACGGGCTGAAGCCGATCCAGGCCGCCCTCCTGGGAGCCCGGGAGCTCGTGGGGCCGGTCATCTCGATGACGATCACCCTCGCCGCGGTCTACGTGCCGATCGGATTTCAGGGCGGCCTCACCGGTGCCCTCTTCCGCGAGTTTGCCTTCACCCTGGCCGGGGCGGTCTTCATCTCGGGCATCGTCGCCCTCACGCTCTCGCCCATGCTCTCATCGCGGCTCCTCCGCAGGGGGGACGACGAAAAGGGGTTCGCCGGCCGGATCTCGCGCGACTTCGAAAAGCTGAAAAACCTGTACGGCCGGCTGGTCGACATCACGCTCGCCCACCGTCCGAAGATCTACGTCCTCTGGGCGGTCCTCACATTTTTTGCCGTCATCTTTTACCTGATGTCTCCGACCGAGCTGGCCCCGAAGGAAGACCAGGGGATCATCTTCGGCGTCGTGTCCCCTCCCCCGAACGCCTCGGTCGAGCAGGTCACCTACTACACGGAGAAGGCGTTTGACGTGTTCAAATCGATTCCCGAGATGGAGCAGACGTTTCAGATCACGGAGGCCGGGTTCGGCTTCGGCGGCATGCTCGTGAAGCCATGGTCGCAGCGCAAACGCACCGTCTTTCAGATCGAGCCCGAGGTCGCCGGAGCCCTCTCAAAAATCACCGGCGTCCAGCACCCCGCGTTCCTTCCAGACCCGCTGCCAGCCGCCGGCCAGTTCCCGGTCGAGTTCCTCGTCCTCGGCACCCAGGAGCCGGAGAAGCTTCTCGACCTCGCCAAGCAGGTCGTCGCAAAGGCGATGCCGTCGCAGCAGTTCGCATTCCTCGAGACGGATGTCAAAATCGATCAGGCGCGCGAGGAGATTGTCATCGACCGCGAAAAGATTGCGTCGCTCGGCCTCGACATGCGAGCGGTCGGGCAGGACCTCGGGACCTTGCTCGGAGGGAATTTTGTGAACCGCTTCAACTACGACGGGCGGAGCTACAAGGTCATCCCGCAGATCGCCCGCGCCCAGCGGCTCACGCCGGAGCAGCTCGGCCTCATTCACATCCGCGGCCCGGAGGGCACCCTCCTCCCGCTCAGTTCGATCGCCACGATGAAGCGCTCGATCGAGCCGCGGAGCCTGAACCGGTTTAACCAGCTCAACGCTGTCAAAATTCAAGGCATCGCCCCGCGCTCGCTCTCGGCCGGCCTCGACGAGCTCGAAAAGGCGGCGAAGGAGGTCCTGCCAAAGGGGGTCGGCATCCAGCTCGCCGGCCAATCCCGCCAGCTCCGCGACGAGGCGGGCAAGTTCCTGCCGGCGTTCTCGCTCGCCGTGATCCTGATCTACCTCGTGCTGGCCGCCCAGTTCAACTCGTTCCGCGACCCGCTCATCATCCTCCTCGGGTCCGTCCCGCTCGCGATGTTCGGCGCGCTGATCTTCACGTTCCTCAAGGCGGCCGGCCCGCCGGGATGGAACTTCGGCCTCACCGAGGGATGGACGACGACGCTTAATATCTATTCGCAGGTCGGCCTCGTCACCCTGGTCGGGCTGATTGCAAAACACGGGATCCTCATGGTCGAATTTGCCAACGTCCGCCGCGAGGCCGGGCTCTCAAAGATCGACGCCATCCGGGATGCCGCCCGCCTGCGGCTTCGCCCGATCCTCATGACAACCGCGGCGACCGTCTTCGGCCACGTCATGCTCATCTTTGTGAGCGGCCCCGGCGCCGAGGCCCGGAATTCGATCGGGCTCGTGCTCGTCTTCGGCATGGCGATCGGCACCGTCTTCACCCTCTTCATCCTCCCCTCGATCTACATGCTCATCGCCCCCGACCGCGCGCCATCCCACGAGCCTGCAGGGCTGGCTGCCGAGGCGGCGCAGGTCTTTTCTACAACCCCATCATAAAATTGAAGACCATGTCGCCCTGGCCGGGCAGGCTTTCGTGGCCGAAGTCGGGGAAGATTTGGACCTGCTTTTTGGATTCGATTTTATTGTAGGCGGCAAACTGGGTCGAGGGCGGGCAGATTGCGTCCATGAGGCCGGTGAACATAACGACCTCGGCCTTGATGCGCGGTGCGAGGTTTTGGATATCGATGTAGCCGAGCTTGGTAAAAATCTCCTGCTCCCGGAGATGCTGGGGATCGAAGTGGCGAAAGTATTCCTTGAGCTCCGCATAGGCATTCTGCGCCTGGTCCATCTCCCAGACACGCTGGTAGTCGCTGAGGAAGGGAAAGGTCGAAGCCGCACGGCTGATGCCAGGCTCGAGGGCTGCGCAGGCCAGGGTCAGCGCGCCTCCTTGCGACCCGCCCATCGCTCCCACCCGGGATGCGTCGACCTCCGGAAAGCCCATCACGATCCGAGCGAGCTGGGCGGTATCGAGGAAGATCTGCCGGAAGAGCATTTTTTCGGGGACGTCATCGAGGCCTCGGATAATGTGCCCGCGGAGCGTCGTGCCGGAGGCGCTGCCGAGGTCCTGGCTGCGCCCGCCCTGGCCGCGGCAATCGAGCGACGCCACCGAATAGCCGGCAAGCACATAGTTGAGCTTCTCGTTCCAGTCGCCGCTGGATCCGGAGTACCCGTGGAATTGAAGGACGGCGGGATGGGTGTCTTTTGCTTTGGCCGGGCGGAGATATTTGGCGTGGATCCGCGAGCCGCCGACGCCATCAAACCAAAGGTCGAAACATTCCACGCCGGGCAGCGCGAGCGCCGGCGCAGGGGCGAGCTCGACGCGGGGGTCGAGAGCATGCATCTCGGCCAGAGAACGATCCCAAAAATCCTCGAAGTCGTGCGGCTTCGGGCTGTTGCCGTAATAATGCTGAAGTTCGGAGAGGGGCTTATCGATGAGCGGCATAGTCCGCAAATTATTGAAGGGGACTTCGCTGGAAGTCAAACCCCTCTCTTTGCAAACGCGTCCAGCACTGGGCGCATCTCCAAAAGCTGCACGTCTTTTAGGCTGAGGGCTTCCGGGTTCGGAGTTCCGCCTTTGGGCGGCTGGCGAGTGAGGCGGCAGCCCAAAAAGCACCGCCTGAAGGCGGAACTCCAAACTAGATCCCTCAAGGCGCAGCTCATTTTAGCAACTTTCGGGGATGCGCCCCGTCCAGCACTGTTACGACGGGAACAGCTCCTCCACCTTTATTTTTCGGAAGGCAAAGATGCTGGCGAGGCGCGGCTGAACCAGGATGCCGTGCACGAGGTCCCCGAATGGCTGAAACGGAAGCCGGTAGGTCACGCGATCGAGGAGCTCGACCCGGCCATCGCCGAGGTCACGGAAGCCGTGCTCGTGATGCCAGATCGCATACGGTCCGACCCGCTGCTCGTCGACGAAGGACGCCCCCTCCTGCACGTGGGTGATTTCGGTGAGCCACGTGGCCGGGATGCCGAGGAGCGGGCGCACGCGGTACTCGACCATCATCCCGGCCCGGATCCGCTTGGGCAGGTCGGAGGTCACTATCTCAAAACCCAGATCCGGCGGCGTGATCGTGGCCAGGTTGCGCGGGTTGGAAAAAAACTCCCACGCCTGCTCGAGTGTTGCGGGGATGATTTGGTGGGCGGTTAGCGTATGGATTGGCATGGAAATGATGGCTCAGGGCGCTGGAGGAAAGTCGGCCGTCAGTCCGAGGTGCTCCCAGGCGGCACGCTCGGCCTCGATCCCGGCAGCGGTGCGGCGCACCTTTTCGTTGGCATACTTGCCGAGCGCCAGCCGGAAGGGCGGTTTGTCGGATTCGATGGCCGCGAGGATTGCGGTCGCGGCCCTCGCAGGATCTCCCGGCTGCTTGCCGTCGAGGGACTCAATCGTCCGCTTGAACCGGCCCACCGTGGCGTCGTAAGCCGCGATGTGCTCCGCCGCCTTCTCCATCCCCCGGGCGATAAAGCCCGTGCGGAACGGCCCTGGCTGGACCAGCATCACCCGGATTCCCAGAGGCGCGAGCTCGGCGCGCAGGCTCTCGCTCATCAGCTCCACCGCCGCTTTGGCGGCACCGTAGACGCCAAGCCCCGCATAATTGGAGATCGCGGCGGCCGCGCTGATGTTCACGATGTGCCCGCTCCCCTGCCCTCTCATGGCTGGCAGGGCCGCACGGATCATGTTGAGCGGGCCGAAGAAGTTGGTCTCCAGGTTGCGCCGGATCTGCTCATCGCCGCATTCCTCGATGGCTCCCAGGAGGCCATAGCCGGCATTGTTGACAAGGACGTCGAGCGTCCCCCAAACCTGCTGTGCCCTCTCAACGACTGACCGC
>JBGTAT010000018.1:0-5987 GCA_041749755.1 Terrimicrobiaceae bacterium | reverse complement strand
GCCAGGACCATCGCCGCATTCGATTGGTAGTCGCCAAAGCGCGTGTCCGCCGCAGCCGTGATATCTCCGCGCGCGGGATCCAGGTCGGCCGCCTCCAAGGCCTGGCGCATGCGAACCGACAAGATCTCGCGGAGGGTCCCGGCCATATCAGCGGGCGGAGCGGCTCTGAAACACCTGAAGGATCCCCGCCGCATCCGTCGCCTGGCCCAAGTCGTCGCGAACCGCCTTGTCGTTGAGAAATTTCGCAATCGCCGCAAGCGTCCGCAGGTGGGTCTGAAACTGGTCTTTGGGCACGACGAAGAGGACGATGAAAAAGACCGGCTGCGCATCAAGAGAATCAAACTGCACGCCCCCGCGCGATCTCCCGAATGCCGCCACCACGTCGGTCACCTTGTCCGAGGATGCGTGCGGGATCGCGATGCCGAACCCGATCCCCGTGCTCATTGTCTCCTCGCGCTGGCGGATCGACTCCAGCACCTCCGCCCGGTCGGGCCCGGCAATTTTTCCAGCGGCCACCAGGCAATCGACCAGCTCGGCAATCGCCGCCCAGCGTTCGTCGGAGGCGAGATCGGGAAGGATCTGCGTCTCGGAAAGAAGGTTTGCCAGCGTCATCGACTTAGCGGTCCACCTCTCCAAAAACCGGGTCCATCGAACCCAGGATCCCAACCACGTCGCTCACCATGTGGCCGGGGATGATTTTCTCCATGATGCTGAGGTTCACAAAGGATGGGGACCGAATCTTGAGGCGGTAGGGAACCCCGCCCCCCTTGCTGTAAATATAAAATCCAAGCTCCCCCTTCGGGTTTTCGGCCGCAAAATAGACCTCGCCCTCGGGAGCGTCGACCCCCTCGGTCGTCACGATGAAGTGGTGGATCAGCTCCTCCATTTTTGTCAGCACCGCCACCTTGTCGGGAAGGGTGCTCTTGGGATCGTGCCAGTTGATCGGCCCCTCGGGGAGGCTGGCGACCGCCTGCTCAAGAATCCTGAGGCTCTGGCGCACCTCCTCCATTCGGACCAGATACCGGTCGTAGCAGTCGCCGATCGTCCCGACCGGAATATCAAATTGATACTGCTGATAGTCGAGGTAGGGGTGCTTTTTCCGGAGGTCATGGTCAACCCCGGAGGCGCGGAGGTTCGGTCCCGAGAGCCCGTAGGCGATCGCGTCCTCCTTCGTGATGATACCGATGTCCTTCGTGCGGTCGACAAAAATCCTGTTGCGGGTCACCAGCTTGTCGACCTCGGCGAAGGCGGCCGGGAACGTGCGCAGAAACTCATGGAGCGTTGGCAGGAACGCGGCGGGGAGGTCGTGGGTCTGCCCGCCGATCCGGGTGTAGCTGGTCGTAAACCGAGCCCCGGTGAGCTGCTCCATCAAATTGTAAATCTTTTCGCGCTCGGTGAAGGTGTAGAGGAAGAGCGTCGTGGCTCCGAGGTCCATCCCCAGGCAGCCGATCATCAGGAGATGCGCGGAGATCCGCGCCAGCTCGCAGCTGATCACCCGGATCGCCTTGCCGCGCGGCGGAATCTCCCAGCCCATCAGCTTTTCAACCGCCAGCGCATAGGCGACGTTGTTCGCAACCGGCGCTAGGTAGTCCAGCCGGTCGGTGTACGGGATGAACTGGTTGAACTGCATGTTCTCCGCAATCTTCTCGTCTCCGCGGTGGAGGTAGCCGATCTCCGGGGTCGCCTTCGTGACGATCTCCCCGTCGAGCTCCATCACCAGGCGAAGCACCCCGTGCGTGGACGGATGGGAAGGCCCCATGTTCAGGGTCAGCTTTTCGCCCAGCAGCTCGCCGCCCTCGTGCAAGGCGGTCTTGCCCAGCGCATCCAGATGTTCCAGTGTCGTCGTCGCCATCGATTCGTTTGTGGTGTCATGCCGCCCGGACCGGGGACAGACGCCCCGGCCGAGACCGGCTTCGCCACACCATCTGCGGGTCGCGAAAAAATTGCAACCCCGCATTGTCACCCCGCATTGTCAACGGGCGCATCTCCGAAAGTTGCAAAGAGCAGGGAGAACAGGCGTCTCGCCTGTTTGGAGACTGGCTTTCGCTGCCAAACCAACGTCCACACGGGCGGGACGTCCATGCTCCCTGAGGTCCTGACGCTCCGGTTGCAACTTTCGGAGATGCGCCGTTGTCAACCGGCAGCGCGGCGGGGCAGGACAATTTTCTTCGGGGAATCCCCAAGGGGAATGAAATCTCTCAGCCCAGCAAATCTCCCATGGGCTATAAGATCCAGCTCAGCTGTGGATCAATGACTTGCGTTCATCCAGGCAATTTTCTGAACAATCACCCCTCTTGGAGTATCAGAAAATTGTCCTGCACCGTTTCCATGCATGCTCGAGGACAAGCAAAGAGCTTCAATATCCTGGAAAATCTGGATTGCAGTTCGGTGCTACCCGAACAACGCCATATTGTCGGGGTGCAACTCGGGTTGCTCCGGGATCATAGCGGTATCCGTTATAGCCGTCATCATTCCCAGAGTTTTTGAGAAGGGTCGGCGCGTAAGTTGAGCCAGGAGCCATCGTGACGGTGGTTACATCGTGGCTATCTCGGACACTGTGGCTGTCGCTTGGACTTGTCACGTTTGTGTTGCCTCCAGGCTGTGGCGAATAGGCACAGGAGCACAAGGCCATCGCAAGCGATCCGCCCCAGAGGCAAGTCAGTGGTTTTGTCATGTTGACTCTCATGAGCTTGTTCCTCCAAAGCCGATTTGTGGACGTCCCCGCACTTCTCCGCCGTCGTGGCCGGCGAACACCTCCGCGAGGGAATAATCCCGTGCATGGGGCAGGTTTATTCCAACCGAAGCCGCGAGTCGGGCCGCGTGCGAAGGATCAAGCCGCTCAAAAATCCGGTGGCACAACAACCGTCCTGGGCGAAGGAACGCCTGGTCAATGTCGTCAGCCCTGCAATTGATGGTGCAGATAATCTGAAGGCGCAGGAAATCTGCCAGCATTCCATCGGAGAGATTCAGGATCGCGCTCACTTGGGCGCGATTATCCGTTGCACGGGTCATCAGGGCGGCATCCGCATCCTCAAGGATGACTGCCAATTTGTAGTCGGCGTATAACTGCCGCTCTTTCCCCCAGAAACCGATGAAATCCGGCTCCGAAAGAATGCCCAGATTGGAGGGAGCGATGAAGTAGAACCGGTGCGTCTCAGTCAGTGAACCCATAAGATGCCTCAGGTACGAGGTCTTGCCGGTGCCCGGCTTCCCCTCAAGAATCGAAAGGCCATGCTTTCGATTGGCAAGTTTTTCGACAAAGCCCTTGTGCCATGCCTCCGTTCCCTCGGGATAGTGGAGAGAAAAACTCTGTTCCCCTAACACGGTGTCAGCTTCGAGCACAACATTCTCACACTCGATTCCATAGCGATTCTTTCGGATGAGTTGGAATCTCCCGCCCTTGATGGAGGAATCTTTTCGGTAGGACGAATTGAATTCCCGGACAGTTTTTTCGGCTTCTTCGTAGCTGGCGGCATACCCGATGATCCGCCTGGAATCGCCGCATACAAAAGCTCGTTCCCCAAATTGAAAAATGACATCCTCCCACCGCGCTGCCATATCGTTGCGCTTCAGGAACCGGTAGGAACGGACCACGGAATGGGGATTTTCGGTTGCGGCTCGTTCAAAATCCCACAAACCTTCCAGTTTGCACTGGTGAACGGGATTCGCTCCGAATGCCGCGAGAATCGGTACGGGCGGTTCGTTTAATCCAGGGTAAAAGGCATTGCCCTTCGCGAGATCGCACAGAAAGCCGGTTGGTGCCGAGCGGTCCTCGAATGGAAGGGGAGATGCAGGGAGTTGAGACGGGGCAGAAACGATGTGGTTGCAAATTTCCGGTGACATATCCGTGATTGTCCACGATGCAGGATCGGGATTCCACGGATTGAATTGTCCCCAATCTTTGGTTGTCAGATTAAAACGGATTCAAACGGAATTGCGAAAGCGGACGCGCACGGGTAGTTATGTCGAAAAACATGCCGTGGCATGGGCATCCTGCCCATGTCTTGCTGGATCGTTACTCATGGGCAGGGATGCCCATGCCACAAAAACTCGCAGATAGGATTCCGCCCATGACCACCCTCAAACAGGATCTCACAAAGCTGGATGCTCTCGCCTACCATCGGCGGGAATATTCGCAGGATGACATCCGGCGATTTCATGCCCTGCCCGACAGGAAAGATCGGGCAACTCTTGAACTGCTCCACCGTTGGATGCTCACCCCGATTTCCCTGTGGCCACTGAACATCCATGACGTTTTTTGCGCGTGCTTGGCCTCCATTGAAGCGAAAAAGCCGCTTGATGAGGAAATGATATTTCTTTTGAACTGGCTCTCAGAACCTCCATCGGAGGAAGTTTGTCGGGTTGCAATGGAGCATGAACACTTGGTCCAGCATGGAAGCTACGAGTCCCTTGTCACAACAACGGCAAAGTTCGATTCCATTGAGAAAGAGGCGTTGAGGAATCCCGAACTCCTCCGCGAGTGGCAGGCGATCAAAAAACAGTGGGACATCTCACAGTTTGCCAACGAAAAGGGAATTCTCCGCCGGTCGTTGACAGGGGAGAGAAATCTGCGGCCGCGATTCAAGGTGGATTGGTCCAAATCCCGTCACCGATTCCAAGCCGCCTTCGATGTGTTCTGCATGAGATGGAACCTGTACGGCATGGAGGGTGACAAACCGCTCACCATGAAGCTCTCCGTCAATCTCACCCGGTATGGGACCATGATTTTCATTCCCGTTTATTGGTCATTCGACGCCAAGCGTGACGTGCGCTGGGATGCGGTGATGAAGCTCCATCGCGCCAGGGCGTTGAAAAAGCAGGGAGAAGGGCTGGCCGATGGGATTGATCAGCGGAGAACCCACGCCGCCAAATTGCTCTCTCTCGACGCTGAGGTTAAGCGGATGAAACTCAAAGGTGCCGCCGCTCATGCGTTCCTCTGCAAGGGTCTCGGCTTGGTAGAGGGAACCGATCCCAAACGATTGGCTCGGCTGAGGAGGGAGTTTGGCAAATCTGCCAGCATCGATGAGCCCGCATGAATAAACTCCTCTGGATTACCGACGCCCATTTGGATCATTTGTCCGACGCGCTGGAGGATGCTTGGTTTGAGAAAGTCGCGAATAATCGCCCGTTTTGGAGATGCTGCATGGTGATTTTCTACTAAAGATTGTACACTTCAGTTCGCGAAGACTTGTGTTGTTATAATTGACATGATCTTCAACTTTTCCCTCATATTTGACAGTATCTGTCCGGAAATTATTTCAAGGAATGCCTCCTCTTGCCAATTCTCATAAGGTGATTCAAAATTGGCATATGCAGGCCATAAGGCTGACCGTTGCGCGGGTGGAAATGTGGGAAACTGCTCACTGAAAAGTTTATACAGTTCTTCCAAACATTTAGAGGGAGACTTTTTTTCAACACTCGTGTTCCTAAAGCCAAAATCTAAGGATCGGTAGTCATTATATTCAAATTCGAAACCGATTTTTAAGTTAGAGTTGGTGAGAATGTCAGAGGTAAAATAAATTGCGGAGTATTGTTGGCGGGAAAGAGTTTTGCTAGGTTCGTCGCGATGCAGTCCTTCCAACCGGGCAGCTTCAACAAGCTGATCGACGAGAAGGTTTGTGAGGCTCGCTTTGACGTTTGCATCTTGCTGTAGGAGGGAAAAAAAAGACGACAGGCTGTCCTGGTTGGCGGTGATGTGCTTGATCAATTCTTCGTTCATAGACTGAGAGTTGCTCTGTTCGGTTAGTTCCCTTACCAGAAACAGATACTGGGAAATTGTCTCCCGCACATGGGGAAGGGAGGCGGTCTCTTTCATGCAACCAACGAGCCAGTCGCAAATATGGTCTTTATCACAAGTGTCCGGTTATAAGTTCCACAACAGCAGTTGGTTAGAAGCTAATGGTTCCAAATGTCTGAAGTCGTTCTCTGTAAGTAGCTCATGCATAGTCATTTTCTCAAACGGGTGAACACTCAAAAGCTGCAAAGTT
>JBGTAT010000017.1:0-2423 GCA_041749755.1 Terrimicrobiaceae bacterium | reverse complement strand
CCTGGCCAGGCGACCGTCTTCTATGATGGCGACCGCGTGGTCGGCGGAGGCTGGATCGTCCGCCAGCCAGCTCCCCTCCCCGCTGCCGCCGGTCTTCCCGCATGATCCGCATCGCGCTCACCACGTTCCCGAATCAATCGGCCGCCGCGAATGCGGTCCGCACGCTCGTGTCGGACGGCCTCGCCGCCTGCGGAACGATCCTCCCCGGCGCACAATCGATCTACCAGTGGCAGGGCAAGATCGAAGAATCCAACGAGGTCGTTGTGATCTTCAAGCTAGCGGCCGCCGAAACCGACGCCTTTTCCTGCCGCCTCAAAGAACTTCACCCCTACGACGTGCCCGAGCTGGTTTTTCTGAAGCCCGAGGCGGTCGATCCCGCATACGAGCGCTGGGTGCTCAATCCGGGCAATCCGACCGGATTCTAAGGAATTTCGAACTTTCCATTGGCAGGCGGGCGGTTGGCTTGGTTATATCGGCGGATCACCGATGAACATCCACGAATACCAAGCCAAAGAACTCCTCGACAAATTCGGCGTTGCCAACACCCCGGGCGGGGTTGCCTCCACACCTGAGGAAGCCGAGAAAGTGGCCCGCTCGCTGTCCACAAACAACCTGGTCGTCAAAGCCCAGGTCCATGCCGGAGGGCGCGGCAAGGGGACCTTCCTGAACGGGTTTCAGGGCGGCGTTCACCTCTGCAAGACGGCAAGCCAGGCGCGGGATATCGCGGAGAAGATGCTGAACCAGACGCTGGTCACGCACCAGACCGGCCCGCAGGGGCGGGTGGTCCGGAAAGTCCTCGTCTCGAAGTCGGTCGAGATCGAGCGCGAGCTCTACTTTGCGATCCTCATCGACCGGGTGACCTCAGCCCCAGTGATCGTCGCCAGCACCGAGGGCGGCGTCGACATCGAAACCGTCGCGGCCCACACGCCGGAAAAAATCGTGCGGCTTCCGGTCGACCCGCTTCTCGGGCTGCTTCCGTACCAGACACGCAAGCTTGCGAAGCTCCTCCACATCCCCTCGAGCGAGATGCGTCTGGCCTGCAAACTTTTTGCGAGCCTGTACAAGCTATTCATCCGCTGCGACTGCTCGATGGTCGAGGTGAACCCGCTCGTCATCACAAAAGGAGGCGAGGTCCTCGCCCTCGATGCCAAATTCAATTTTGACGACAACGCGCTCTACCGCCACCCCGAGATCGTCGCGTACCGCGACCTCGAGGAGGAGGACCCGCGCGAGGTCGAGGCCTCGAAGTCGAACCTGAGCTACATCGGGCTGGATGGAAACATCGCCTGCCTCGTCAACGGGGCCGGGCTCGCGATGGCAACGATGGACATCATCAAGCACAAGGGCGGCGAGCCGGCAAACTTCCTCGACGTCGGAGGCGGAGCCACCGAGCAGCAGGTCACCGAGGCGTTCAAAATCCTCGTTTCCGACAAGCGGGTGAAAGCGATCCTGGTGAACATCTTCGGGGGCATCATGAAGTGCGACGTCATCGCCCAGGGGATCATCAATGCGGTCAAGGCGGTCAACCTTCCGGTACCGCTCGTCGTCCGCCTCGAGGGCACCAACGTCGACGCCGGCCGCAAGCTGCTCGGCGAGTCCGGGCTCCCGCTCCAGTCGGGATCCGACATCGCGGACGCCGCCGAAAAAGTCGTCGCCGCCGCCGCCCAGGCCGCCTAACCCATCGAAGCAATCCACATTTTATCCTATGGCCATCCTCGTTGACAAACACACCCGCCTGCTCGTGCAGGGCATCACAGGCAAAGCCGGCGGCTTCCACGCCCGCCAGTGCATGGAGTACGGAACAAACGTCGTCGCCGGCGTCACCCCCGCGCGCGGCGGAGAACTTTTTGAGGACAAGATCCCGGTGTTCGACACCGTGCTCGAAGCCCGCCGGGAGACCGGCTGCAACGCGACGATGATCTTCGTACCCGCGGAGTTCGCGGCCGACTCGATCATGGAGGCAGTCGATGCTGGAATCGAGCTGGTCATCTGCATCACCGAGGGGATCCCGGTCATGGACATGATGCGGGTGCGCGCGGGCATGAAGGGGAGCACGAGCCGGCTGATCGGGCCGAACTGCCCGGGCATCATCACCCCCGGACAATGCAAGATCGGGATCATGCCCGGGTACATTCACAAGCCCGGAAAAGTCGGGGTCGTCTCGCGCTCGGGAACCCTCACTTACGAGGCGGTCTGGCAGCTTTCGAGCCGTGGGCACGGGCAGTCGACATGCGTCGGCATCGGCGGCGACCCGATCAACGGGACCTCCCACCTGGACGTCGTGAAGATGTTTAGCGCGGACCCGCAGACCGAGGCGATCATCATGATCGGCGAGATCGGCGGCACGGCCGAGGAGGAGGCCGCCGCATGGCTCGGCATCCACGGCACGAAGCCGGTAGCCGCCTTCATCGCCGGGGCGACAG
>JBGTAT010000016.1:0-2297 GCA_041749755.1 Terrimicrobiaceae bacterium | reverse complement strand
GCGGATCCACGCCAGCACGCTGGGCCTCCTCGCCGAGCGCGTAGACATCGGCCATCTGGTCCAGCCTCAGCATCTGCGGCTCGCTTTCCGCCAGGGTGACCCGCTCGCCGCTGCTGTCGTGGAGCGAGATAAAGACGGCCGTCGGGAGCGCCACGACCCGCGACTTTCGCATGCCGTAGGCGGAGGCGGTGCTCCGCAGGAACTTCTCCACCTTTGCGGTCTGCTCGCCGCACGCCAGATAGGCCCGCCCGAGTCGGAAAAGGAACTCGAGGAGGACAGCCGTGTTCGGTGTCGGCGGTTCGGGGAGCGGCGGTTCAGCGTTCACGAGGCGGATTCATTGCTGCGGAGATGCCGGGAGATTCCAGCTTCGGAAGGAGGTCGAGGTTGAGCCAGATCTCGTACGGCAGCTCATGGAGCTTCTCCTTAAGGGTCCGGCGTACCTCGTGTTCCTCAACGATGGTCATTTCGGGTGCCACGCAGGCGTCCACGTCGACGTAGAGCTTCGATCCGACCTTGGTGATGCGGATGACCGGCTCCTCGAGGTTGAACTGGCGGCGGACGTCCGCGATTGCTTGCAGGACGGGGGCCTGAACGGAGGGGGCCGGAGCGCCCTCGAGCAGTTCGTGAATCGTTGAGCTGACCATTCGCAGGGGGCCACGGATAAAGAGCACGCAGGTCAGCAGGACCATGGCCGGGTCAATGTAGGGAACGGCCGCGTGCCACGAAGACCCATCGAGGAGCCACATGAGGCCAAAGCCGACCAGCATGCCTGCCCCCCGCATTCCGCCAATCAACCAGGCTGTCGATTCCGAGTGAATGAGGTCGGAGTGCCTGACTGATCGGCGCAGCCAGAGCGCGATCGCGATCGATGAGGCGGTGGCGATGGCGCCGTAGGGAATCGCTGCTCCCGGGGCGAACCGGCTCCCTCCAAGACGAATCGTGGCAAGGGCCTCCAGCGCCGCATAAGCGAAAGTCGCCAGAAGGATAAAGCCTTGAATCCCTATGACGAGCGGGGTGGCGGCCTCCTGCCCGTATTGGTAGTCGCGCGAAGGCTCCCGCGCGGCGAGCGTTGACGCCCGCAGAAGCAGCGCCGAGGTGGCGATCCCGACCAGGCCGAAAACCCCATCGAACAGGACCATCTGCGATCCGATGGCGATCCCCCACAGCACGCCCAGCGCGCTGAGCAGGCTGGTCGCAACAATCGACGCGATCAGAGCGCGTCGCTCGGGCTCCTGATTTGGCTCTGCCATTTCAGGATCCCTCACAGGCCCCACGGAATCCCCAGCAAAAACCATGCGACGAAGAGCAGCGTCCACACGACGTAGAGGGCGATGACATACGGGATCATGAGCGCCACGATCGTCCCGACCCCGGCCTTGGCGTCATATTTTTGGGCAAAGACGACGATCAGCGCGAAGTAGGCGTTGAGCGGGGTGATGACGTTAATCGGTGAGTCGGCAATCCGGTAGGCCGCGAGCACCGCCTCGGGAGCCACGCCCAACTGCACGAGCAGCGGCACGAAGATCGGCGCAAAGAGAGCCCACTTCGCGATCGCGCCGGAGATGAGCAGATCGATGAGGCTGACCACCACGATGAACCCGAGCAGCAGCAGCTGGGGGGGGACGCTGGCCGACTTCAGCACGTCGGCCCTCGACACGGCCAGGATCGTCCCGATGTTGCTGTAGTTGAAGTAGGCGATGAACTGGCTCAGGATGAAGAGCAGGAGGATCAGGCTCCCGAGTCCCGCGATCGCCTTCTCCATCGCCTTGATGACATCGGTGCTGCTTTTCATCGTTCCGGCCCCGAAGCCATACGCCGCACCTGCGACCAGAAACACAACCATGATCACCGCGATCAGGCCGTTCATAAAGGGAGAGTTGCCGATCAGGGACCCGGTCTCCGGATTGCGCAGAGCCGCCCCCGGCCCGAGGGTCAGGAAACCGAGAAGGACGAGGACGGCGACCAGCCCAAAAGCCGCGAATTTCAGCCCGCGCGACTCGTCGCCCAGCACTCCGGCTTCTGCCGTGTCGGGGGTTCCTGCGAGGTCGCCCGCATTTTCCGGTTCGTATTTCCCCAACCTCGGCTCGATCACCCGCTGGGTGATGAACGTGATCACCACCGACAGCACGATGACCGACACGATGGAAAACCAGAGGTTGGCGGTGAGATCGATCGAGAGGGCGGGGTTCACGAGGTGGATGGCGTCGTTGGTGAACTCGGTAAGGACGGCGTCGAGAGGCTTGATGAGCATGTTCACCGTGAACGCGCCGGCGACGGCGGCAAAGCCCGCGGCCAGG
>JBGTAT010000015.1:0-2151 GCA_041749755.1 Terrimicrobiaceae bacterium | reverse complement strand
CCGATAATTTTGCCAAGCGCGGTGAGGTCGGGCCGGATCCCGTACACCTCCTGAGCCCCACCGGGAGCGAGGCGGAACCCGGTCATGACCTCATCAAAAATGAGAAGCGTCCCTGCTTCCCGGCAGTGCTTCGCGACCAGTTCGAGAAATCCAGGTTCGGGAAGGTAGAGTCCCGCATTGGCGGGGACCGGCTCGATAATCACCGCCGCTATTTCCGAGGGGTTGGCCGCAAAGGCCGCCTGAAACGCGTCGGGATCGTTGAACGGGATCGTGATCGTCAGGGCCGCCAGAGCCGCGGGAACTCCGGCGCTGTCGGGGTTCCCGTGCGTGAGCGCCCCGCTCCCGGCCTTGACCAGCAAGGAATCGACGTGGCCGTGGTAGCAGCCCTCAAATTTCAGGATTTTGTCGCGCCCGGTGAACCCGCGCGCCAGCCGGAGGCAGCTCATCGTCGCCTCGGTCCCGCTGTTGACCATACGCACCTTCTCCACTGTGGGCACCATCCGGCAGATCGTCTCCGCCATCTCCACCTCCAACGGGTTCGGCGTCCCGAAGCTCAGCCCGTGCGCCGCAGCCTCACGGACGGCCGAAACCACGACCTCCGGCGCATGGCCAAGGATCGCCGGCCCCCACGTCCCGACGTAGTCGATCAGCTCCCGGTCGTCGACGGTCACCAGGCGGCTGCCCCGCGCGGCCTTCGTAAAAAATGGCTCCCCACCCACCCCGCGAAACGCCCGCACCGGGGAGTTGACCCCGCCAGGGATCCGTTGAGTTGCGGCTTGAAAGAGCTGCTGAGAAAAGTTCACCGGCAACGCATAACGATTTCGCCCTGCCGGTGCAATCGCGCGGTGCGCAGCATTCGGGAACTTTTTAGGAGATGATGGCTCGAATCCGCTTGAAGTAAGAGATTTTCCGAAAGAAGGTAATACTTATGAGGACAACGAGCAAATGCCAGGTGACCCTCCCGCGACGCCTACGCGAGGTGGTGGGGATCAAGCCACGGCAGGAGGTGGAAACCTTCGTTATCGAACACGGCGGCCGGGCGCTGATCGCCATTGCGCCAGCCTCGAACCGGAGCCAGGGAGCGGCCATGGCATCCCGGTGGGTCGGCTGCTTGCAGGGCCAGGGCACCACGGACGAAATCCTTCTTGCAGCGAGAGGGCACGAGTGATTCTCGTAGACACCTGTGTCCTTCTGGATCTCTCCACTTGCGACCCGGAGTGGTTCGACTGGTCGCTGAGGCAACTGACCCACTTCGGATCCGTCGATACCTTGGTTTATAATCCCGTCGTCTACGCCGAGGCCGGACTAGGGCACGCGAAGCAAAGTGATTTGGATGCCCGGTTTGCCGACTGGCACTTCGAGGGTTTCGAAACCGATGTTGCCTGGCGCGCGGCAAAAGCCCACGAGGCCTACCGCGCCCGCGGGGGTCGGCGCGAGCGTGTTCTCGGGGATTTTTGGATTGGCGCACATGCCGCAGTTCGGGGCTGGCGGCTTCTCACGCGCAATCCGGATGACTACCGGGACTTCGCCCTGGGCAAGAACCTGATCTGCCCGGGCCGTCACGACGCGAAGAAATAGCGGAAATGGGGCCGCCCGGGGTCCTGGAACATTCTCGAACCATTTCGTTGCCCTCCGGGAGCCGGTTTGGCATAGTCTGCGGCCTCGTCATGCCCAAGGACACATCCATCAAAAAAATCCTTCTTATTGGCTCCGGTCCGATCGTTATCGGCCAGGGCTGCGAATTCGACTACTCCGGGGTCCAGGCCTGCAAGGCGCTGGCCGAGGAGGGCTATGAGGTCGTGCTGGTGAACTCGAATCCGGCGACCATCATGACGGATCCGGAGTTTGCCCAGCGCACGTACGTAGAGCCGATCACCCCGGAGGTGATCGAAAAGATTTTGGAGCGCGAGAAGCCGGATGCCGTGCTGCCGACTCTGGGCGGCCAGACCGCGCTGAACGCCGCGATGTCGCTGGTGGCATCCGGCGCGCTCGAGCGGCATGGAGCGAGGCTGATCGGCGCAAATGCCGAGGCGATCCAGCGCGGGGAAGACCGCCTGATCTTCAAGAATATCATGCTCGAGATCGGGCTCGACTGCGCGCGCTCGGGCGTCGCGCACACGCTCGACGAAGCGGCGGCCGTGGCGGTTGAGA
>JBGTAT010000014.1:0-8792 GCA_041749755.1 Terrimicrobiaceae bacterium | reverse complement strand
CTTACGTGCGTATTTTATTGGTAAGTCGTTGAAAAATGGGGAGTCGAGAGAAAAACACGCCTGGGTCGCATCTATATGTGGGGGTGAAAATCGACTTTTTGGAATTTCCTGAAAATCCACCCTGTTTTCGGACAGGCCCTCTGTAGCGCCCTTGGGGGAGGGGCAGCACGCCGTCTGCTTTTTCCCGGCAATGGATTGTTTTTTCATGCGCGTCTCTTCGGGGCTTGCTTCTTGCGAGCTTTGGGTTTCTCGGTTTCCGTTTGCTCTGGCAGGGCGACGATATTCTCAGGGGTGGCGGTCTCCGGGTTGAGCAATCCGCCCATGTCAATGACAGTCCGAGTTTTCTTGTCGGCATAGTGGGCAGCGGTCACGGCAATATCGGCATGGCGAAGAAATTGGCTTGCCGCGAAAATCCCGTCTCGGGTTGCCACGATTGCTCCGGCTTCTTTTCGGAGCGTGTGCAACGCCTTTGCTCCCTCGACGCCATGAGCCCGGAGCCATGCGTTGACTTTCTCGAACACCGTCCCGCATCGGTAACGCTGGCCCCAGGTGCGGGATTCCTCACCGTCCCCGGCTCGCTTCGCGGAAATGACAAACTGACCCGATGCTGCGGTTTTGAAGCCCCGGAGAAGTGCAACCGTGCTTGTGTCAATGTCAACGGCCCCCCGTGAGTCTTCGCTTTTCAATGCGCCGTGCTCGCTCTCCTCGATGAAGATCCGCCCCCCGGCAAAGTCAATTTGACTCCACAGGAGGCGGTCAATTTCCCCCCGGCGAAGTCCGGCCCCAAGTGCCAGAAGCATGACGAGGAACGCATCCGGGTTCTTTGTTGCCAATTCCGCCCGCGCCTGTCGCATGAGAATTCCGGCATCAATTTTCGACGTGTACCGCATGGACTCGCGCGGGAAATACTCCACCCCAGCAAAAGGCAGCGGTTCGGGAAGGCGAAGGGTTTTCAGGAACTTGACCACCTTGGGGGCAAACAGACTCCGCGCTTGCCGAATCATCGAATTCGAGGAGATCCGCGCAGCGCGCGTTTTCCGGGCATCCGCCCCCGCCCGTGCCACGAATCCAAGCCGCCAAGATTGGACCGCTTCGGGGGTGAAGATCGAAAGGGGCGAACCCTCGATAGCCTCCTTTGTCGCTCGCTTGGCTTTAATCTTGGCTTTCCGTGTGGTCCGCATGTTCAAGATGTCCCCAGCGATTCGTCGCAATTGGATCCCGTATGCCGCGAGGGTAGCGGGGCGCACGTCCATCACAGTTTTTGCGGCTTTGAGGTATTCGCCAATCGTCGCAATGCTCTCGCCTTGGGCAAGCTGCGGTTTGTGCTTCGACAGGGTGCCATGAATGCCGAGCATCAAAAGGTCGGAATAGATTCCTGAAGCTATCCGCGCCGCCGCCTCCTTGTTCCCGGTGCCGGTGGTAAAGGTCAGCCTCTTCCCCTTGTGCTGAATCTGGAGCGAGTAGTTGGCGGACCCTTTCCATTTGAAGAGTTTTCCGGGTTGGAGCCAGAAACGGGCATCCGCTTTCGAGAGAGCTGAAATCGCCCCTTGCACTTTCCTTGCACTTTTTCCGTTCATCTCTGATGCGGAATGTGCCTTTGTGTTCTCCTTGCTGATATCCTTCAAAACCTTTATGGTAGCTGAACGGATGCCATTTTGATGCTCATATCAGATCAGGATAGAACACAGGCGAACAATGGCAATGCTCTAATTCTGGATCATTTTGTCATAGTTCGAATCTATGCGAGGCAGCCAGTTTCGGTCCATGTGGCCCCCGTGCAGCTGCTTCCGCAACCCGCAGTGCAGCCGAAACAATGCTCGCCGACGGCGATGGGGTGGCCCTCGACGGCATTCGGGGCGAGGTCCCAGAGGCTAAGGGGCTTCCCGTTTTTCCACTGCATGCCCAGCTGTTGGTTGAAATCGCAATCATAGACCTCGCCCTGCCAGCCAATGCTCAGCGTGTTGCGGCACATGAGGCCGTCCACGGCGGCGGGGTTGAAAGACGCGCGCAGGAGGTCCATGTAGCTGTCGAGCTTGCCGTTGTTCCTGAGCCAACTTTTGAATCGGGAAATCGGCATGTTCGTGATGCAGAAGAGGCGGTGGAAATCGATTCCAAAGTGGGCCTTGAGCTCGCGCTTGTAGTCGGCCTCCAGCCCGGCCTGGGCGGGCGGGAGCTTGTCGCCGTTGGGGTTATAGACCAGGTCGAGGCGCAGGTCCTCCGTGCGCCCGTAGCCAAGGGCATTGAGATTTTGCAGGGCAAGGATGCTCGAATCGAAGACCCCGTCGCCGCGCTGCGCGTTGACATTTTCCGGGCAATAGCACGGCATGGAGGCCACGATGGCCACGCGATGAGCCGCGAGAAACTCAGCCACATCCCGGTAGCCGGGCTCGTTCAGGATCGTCAGATTGCATCTGTCGATGATGGTTTCGACCTGCGGCAGGGCGCGGAGGCGTTCGATAAAATACCGAAAGTCGGGGATCATCTCCGGGGCGCCCCCTGTGAGATCGACGGTCCGAATCCCGGTGCCTGCCAACCAGTCGAGAATGCGGTCGATGGTTGCGCGGCCGATGATTTCTTTGCGTTTTGGTCCGGCGTTCACATGGCAATGGATGCAGGTGAGATTGCAGAGTTTGCCGGTGTTGATCTGGAGGATTTCGGTGCGCCCGCGCTTCAGGTCGAGTCCTTGCCGGTGGAGGCGGGCGGTGAAGGTCGCGGCGGAATCGGGGGTAATCATGGGCAAAGGTCGGGATGCGTTCGCTTACGAGACTCCCCGTGCGGAGGGCATGGCTTTTGTTTTGAAGCGGGTCTGCAGGCAAGCTGGACAATGGTTTTTAATATGATCGCGCCAGCGGCAAGCGAACCGCGCAGGTTTCCCGAGATCTTCGATTCGCCAGCCGGGCGTGGGAACGTGCGGACCGGGATCTCGGCGATGCGCAGGCCCTCCTCGACGGCGCGCACCTGCATTTCGAGGGTCCAGCCGAAGCCGCGATCCTGCAGATCCAGCAGGCGAAATGCCTCGGCCCGGATGGCGCGCTGGGGACCGAGGTCTGCGAACCGTCGGCCCCAAACCCAGAAGATGAGAGCCGGGGCGAGCCAGTTGCCGAAGCGCTGGGGAGGCGACATGTGCCGGCGGTCCTCCGCGTGCGTGCGACAGCCCAGAATGAGGTCGTGATCGTCGGCCAGGAGGGCAAAGCGGTCGTAGGCGGCCAGGTCATCGCTCGCATCCGCGTTGCAGTAGAGCAGCCATGCGAGGCCATCGGGGACGTCCTGCGAGCCGATCCAGCAGGCGAGTCCGTAACCCCGCCCGGCGGTGCGGAGCACCTCGGCCCCGGCTGCACGGGCGGTCTCTGCCGTGCGGTCGGTGCTGGCATTGTCCACGACGCGGATGTGACGAAATCCGCGGCCTCGCAGGCGGCTGACCACATCGCCAACGCATTCCTCCTCGTTGTATGCAGGAATGATAACCAAGGTTCGGCCGGCGAAGGTCTGGAATTCATCGGCCCTGCGAGCAGGTTCAAAAGGCAAATCCGGAGCAGTGTCTGGCTCGATCGCTTTCATGCTCCGTGGCAGGCTTGTCTTGGCGGGGATGGGGTCAGCAGCAGCTTCCGCCGTCGCAGCACTGGCTGGAGGCTTCGCTGCTGGCGCGGTAGTCGTGGCCTTTGGTTTCTTTCGGATGCCGCCGCGCGCCACGGGTGCAGTCGAAAGGTTTGGCTGCATCGGTGGCGACGGACTCGATCGGGTCGATGAATTCAAAAAACCCCGCGTAGGGAGCCTTCTGATAGAGGCCATACGTTTTGTCGCAGACGGCAAAGCGCACCCCGCGCTCCATGCGGTGCCCATCGTCGTCGAGAACCTCCTTGAACGGCCCCCGGTAAATGACGGCTTGGTTGCGCTCGACGCACGTGCCCTGCTTTCCTTTGAACGCCTGCACGGTCATCGAGCGGAACTCGATTCCTTGCACCGTCCGCCAGGGTCGGATGTCGAATTTGAGCACTTCGATTCCGTAAAATCCCGCCTCCTCAAAGGCCTTCAGGAATTCCTCCTCGGCCAGCGCGCCGGAGATGCATCCGCTCCAGAGCTCGGGATCGTTCTGCAACTGCTCCGGCACCGGCTCGTCCGCAACGATGTCGGAGATGACCGCGCGCCCGCCCAGCTTGAGGACGCGAAAAATCTCTCGGAACATACTGGGTTTGGCGCCGGGCTCGACGAGGTTGAGCACGCAGTTCGAGACAACAACATCGACCGAATCCGAGGCGACCAGGGGATGTTTGATCCGCAGGTCTGCGGCGAGTTCGTCGGCGGCCAGGAAGCTGGCGGCGTCGGTGATCGGACGCTTTTTCAGCTCCGCGTCGAGGACTTCCAGGTCGAGGGCGAGGTCCTGGATGCGGCCCTTGCGGAACTCGACATTCGCGTGGCCGATGCGCTCGGCGACGACCGGTGCATTGCGCCGGGCGACCTCCAGCATGTCGTCCGTCATATCGACGCCGATGACCTTACCCTCGGGTCCGACGACCTGGGACGCAATGAAGCAGATTTTTCCAGTGCCGGAGCCGAGGTCGAGCACGATCTCGCCGGATCGGACATATTTCGAGGGATCGCCGCAGCCGTAATCGCGATCGATGACTTCTGCGGGAATGGGTTTGAGGTAGTGCGGATCGTAATCGACCGGGCAGCAAAGCGCGGGTTCCTGGGCTTTGGAAGCCGCTGCGTAGCGTTCTTTGACGGATTGCTCGGTTTTCATCGGAAACAGGGAATGTGGATGCTCATCTGTCCCACAAGAGAGGTCAGGAAGCGGTCTTATTCCACAAAAATCTTCCTGGGTCGAGAATAGGGGTCCGCGTATTATCACCTTTTGTGAAATCCGTCGTATTCGCGGCATGCCAAGCCAACTGCCGGCCGAAGAAAAAAGACCGATTTAAGCGAGCATCAAGTGCTGGTGTGGGGCGCCTCCAATGTTGCGGCCTTGTGGCGGTTTCTGGATCGTATCGCCGCTGGCAATCTTCACTGGGGAAAGCAGAACTGTCAGTGCCCATGGCGGTGATGGATGTCGGGATAGTGCGAGTGGGAGTGCTTTAGTCGCGCATGCTGATGGCGGTGGGCATGAGGTTCACCGGGCGGATCTCCGGGACCATGTTCGTGCTGGTGGTGTTCGTCGTGGGAGTGGAGGTGCTCGTGCTCCAGCGGTTCATGAACGTGGCCGTGTTCATGCTTTTCGGTTACATGCAGCCAGACACCGGCAAGCATGAGCACGCCGGATGCGTAAAAGGCCCAGTCGAACCTGCCCTGCCCGAGGGCGAAGGCGAGCGCTGCACCCGCAAATGGGGCCGTCGAAAAATACGCTCCTGTGCGCGCCGTGCCGAGATGCCGAAGCGCCCGGACGAAGAGGACGAGGCTGATGCCATAGCCGAAAAACCCGACAAGTGCCAGGCCGGACAGGACGCCTGGGCCGGGAAGTTTCGATCCCATGGCCAGGGCAAGGCTGGTGTTCACACCGCCTGCGACAAGCCCTTTCCACATGGCGATCTGCGCGGGGTCGCTGCCTGAAATTCTCCGGGTGAGATTGTTGTCAATTCCCCAGCAGAGGCAGGCTGCGACGATCAGCAATGATCCGCCTGAGACGGCCATTCCCCCGCCGTGCGGGAGGGACAACAAGAGGCCTCCGGCCAGGATGAACGCGAAGCCAGTCGCGATGCGCCTGTCCACGTTTTCACGGAAAATTATCCACGCGATGGCTGCGGTCGCCACCGCCTCGAGATTGAGAAGCAGTGAAGCAGCGCTGGCAGATGTCGTCATAAGCCCCAGCAGCAGCAGGGCTGGCCCGGCCACACCGCCTGCGAGGATCGACCCCGCAAGCCAGGGCAGGTCCGACCGCGAGAGCGGGGTTTCGACACAAGCCCTGCCTGCGGCAGCAAATATGGCGCGCAAAACGGCAAGACCGACGCCTGAAAAGAGATACAGCAGGCCGGCGACAAGAAGCGGATTTGCATTGGAGAGCGCAAGCTTCGCAAGCGGAGTGCTGGCGCCGAAGAGCAGCGCCGCAGCCAACGCAAAGAAAATGCCGGGTCGCCGGCTCATGGCTTCTTCGGACACATGAGGATCTTTGAAATGTTGCGTGGTCTTGTCCAGACTGATTTCCCGGAGGGAATAAATCTTGTCCCCGGGCCCTCCCATGATCACATGAGCCGCAGAATTGTCATCATTGGAAACGGGATCACTGGAGTGACCGCTGCGCGCCATATCCGCAAGCGGTCGTCCAAGGATCACATCACGATCGTTTCGGGCGAGACCGACCACCATTTCTCGCGCACGGCGCTGATGTATATTTTTATGGGCAACCTGACCTTCGAGGATACCAAGCCCTACCCGGATGAGTTCTGGGCGGAGAACCGGATCGATCTCAAGCGCGGCTGGGTCGGGAATATCGAAACGGAAAACCGCGCGGTCGTTTTTGCCGATGGAGGCCGCCTGGACTACGACGAACTGATCCTAGCCACCGGGGCGCGCTCGAACAAATTTGGATGGCCGGGCCAGGACCTCGACGGCGTGCAGGGGCTTTATTCGTACCAGGACCTGGAATCGATGGAGAAATTCTCCCCGACGACGAAGCGGGCCGTGATTGTCGGCGGCGGGCTGATTGGCGTGGAGGTCGCCGAGATGTTACTCTCCCGCGGGATCCGGGTCTCGTTCCTGGTCCGCGAAAACGCCTTTTGGACAGCCGTTCTGCCCTGCGGCGAGGCGAGGATGGTCGGGCGCGAAATTCAGCGCCATGGCATCGACCTCTGCTATGAGACGGAGCTCCTGGAGATTCTTCCCGATGCCTCCGGCCGTGTCCGGGCGGCCGTGACGAAATCCGGCGAAGAAATCCCGTGCGAGATGGTTTTTCTGACCGCGGGAGTGAGCCCCAACGTCGGCTTTATCAAAGACTCCGGCATTGCGTGCGACCGGGGGGTTCTCGTGGATGAGTTTTTCCGCACTGGCACGCCGCATGTGTGGGCTGGGGGCGATTGCGCCCAGCACACGAGCCCTCCGCCCGGACGCCGCCCCGTCGAGCAGGTCTGGTATACCGGAAAGATGCACGGCGAGCAGATCGCCGCCAACCTCTGCGGCGGGGAGCGACCCTACACCCCCGGCCTCTGGTTCAACTCCGCAAAATTCTTCGACATCGAATACCAGACCTACGGCGTTGTGATGCCTCAGCCCAAGGTGGGCGAGGAGTCGTTTTATTGGGAGCACCCCGACGGCGACAAATCGATCCGCATCAACTTTCGCGGCGATACCGGCGAGCTGGCGGGGGTCAACGTCTTCGGCATCCGCCACCGTCATGCGGTCTGGGAAAAATGGATCGGCGGCGGCACCCGGGTTCAGGACGCGATGGCCGACCTCGGTGCCGCAAACTTCGACCCGGAATTTTTCCGACAATACGAGCCGGCTATCGTTTCCGCCTTCAACTCCCAATTCCCGGAGCGCGCGACCGCCCTCAAAACCCGCAAGGGGCTTTTTTCCGCCGCGATCGACAAACTTCTCGCCCCGCTGCAGCCACAAACCGCCTGATCTCATGAACGATCTCAACCTCAACTACGAAAGCCATTCCTTGACCCCGGGTGGCCATCGGCTGGACACGCTGGAAAAGGTGGGGTTGGCCCTCTTTGGCATCGGCCTTTTGGTCCTTGCTGCCGGACTTTTCACGTCGACCGAGGCTTCTGCCGAGGTTCGCATCGCCTGGCTCGTCCTTGCCTGGGGTGGGATTGCCGGAGGCGGCCTCCTCTACGGCCTGCACAAGCACCTCTCCGAAAACCCGGGCATCCGGAACAACGGGAAGACCACCGACAGCCTGACCGCGCGGGGGGCTTTGGGTTGGACCCTGGCCGTTGTCTTCACTGGGTTCTACGTCATGCTCTACTGGTTTCCCGGCATGCTCGGCGGCCTGATTCGTCTGCATGATCCGCTGAGTGAGTTTCTGCGGGCGAAGCCGGCCGACCAATGGTTTGTCTACGGCACGTTCTACACGGTGGGCATCCTGGTGATGGGGGCCAAGGCGATTGCGAAGTACCGCCACAGCCGGTACCAGGTCGCGCGAATTTCGGTGATTATGGCGGCCCAGCTCGGCTTCGCCTATTTGCTGCCTGCGCTGTTCGTCAAACTCAACCAGCCCGAGGTCTACCTGAGCTACCTCTGGCCACTGGCCTATGACAAGCTCTTCCCTGGCACTCTGCAGGGGTTTCTTCAGGCCGGAAACATCGGGTATTTCATCGTGGGCTGGTTCGTTGTCGGCACGCTGATTGCGACCCCGGTTCTCACCTATTACTTCGGCAAGCGCTGGTATTGCTCCTGGGTCTGCGGCTGCGGCGGCCTCGCCAATACCCTCGGAGACCCGTGGCGGCAAAACTCCGACAAGTCGCTGAAGGCTTGGAAGATCGAGCGCTGGATGATCCATTCGGTTCTTGCGGTCATCGTGCTCCTGACAACTTTGCTGTGGCTCGAGCCTCTCCTGCCGGGCTTCGCCAAGGGCCCGGTCTATCTGCTGCGCCAGTGGTATGGGTTCCTCATTGGTGCGGCCTTCGCCGGCGTGGTTGGCGTGGGCTTTTACCCGCTTATGGGCACGCGCGTCTGGTGCCGCTTCGGCTGCCCGATGGCCGCGGTCCTCGGGATCCTGCAAAAGCTCAACTCCCGGTTTCGCATCACCACCAACGGCGCGCAGTGCATCTCGTGCGGGAACTGCTCGAAGTATTGCGAGATGGGCATCGACGTCCGCCACTACGCCCAGCGCGGGCAGAACATCGTCCGGGCCTCGT
>JBGTAT010000013.1:0-3852 GCA_041749755.1 Terrimicrobiaceae bacterium | reverse complement strand
GCGCGCGCTCGCGCAGCGCCCGGAGGTGCTGCAGGCATTTCAGCAGGTCCGCGCTGCGGCGGTACGGGAAAAGATGCAGCGTAACGAGGTCCTGCCCGCCCTAAACATGATTTTGGAGGGCTACGTGGCCGGCCTGGCGGCGAGCGGCAACTCGGGCGAGGCGTTCGGCAACCAGTTCAACCAGGGCGCACCGGGCGCAGCAGCCGGGTTCAACTTTGAATTTCCGATTGAAAACAACACGGCCGAGGCCCGTCACACCCGCCGCCTGATCGAGCTCCGCCAGCAGGTCAACCAGCTCCGCACGACCATCGAGACGACGCTTCTGGAGGTAAAGGTCACCGCGCGAGAGGTCCGCACGGCCTGGCGCGACTACGCCGCCAAGCTCGAGAGCATGACCGCCGCCAAGGCGGACCTGGCCCAGTTCCAAGCCCGCCGGGAGGTCGAGACCCCGCTTCCGGGCGAGCCGCAGCAGGCGTCGGCCGTCAGCACCGAAGCGACCACGGCCTACCTCGACTCGCTGCTCAGTTCGCAGAACCGCCTCACCGTGGCGGAGGAGGAGTTTGCAAAAACCGCAACGACCTACCAGCTCGCGGTCCTCAACTTCGAGCGCGCCCAAGGCAACCTCCTGAACTACGAGGATATCAGCATCGTCCGCACCACGGATCCGAAAAACAAAAAGCTCCCGCTCCTCAAGCTCCAGAAGGGAGCTGGCGAGGCGAAGGCCTCGAACCCTTGAGCCCGCTGATGAGGATTCGATTTGCCCACGTTCTTTTGGCCGCCCCGCTCGCGCTCTCCCCGCTGGCGGCCGCCGAGTTCACAAGCTACACCGAGCCGAGCCGGAACATCGAAATCTCCGCCCCCGAGCCGGGCGTGGTCCAGGAGGTGATCGCCAAGGAAGGGCAGCTGGTCAAAGCGGGGGACGTGCTCGTCAAGCTCGATGCCCGGGTCATCGAGCGCGAGGCCGACATCGCCCGCGAGGAGCTCAGGTACAAAAAAAGCCGCCTCGAAAAGCTTCGCGCCCTGCTCGGAAAAAAGTTTGCCTCCGCGAACGAGGTCGAGCGGGCGGAGAGCGACATGGAGATCACCGGGCTGAAGCTTCGCCGGGCCGAGGCGCTGATCGACCGCCTGACCCTCAAAAGCCCGATCGACGGGGTCGTCACCGAGCTTCGCTTCGATGTATCCGAAAGCGTCCCGGGCGCGAACTCGCACGTCGCGACCGTCGTCCAGCTCTCGCCGATGCGGGTCCAGTTTAACCTGCCCACCGAGGAGGCCCGCAAGATCAAGGCCGGCGATACTGTCCAGCTTCACTTCCCGGATATCCCGGCGGACCGGCGGGCCAAGGTCGAATTCGTCTCCCCGGTCAGCACGGCCGTCGTCAATACCGTCCGCGTCACGCTCGTCGTCTCGGATGACGACGGCCCGCTCACAGCAGGCATGAAATGCCTCTACCGCGCCGGCAACACCCCGCCCGCATCGAAAGATTGATCTCGCGCACCGGAAAAAATCCGGAGAAATTTTGAACAGGCGCACCGCGCGCGCCCTCCAACCCACCACATTATGAGCGAACAAAAGACCCCGTCCAAAACGAACACCGAAACCCGCCAGCTCCGCGTCAAGTACGACGAGAGCAAGGCGTCCTACGCGAGCCAGGCCCTTGTGCAGGCCACCGCCGAGGAGGTCATCATCGACTTCTCATCGGGGATCATCCAGGACCCCTCCGGGCAGGGCGGCGCAATCATGCCGATTCACACCCGTATCGCGATGTCGCACGCGGCCGCCCAGCGCCTCCTCGGTGCCCTCAACCAGACGTTCCAGAAAAAAGGTGCCAAGCCGGCATAGTCCTGGCTTCCTGCCAGCGACGAACAGGTGAGCGATCCGATTGACGAGTTGGTGGCCCTCGGGCACGCGGCCCCCTCGCCGGCCGTCTTTGAGCGCGCCCTCGCGGCCGTTCGGAAATCCGTCGGAGCGGACGCGGTCCTGCTGGTCCGGTGCGGCGGTAGCGACATCACGATTTTGGCTGCGGCATCTCCCTCGCTGGAGATCTCGACCAACCTGGTTCGCACCGCCACGCCCCTGATCGTGGCGGCCCCGCAAGGGCGCATGCTCACGAAGGCGTTCACGTTCCGCGACAGGGCCGTCCAAATGCTGGCAGTCCCCTGCGCGGGCGAATCGACGTGGCTGATGGTTTGGATCCGCGCCGAAGGGGATGCCTTGGAACAGGCCACCCAGCTGGTCCGGCTGGCCGCAGCCAGTATCCCTCACGAATCCGAAGGAGGCGAGGAAACCGCCCGGGCCGCGCTCGCCCTGATCCGCTCCTTTTCCGAGCCGCGCAAAGCCCGCCTGGCAGGTTTCTGCGAGCGGGCCCGGAAGCTCCTCGGCTGCGACAGCGTCTTCCTTTCGCGGCACACCTTGCGCGGGTGGACGGTCCCGGCCTGCGATCCCCCTCCCCTCCCGGCCTCGCGCAGCGCGCTCCACGAGACTTTGCTCCTGGCGTTCTCAAACCACGCCAGCGAGCCGGACGCCGCCGTCTTTCCCGGACCTGACGCGCACCCCTCGCTCCCGGAAATTTGCCGGCTCGTCGAATGCGAGTCGTGCGCGATCATTCCCTGCTGGGAGGGCTGGGCGATCCTGGCCGCATGGAAGCGCGGCGAACCTCCTGCCCAGGAATCCCTCCAATCCGCACTCGCCCCGCTCGCGCCGCTCCTGCCCTCGCTCCACCGCCACCGCAGAAGCCTCCACCAGCGGTGGCGCGCGCTCCCCTTCGATCGCAAGCGCCTGTGGGGGATCGCCGCAGGGGCCTTCATCTTGCTGATGGTTTTTCCGTTCCATCTGCGCGTGCATGCGCCGGTGATCCTCGAGCCCTCGCTCCGACGGTTTGTCGCCGCCCCGTTCGACAGCGTGCTGAAAAAGGTCCACGTCGAGGCGGGAACAGTCGTCGAAAAAGGGGCCCTGCTGGCGGAACTCGATGGCAAGGAGGTCCGCGAGCGGATCGCCGAGATCGAGGCCCAGGCGGCCGCTGCCAACCTCCAGAGCGCCTCGGACCTCGCCGGATCCCGGTTCGACCAATCCGCGCTCAGCTCGCTCCAGGCCCAGCGGGCCGGGCATGAGCTCGAAGTCCTCCGCCAGCGGGAGCACGACCTTCAAATCCTCGCCCCGATCTCCGGGATAGTGATCCAGGGAGAGCTCGAGCGGGAGGAGGGGGCCGCCCTCAAGCTCGGACGCTCGATCATGGAAGTCGCCCCGCTGGACATGATGGTCGCCGAGGTCGCCCTCCGCGAGGAGGACGCCGCGTTTGTCCACCCGGGCCAGAAGGTCGTCGTCCGCCTGAACGCGCTCCCGTCGGCAGACATCCGGGCTACGGTCAAAAAGGTGAACCCGCGCGCCGAGACCCGCGACGGACGGAATATCTTTATTGCGGAGGCGGAGATCGCAAACCCGGACGCCGCCTTCCGCCCGGGCATGAAGGGAGACGCGGTCGTCGTCGCGGACCGCCTCCCGCTTTTCTGGATCCTCTTCCGCAAGCCCTGGAACACCCTCCGGAGCTGGCTCTTCTGGTGAGCGAGGAGGCAGCACCCGGACCCGCGCAGCCGCAGCTGCCGGCATTTCTCAACCATCCGATGCGGCTCCGCTCGGGCTGCCGCCTCGTCCTCCAGCAATTTCGCGGCGAGCCGTCCTACATCCTCGAGGATACTCTCTCGGGACATTTTTTCCGGCTCGGGCTTCGCGAGGCGGCCCTCGTCCGCCACCTTGATGGCAAGCAAACCGGCCTCGACATCCTCGCAAGCGCCGACGGCGAGGCGGATCCCGACGCCCTCGATGCCCGGCAGATGATCATGCTCCTGGCCATGCTGC
>JBGTAT010000012.1:0-9418 GCA_041749755.1 Terrimicrobiaceae bacterium | reverse complement strand
CTCCCCCAGGTGGTAAACTGCGGCATATGCTCCGCCCCAGGCGTCTCCGTTTGTTGTGTAGGGCGGTCGAATCGCATGGGCCGCCAGCCCCCAGACCGCCCAGATGCGCGTGCCAGCCGAGAGGCGGGGAACGCGAACCCAGACCAGCGACTCGCCCGCCGGGTCCCAATTTTCGACCTCGTAACGCAACTCGTTCCGGTCAGCATCATGAAACCGCAGGTCCGCTCCATCGGGGGAAACAAATTGCTCATAAGAAAATCCGCCAATCCCGGCCCCAAGACGGACGAGGACGGGAAAGTCCGTGAGGGTTTCGGTATCTGTGTAGCCATCGAAGCGGATCTCCATGGAGTAGGGCGTCTGCTCGACGACATCGCGCACGGTGACATCCACCCGCGCTTCCGCGAGTCCCCCGCGCCCATCGGAGACCGAATAGAAAAAGTGGTCTGCCCCATGAAAACCGGCGGTTGGTTCATAGATCACATTCGTGCCATCATGGGTCACACTCCCTGAGCTTCCCTGCGTCGTCGAAATCACCGTCAGCGGATCGCCGTCCAGCTCGGTGTCATTCGAAAGCACGCCAACCGCGACCCCAAGGCCCTCGATGGTCAGAGCCGTGTCCGACAGGGCGGATGGTGCATGGTTCACATCATTGTCTATTTCCGTCACCGCGATCACGGCATTGCCATAGCCCGCACCGGAAATCACGATTTGTGCCGTTCCTTCGGACTGGTCGGCATCCTCCGCTGCGGCGAGGCGGACCTCCTGCGGGAGCGACCAGTTCGCCGCATCGAAATCCAGCGAGCTCCCGGAAGCCACCGTGAGGTCCACGTCCCCGGACGCGCTGGCGACGGTTAGCGTCACCGGCCCCGCCGGCTCAGAATCCAGGCTCACCGCAAATGTCGCGTTTCCGCCCTCGCGCACAGAAACCGACGTGGACGATGGAACCGGCACCCGGCTCAGGACAATCAGGGCGTAGTCCGGATTAAATTGCAGGACGCCGGGCTGGCTTTCGATCCCGCTCAAAACAAGGCCGGAAAACGTCGCGCTCCCGGCGCGTCCGAATTCATGAATCGCCGCGCCCTCCGGCGAACCGAAGCCGTCCAGCCCGGTGTTTTCGACCGCCGTGTTTGTGAACCGGAGGTTGATCCCTCCATCAATTTGGATCGCGTGCCGGGGGGAGTTCCGGATCGTGTTGCTTTCGAACTGGAGGTTGCGGATGCCTGCGCCGTTGATTTCGACGGCCCCCCGGGAATTGTTCCAAAGGTCGCGGCTGGTGCCTTTCCCGACGATCGTATTTTCGAAGATGCGGATGCTGGTATTTGATGCGAACAAGTAGCCGCCGAAGTCCTCGGTGAAGCGGATCCCCGAGCTGTCCACGCCGTCTTTGAAGATGTTGTGGTGTACCTGGTGCCCGTACCCGCCGAAGATGCCGACATCGCCGGCCCGGTAGGTGAACTCGACCGTATTGTTGCGAAAAACGATATCGTGCCCCTGCGGTGCCCCGGCGGTGTTGCTTGTCCAGATCGCCATCGCATCGTCCCCGCAATCCCGGAAATCACATTGCCTCACCGTGCCGGAATGCGATCCCTGCGTAAAATTGATCCCGTCGGCATACATCCCCCTGAACCGGCTGTGCGAAAGCTCGAAGCCGCTCGTCACCTTCACCGGCGACGTGTAGTCCGCAAGCCAGACGCCCGCCTCAAAATGCGCGGCCCACACATGGTGAATCCTGGAACCTGCCCCCAGCGGGCCGTTGAACGCCTTGTAGTCCGAGACCTGGCCCGCCACGATGTGGCGCTCGTTCAACGCCGAGTTCATGTAAAAGTGGGAAATCTCAATGCCCGTCGTATTTTCGCCGGCAAGCAACCCTCCCGCACCCACCGCCTTCCTCGAAAAAAATATTTCCGTGAACCAAAATCCCGCACCCTGGATTTTCCCGTTTGTGCTGTCCCCAAGGTTCCAACGGCGGTCGAGAACAAACTTGCCCTCTGGAACGTAGAGCCCGGTCTTGGCATTTTTCGCGGCCTGCCAGGCCGAGTCGAAGGCCGCGCTGTCGCTCGCCTCATCCGATCCATTGGCTCCGAAATCCGTCACGGAAACAAACCCCTGCGGCTTGGTCAGCGCGGCCGGCACCTGCTCCAATTCGACAAAGTCGATCCCGTATTCGTAGCCGTCCCCGTTGGCCTTGGCGATTCGCAGTACGTCCCCGGCCTGCAATGCCACCGGCAGCCGGAAATGCAGCTCGTCGAACCGCATCCGCGGCCTTGCTCCGGGCGTGTTGCGCGGGTCGGTCGTTTGAAAGTATGTCCACGCCCAATACGAGCCAGGAGAGACCGTCAGAACCTGAGCGCCATTGATTGATACGGCCAGCGTTCCTGCAACCCCCGTGCCTGACGCATTGTCGGGCAGGGTGAACCGCATCGTGACCCCGTCGGCCGCCGACCCGACAACCCACTCGACAGAGGAGCCCGCCACAGAAAGCCCGACATATTTCCGATCCGAGGCCTCGGAGGCCGTCTTGGCCACATCAAAGTCCATGGCCTGCCGCTCGATGGCACCGCCTCCCCGCTGCCCGGCTTCTGCCTCGTATCGCGCGTAGGGCATCTCATCTGCCCCGCGTGGCAGCCCATCGGAGGCTTCCGACCACCCGCACCACCCGAGTAGCAGACCCGCGATTGGGAGGACTCTTATCGAAAGGCTCATCCTGTGACCCCTCCCCCGCCCGAGTTTATTGACGGCCCTTCAGATGCCTGCGAAACATCAAGCCGACCACGCCCGCCCCGAGAAGGAGCCCGATCGTCGAGGGCTCGGGAACAACCGTGATCGACATGGCATTGATGTATCCTTCCGTGGAGGTTGTGGCGCCCTCCCACTGGATGTAGAAAATGTTGTTCGCGTTTGACGGCCCGATCAATCCGGCAAGGGTCGCCACATTGTTGATGTTGGCGTTTGCTCCCCCGTCCCCGTGCGTGAGAGTCACCGACCCCAGAAGATTCGAGTAGGTATTGTCATCAAATACGCTGTATTTCGTCTGCGTGTTAGCCCCGGTGTATTGCTTCGCCCCGTAGAAGGTGAGGTCGTATGCCTGGCCTGCTGCGACCTGCTGGAGCTGAAATCGCCCGACGTTGGTGGTCGCGTTGTCGGACTTGTAATAATCCATGGCAGCACCTGCAATTTTGAAGGTGGTCAGGGACCCGCCATCGAGGATCGTCTGGGCTGCCGCGATTTCCCCTACAGTCACGGGATTCGTGGTGGCCCCGGCAATGCCGTTGAAACTGTCCACCCCCCCAAGCCCGTTGGGTGTCCAGTCTATCGCGGTTGCGGTGCCGTTCGTTGAAACAAGGTTGCCCATGAATCCAAAGGCCGTGCTGTTCCAGTAATTGCCATTGGTATCCGGACTCGGGGCCGTCACCCCTCGGTAGGTGGCGGCGCTTCCAAAGTCGATGAGAACCGTTTGCGCGTGAGCAGATGCCACCAGGGCGGCAACAATAGGGAGGAGTTTGTGGATTTTCATGGAAACAATATACAGGCTATACACCTACAGCGCGCCAGGATGGCGTCAAATAGATTTTTTGGATTTATTCCCAAACTTTGGAACACGGGGGGCGGCACTGGTCAGCGGATTTTTGGGAAGCCTCCTCACGGCCGCCACTTTAGGGCACGTAGTTTATTAATAAATGATTCCCAGGGCGTTGCTGGGCTATCGTATTTCTCCCCGCGGGGCGCCAATCTTTATCTCAGTGCCATTCGTAACAGGGGGCAAAGACCACCTTTTCCCTCAACCCGGAAGCGGATCGCAGGAATCCCCAGACGTAAAGACGGGATTGACAGCGCGCGGCATTCTATACACCCTGACCACCATGATGCATCTGAGTTTTTATCGCAGGACAGCGATCCCCCTTCTGGGGCTTTGGACATTTCTGGTTGGCGGGCGGATCTTTGCGGAGGCGGGCCCGGCTCAAGCTTCCTCCTACGGGCTGGAGAAAAATATTCTATACCGCGAGGGGCCGGATTTGTCCGATGCCATGAAGGAAGCCTGTCGGTTGGACGTATATTATCCGGAAAGCTCCCCCGGCTTTGCCACGGTGGTCTGGCTTCATGGCGGCGGGCTCACGAGTGGAAATCGCTATGTCCCCGGCGAGTTGATGAAGCAGGGGATTGCCGTTGTTGCGGTCGATTACCGGCTGAGTCCCGCCGCCAAATCCCCGGCCTACATCGAAGATGCCGCCGCCGCTGTGGCATGGACGTTCCAGAACATCGCCCGCTTTGGCGGATCGGATAAAAAGATTTTTGTCGCGGGAGCCTCGGCCGGCGGATATCTCGCCGGCATGATCGGACTGGACCCACAGTGGCTTGGAGCCCATGGCATCGATGCCAACCGCATCGCCGGGCTTGGCTTGCTTAGCGGCCAGGCCATCACCCATTTCACAATTCGCGAGGAGCGCGGGCTCAAAGGCACACAGCCTGTGATTGATGAGATGGCACCGCTTTTCCATGTTCGCCCGGATGCGCCGCCCATCCTGCTGGTGACGGGGGACCGCGAACTGGAGTTGCTCGGACGCTACGAAGAAAATGCCTACTTCCAGCGCATGCTGAAAGTCGCCGGCCACAAGAACAACAATCTCACCGAACTGAAGGGATTCGACCATGGGGGCGTGGAGGCCGCAGCCCATCCGCTGCTGCTTAAGTTTGTGCAAACCACGGGGCAATGAGCGGGCTGCTTGTCCGAATGGACAATGGCTCCAGAAGGAAGCTCCCCTTGGGCAAAGCCAGCCTCGATCTGGCTGAAGGCATCCATCGCCGGCTCCAGATCTGGAAGCGGAATCTCGAGTTCACTCTCCGGGTCCGGCGATAGAGAGCATTTCTGCGATGGAGATTTGTAAGAGATCCCCGGCCCGGAGCGCGGCACCGGGATGGCCGGCAGCGCTTCCGACCGCAAGGACCGGCATGCCGGCTGCGATTCCCGCCTCGACTCCGGCGGCGGCGTCTTCCACGACGAGGCAATTTTCTGGAGGAACGCCAACCTGCTGCCCTGCCAGGACAAACACTTCGGGATCGGGTTTGGAGCGGGAGATGTGCGTGCCGTCCACCACGGCATGAAAGGTTTTGTCGAGGCCAATCGCCGCAAGGATGGGGGCCGCATTTTTGCTGGAGGAGCCGATGGCAATCTTGATCCCGCGCTCGCGCAGGCCATCGAGCACGGTCATCACGCCGGGCAGGATATCCGCCGGAGTGAGCTCCCTGAGAGAGACCCGGTAGAGTTCATTTTTCCGCGATGCCATTTCTTCCTTCTCGGAGTCCTGAAATTGGCGCGGGGATTTTTCGAGGAGAATGTCGAGGGACTCCATGCGGCTCACGCCGCGAAGGCGCTCGTTGTCTTCGCGCGTAAAGGGAATGCCCTCTGCATCGGCAAGATGTTTCCAGGCATTAAAGTGGAGTTCGTCGGTGGAGACAATGACCCCGTCGAGGTCAAAAATCACGGCATGGATGGCTGTCATGGGTTTATGTTGGTTTGGGATTGATTCGAGAAAATGAGGGTGTCCGGGCAGGTCGCGAGGTTATGTGCGGTCCCATTGATGACGAGGCGGGCCGGGGCCTTCGCCGAGGCGCGGTCAATCCGGACCTGGCAGGAACCGTGTTCAATGTGAAGCGCCAGGGCGTACCCCCGGCAGACAACCCGGAAGTCCATGGCCGTCCATCCGGATGGCAATCGCGGGTCGATAGCAAGGCCATCGGGAAGGAATTGGACTCCTCCGAATCCCCGGGTCGCAACCATCCACGCTCCCCCATTCGCGGCGGGATGGGTGCCCCCGATGTAGAGCGTTCCTACGTATTGCTTAGAATGACCGGTCAGATCGACCGTGGCGGTCTTCAGAAAATACCTGCGGGCAAAATCCTCATATCCGAGCTCCGCCGCGACGAGCGCATAAACACAGGCGCTCAGGCTGGATCCGTGTTCCGTGCGGGGCTCATAATAATCCCAGTTGGCCTGTTTGACCGTCCGGTCAAAGCGATCCCCAAGCAGGTGCAGGAGCAGCACGACATCGGCCTGCTTGAGAATTTGAGTGGTCGTCGCCAGCCCGCAGCCTCCACCGAGGTATTCGGCAGGATCGAGCACACGGGCCTTGAGTTCGGAAAGCGGGCAATCCTCAAGTTGGGAGTAGCCGTCAAATTGAGCGATGAGGAGGGTGTCCTGATCGGGCTGCGGGCAGAAGAGATTGTTTGCAAATTCCACAAGCCGGGCTTCTTCACCAGGCGAAAAACCAAGGTGCTTTTCCATGGCCGCGAAGCGCTGGGGATCGGCGGCCCGAAGGAGCCCGGCGGCTTCCATCGCCGCGGCGACGACAAATTGCACCAGATGGTTGGTGTAGGCGTTGTTCGCAACGCGCTCGTGGTATTCATCGGGCCCGGTGACATCGACGAGCACAAACTCATCGGATGTTGTTTTTTTGAATGCATAGGAAAAGAAAAACCGCGCGCACTCGAGCATGACCTCCCACCCGCCGTCCCAGAGCAATTCCGTGTCATCCGTGGCCTGCACATATTTCCAAACAGCCCATGCGACATCTCCGCTGATGTGGATCTGCTTGTCCCGGAAATACGTTCGCATGGGACGATTGGTGAAAACGTCCGTGATGTTAAAAAGCGTGCAAGCATCGAACCCTCCCTCCTGGCCCTCCCATGGGTAATAGGCACCCTCAAAGCCATACCCAGCGGCCTTCGCCCTCGCCCCGGTGAGGGTATGGATGCGGTAGCGAACAAGGTTCCTTGCAACCTCGGGAAACACGGCAAGGAAAAATGGAAACATAAAAATTTCCGTGTCCCAGAAAATCGCTCCTTTATAGACCTGCCCGGAAAGTGCCCGGGCCGGGATGGACAGGTATTCCGAGTGGAACGGTGCGGCGGAGAGGAGCTGATACAGGCTGTAGCGCAGGGCGTGACGGGCCTCGTCATCTCCTTCGATCCTGACATCGGCCTTCTGCCAACGGTCTTCCCAGACCCCCTCGTGCGCCGCCCGCAGATTGGCGTATCCGGCCCCTGCTGAGCTCAAGGCAGTAGCCCATGCGGTCTCTTCGGCAGACCCCCCACTTGCGTCGAGCGAGGAGCTGATCGCGACACATTTTTCCAAGGTGATGTCCGCCTCCCCTTTGACTAGGAACCTCCACTGGCGGAGGGTTCCCCGAAGCCGGGAGCTTTGCATGGGCGCGGACGATATCATTGCACAGCACTCCGCAACCGCCAGTTCGTGGCCGAGTTCCTTCGTGCGAGCCTTCAATAGGATGGCTCCGTCGCGCTCCCCGGTGCCGAAATGTTCGAGGTGCGGTCCGTTGATGTCCCAGATTTCGCTGTCGATTCCAGATTCCAAGGTGATCTCGGCCTCCCCGCGAACCTGGACCGCGTAGCGCAGGGCCATCAGGTCAGGCTCCGCCGCACTGAGGAACCTCTCGGATTTGATAATGACCTCTGTCCCGCCGACACAGAAACGGGTTTGCCGGTGATGCACCGCATGGTGCATGTCTAGCGACTGGCGATGGGAGGCGGGTTCGATGTGCAGGGGATTGAGCCAGGTGCCATTGACCGCAACGCGGGTGAAGAAGCCGTTCGGAGCGTTGACCGGCTCCCGCCAGGCATCGCCGGCCCGGTCATACAGTCCCGGGATGAGGATGCCCGCTTTTTCGTCCGGCCCGAATTCCTCAAGCGTTCCTCGACATCCCATGCGTCCGTTGCCAAGCAGGAACAGGTTGCCGTGGTGCGTCACGTTGTCCGCAGACCAACCCTCCGAAAAAACCCACCATCCCGGATCTGAGTCGGGGGGTGTCATGGCCTGTAACGGCCCTCGATGGTTGGCCCCGCATCCAGCGCCCATGAGGCACCGCCGATTTTCAGCATGGCTCCGGGGCGGCCTTCGCCAGAAACATCAATCCGATAGCGCCCGCCGCCGACCGCAAATCGCAGATGCCAGCCATGGTATTGAATCGGGAAGCGGATTTCTTTCCATGCGTCCGGCAGGGCGGGTTCAAAGGCGAGGTGATCTTCACGGACCCGCATGCCCATGAAGCCCGGGATCGCCATCTGCCAGACCGCTCCGAGGGCGGCCGCATGAAGTCCGTCCTTGGTCGCGTCGCGCAGGTTGTCGAGGTCGAGTCCCGCTGCCTTCCGGAAGTAATCGTAGGCATCGTGCGGTTTTCCGATGATCGCTGCTACGATCGCATGCGTGTTGTAGCTCAGGGACGAGACGTGCAATGTTTTGGGCTCATAAAATTCGTAGCCGCGGCGGATCTCCTCCTTCGTAAAGCGGTCTTCCAGCAAATACATGGCCAGCACGATGTCCGCCTGCTTAATCACCTGCACTTCGCCCCGCTTTTTCCAGTACTCCTCGACCGTCATGTTCGAGATGTCGGCGGGTTTGCGGCTGAGGAAGAAGGCGTCCTGCAGTGGAACCCCGGCGCATCCCGGCACCTCCGGAATGCTGACCTTCCCGGCAAGGGAGGCCCACTCGTCAACCTCCCCGTCGATGAGGCCCAGCTTTGCCGCAGCGAGATCGGCGGCCCCAGGGGTTTTATCCATGGCGCAATTCCACCACCTGTTGCTGATTTCCAGGCTGCGGCGCGCCATCAGGCTGGTGTAGCCATTGTCGGGGCCATGCTCCTCGGCTTCATCAGGTCCCACCGTGGCTTCCAAATGATAAAGGCCATCATCTCCGCGCTGAAGCTGGGAGACCCAGAAGCGGGCGGTTTCTGCCAGTACCTCGAGGCCCTCATTGCAGAGAAACGCTTCGTTTCCGGTTGCGCGGGCGTACTGATCGAAGGCGTAGATGATGTCGGCATTCTGGTGCCAGAGATATTTGTGGAGGCCCCACGGGGCCTGCTCTTCGCCGAAATCCGCATCGCCCTGCCACGGAAAGATGGCTCCCTCGGCTCCGAGCAGCGCGGCATTGCGCCTTGCTCCGGGCAGTGTCCGACATCGAAAGGAAAGCAGGTTGCGGGCAACCGGCGGGGCGCAAAATTGATAGAACGGAAGGAGGAAAATCTCACCGTCCCAGAAATACAGGCCGTTGTACCGGTTGTAGGCATAGCAGCGTGCCGGAATGCTCAGCGTGTCGGCATGGAATGGCGCGACCTGCAGGAGGCTGAAAATCCCGAAGCGGATCATCATCTGATCGCGCGCCGGCCCGTCGATGGCGATGTCGGTATCGTGCCAGCGCCTGGCCCAGATGCCCTCCTGCGCCTTCACGAGGGTTTCGAACCCGGCAGCGACGGCCTGTTCAAGGATGCGCTTTGCGGCGGAGGACGGTTCATCGATCCCCTCGTCGCGGGTGGTCGCCACCGCCGTCAGCCGCACCCAGGAGGCCGCATGGCCAGGCGCAACCTGCGAGGCACCCCTCTGGGAAAGCAGGCCCGACCGGCTCGCGGAACTC
>JBGTAT010000011.1:0-3080 GCA_041749755.1 Terrimicrobiaceae bacterium | reverse complement strand
AAGGGTGTCAAAGTATCGATTGCTCCACCGGTTTTGGTCCCTCCCTCGTGCGCGACCCTTTCCCCCGCGCCTCTTGCGCAGGATTGAGCGCAGTCTCCCCCTCACCCATCCGTCCATTTCTCGGAGCAGGTCTGCGTGGGCTTGTTTGAAGTACCCATACCAGCCCCGAAGGACTGGATTGAGCTTCGCCACGATGGTTTCCATGCTTTCGCCATTGGTTCGGCGGGTTTGCGGTTTGATCTTCTCGCGCAGTTTCTTCTTACTCTTGGGGCGTACCAGCCGCTTGATCCCTCCTCCGTGGCTTCGCCAAAACCGATACCCAAGGAAGTCGAAGTGACTCCCTGGCTCGATCATCTCCACCACTCGGGTCTTTTCGGGATGCAATGTCAGCCCCGCTTGTCCCATCCATTCCCGGACTGATTCCAGTGCTCCTCGGGCCTTCCCTGCGTCGCGGCACATGACGATCATATCGTCGGCATACCGCACCATTTCCAGCCCGTTTTGCACCATCAGCCAGTCCAGCGGGTTGAGGTAAATGTTGGCCAGGAGCGGGCTAACGACTCCGCCTTGCGGCGTGCCTTCCTCCACCTCCCAGCTTTCCATCCCTTCCATCACTCCGGCTTTGAGGAACCCCTCGATCATTCCCAACACCCGCCCGTCGGCAATGTGCTTTTCGACCAGCTCCATGAGTCGGCCATGCGGGATCGAGTCGAAGTATCCCTTGATGTCGATGTCCACGACGTACACGTGGCCGCTTTTCAGCAGCTCTTCCACACGCCGAAGTCCATCTTTGCAGCCTCGTCCGGGTCGGAACCCGTAACTCTGTGGCGCGAACTCCCTCTCAAAGATCGGTTCGACAACCGCTCTCAGGGCCGTTTGCACCACCCGGTCGCGCACCGTCGGGATTCCCAGCGGCCGCTTCTCCGTGCTGCCGGGCTTATCGATCCAAACCCGTTTGATCAGCTGGGGGTGATAGTCGCCTCGCTCGATTTGCTCCTTCACGGCGAGCAGCCGCTCTTGTGCCTGCTTCTCGAAGCGCTCTATCGTGATCCCGTCCACCCCGCAGGCTCCTGCGTTGGACCTCACCTTTTCCCAGCCCACGGCAAGCGTTTTTTCCGAATAAACCTTATCAATCAGACTAAACCACTTGCCTCCTTTGACCCCTCTTTCGAGGGCTTCCAGCATCCCTCGGCTCCAGACCCCGCGTTCCGCTTTGTGGCGCTGCCACAAGTCTTCTCCCCCTTGCTTATCCGCTTCCGGAACTCCCGGAGGTTCTTCTTCGCTCGGTCTGCCGCTTTCGGGATTTGCCTTCCTGACGCCCTTCGCTCCACCGCTCATTACTCGGCTTCGTTCCGTGGTGCCGGGTTCTTCCGGCCTGTGTTTTCCACGGCTTGCTTGCGCTACTATGGCGTCTCTGACTTCTGCCGGGAACCTCTCGGTTTCCTGCCCCGGCAGATCTCCTGCGTTCACTGCGCTCTCCTTGCCTGCCCTACCGCCACCAACCACACAACCACTCCCAATGGGGCTTCGCGTTGTTGCCCCCCACTGGTCAACCCCCTTGCGGAGATCGAAACTTCGCCTTTTGCCAACAGGCTCGTCGTCGTGGTCTTGCTGTATCGTGTTCACTTTCGTTGCGGTCGTTCAGGTTCTTTCCGTTGCTCTCCACCTCGCCTCACGGCGACGCGGTTACTTCAAGTTCTCACCAGCCCAACGGCGGCCGATGGTCGGGGTCTTCCACCCCGAAGGAGTGCGCAGCTTCGCAGCGCACTGGCTGCGGCGTCCCGCCGCAGTCCCTGATCCATTAAAAACTGCGGCGGGACGCCGCAGCCACTCTTTAGCGCTCCGACCCCTCATGCAGAGATGCGCCCGTCTTGGGGTATACTCCCCATTCCTTCGCTTCCCATCCTCGCGTAAGTCTGCCGGGTATGAAAACCGTGATCGTGGGCGGCTGAGCCCGAACTGAAGGAGTATCGATGAAACAGAAACGCAAACCGCCCGGATTACTCACATCGGACGCCATTGATACCGAACCGGTCGCCGGCGGGCTGGTCATGGCGCGCGCCCTGGAAATCGCGACAAGCGACGGCCGGCTGGCGATTGATTTGTCCTCCCTGGATTGGCAGCAGGCCAAACGCGAATTGACCGGCGAGTCGCCGTAAAATCCCGCATTCTTCGGCCACTTGCCATTTGCGCGGAGCCCGGCGTTGCCACATAATGGCGGGATCCGGCCCGGGACTTGTCCTTCTATTCCGAGGCCTGAGCCACCTCATGCCAAATCCCGCCTCCCACCCCCGCGACCCGCTTCATGGCGTCACGCTGGAAAAAATATTGAATTGCCTGGTGGAAAAACACGGCTGGGAGGCAATGGGGCGGCGCATCCCGATCCGTTGCTTCCAAAGCGATCCGAGCATCAAATCGAGTCTGACGTTTCTGCGCAAAACTCCCTGGGCTCGCACGAAGGTCGAAAATTGGTATCTCGACGAACACTGGAAGGCCCTGCGCGAAGCGATCGACCGCCCCTGCTGAGCTTGAGTGTAGGCCGCCCACCAGACTGCATATTCTGTTGGGCGGCCTACACTGGCGCCGCCGATATCCCGGGCTGTCTTCTACCCCAGGATCTGGCGGATATGGGGGGTAAAGAGGTGGGGTTCGAGCAAAAACGAGTCGTGGCCTTTTCCGGAGTGGACGGTGATCCAGGTCACCGGCACGTGCTGATGCTCGAGCATCTTCACGAGCCTCCCCTGTTCCTGCGGTGGGAACGAGACGTCGCTGTCGATGCTGAAGACGAGGAACCGGTGATCTTTGCAGCGGGCGAAGACGTCGTCAAAGCCATCGGCTTCCGCCTCCGCGACGAGGTCGAACCACTGCCAGGCATCGAGGATCCGGAGGTACGTATTCGCATCAAACCGGCTCACAAATTTGAGCCCCTGGTGGAGGAGGTACGATTCGACCGGGTGGTTCATCTCGTACCAGCCGAACGGGGACTCCTGCTCGCGCACATCCCCGCGGGCGCGGGCGTGCAGGTCCTCGAGCGAGACAAAGGTTTTGTGCGCGATGCGGCGGGCGGCGGCGAGCCCGTC
>JBGTAT010000010.1:0-1559 GCA_041749755.1 Terrimicrobiaceae bacterium | reverse complement strand
CGCCGTCACGGCATCCATCCCCTCCAAGGCCTCCTGCTCGATGACCTCGGTGCTATTCACCGCCAGGAACCGTCTCCATCCCTCCCGCATCGTCTCCTGGGTGATTGCTGTCACGCAGTGCGGCCGCTCGTAGGGGCAATGAAAATCACACCCCCGGCAGGACATCGCCTGCGTTACGACCACAGCCGGCGGGGAAGGAAGGAACCTGGCCCAGTGGCCGCCGGAAAACGCAGCCAGCACCCTGCGGCCGGACGCCGATGCCAGATGCATGACCCCCGAATCCCGGCCGACGTATCCGCACGACAGGGCCGCCAGGGCATGCGAGGTGGCGAGCGGAGGAGGATCGCCGGCCAGGTTGACCGAACGGTAACTGCCCGGGCGGATCCGTTCGATGGATTCCCATTCTTTTGGGTTGCCAAGGAAGACGATCGGACGCCCGTCTGCCGGGATCGCACCCGCAAAAAAGTCCCGCCAATTCTCCTCGCCCCAGTCCTTCATCGCCAGGCCGCTCCGGGTTCCGACGCATGCGATCCAATACGCACCCTCCGCCAGGCCGTGCGCGCGAAGGATGTTTCGTGCGCATTCCAGCGCCTCCGCCCCAGGCTCCAGGCGCGGGGGGATGCAGGGCAGATCGACACCCAGAATGGCAGACCCCAACAAGCGGTTTTTTTCGAGCTCGGGCATCGCGACCGGCACATCGACCTTGGTGAAAAAGTGTGCAGCCAGGGATCGGGGATCCAACAGCGTCCCGGACGGCCAGAACGTGTCGCCGGTGGAAAACCCGGCAACCGGCACCCGCCAGCGGTCGGCCTCAAACCAGACCTCATCGAAAAAGTTCAGCGCGAAGAGCGACGCCACATAAACGTCGGGCCCGAATCCCCGGATCGCCTCGTGCTCGCCCCGGAAGGGGTTTTTTTTCTTCCGGGTCTCCTGATGGTATGGATCCGCGCCAACCTCGCGGAGCTCGACCCCGGGCAGGACCGCGGCCGCCAGGTCGATCGCCGGACGGCGCATGAGCAGCTGCAGCTCATGCCCGGCCTCCCTCAGCGCCCGAAGCATCGGCATCCTCAGGATAAAATCGCCCAGCCCGTCCGGGCTGCTGATCGTGATTTTCATTTCGCCGCCATCCCGGCCTCCCAGACCCGCCTGAGTCCGTCCTTCAAGGCAATGGCGGGAGACCATCCCGATGTCCGGCCGAGCTTGGTGCTATCGAGGATGTTCGCCTCGACGTCAAACCGCCGCTCGGGGAGCGCGTTTGTGCGGACCTCGATGCCATGCGGCCTGGCCAGGTCGGCGAGGAGGCTGATCACGCCGGCATTCGAGGTGCCGATCCCGGTGCCGATATTATAGATTTCTCCCTCCGTCCCATGGTCGAGCGCGGCGACGATGCCGGCCGCCACATCGGAGACGTGGATGTAGTCGCGGATCGTTCCTCCGGCTCCATAAACCTGGATCTCGCGCCCCGCGAGAGCGGCGGCGACTGCGGCGGCGATAAACCCCTGACCGGTGCCGGCGCGCTGGTCCTCCGCGTAGGCGTTGGCAGGGCGCACGACAACCAC
>JBGTAT010000009.1:0-13923 GCA_041749755.1 Terrimicrobiaceae bacterium | reverse complement strand
GATATTTATGTGAAGAAACTACAGGGATGAAGGGGATGAATGGGATGGGGGGAGTAGGCGCAGCCGATATTTATGGGAAGAAACTACAGGGATGAAGGGGATGAATGGGATGGGGGAAGTAGGCGCAGCCGATATTTATGGGAAGAAACTACAGGGATGAAGGGGATGAAAGGGATGGGGGGAGTAGGCGCAGCCGATATTTATGGGAAGAAACTACAGGGATGAAGGAGATGAATGGGATGGGGGGAGTAGGCGCAGCCGATATTTATGTGAAGAAACTACAGGGATGAAGGGGATGAATGGGATGGGGGGAGTAGGAAGCAGCCGATACTCGAAGTCGCATAACTCGCATGTATCTTTATCCCCTTCATCCCTTTTATCGCTGTGAGAAATCAGCAAACCGATTTTCGTACCGGCGGATTTCCAGTTTGGGTGTTCCAAAATTGAGCAGAAGACCAACGGGCTTCATGGACGCCCGAAGATAATTCAAAATCTGCATTTCATGCTCGGGAGCAATCGCCTTCACGGCTTTAAGTTCAAGGACAACGTCATCTTCAACGAGGAGATCAATGTAGAACTGACCGACAGAAACTCCATGGAATTGGACCGGGAGGCCCGCTTGCTGAACTACCTGTATGCCTCGCGACTGAAGCAGGACTCGAAGTGAGTTTTCGTAAACGCTCTCAACAAACCCAATGCCAAGCTCATTTGAAACTTCGAATGCACAGCCAATGATGCGTTGTGTGAGGTCTTTCAGATCATTCACGGGAAGGAATTACAGGGATGAAGGGGGATGGGGGAGTAGGGGGCAGTAGATTTTTATGGGAAGAAACTACAGGGATGAAGGGGATGAATGGGATGGGTGAAGTAGGGGCAGCCGATATTCATGGGAAGGAATTACAGGGATGAAGGGGATGGGGCGGACGAATTTGAAAGTGGGTGCGTAGGGGGGCAGGCGATAAGCGAAGTCGCCTCAATCGCAGGTATCAATATCCCTTTCATTCCTTTTATCCCTGTGAATTCAGGATTTTCCGGCGTGGCGAATTTGCTTCGCGCGGACCATCAGCTCTGACTGTATTCAATGATGTGTTGGCGGGTCAGCTCCCCCGGGTCCGCCCCTTCGTTGACAGAGCGGTACCATCCGACCGTCTTTTCGATGGTTGTGGCAAAATCCCAGCGCGGTTGCCATCCGAGGAGGTGAAATGCTTTGTCTGTGGCGAGGTTCAGCTTTCCGGCTTCGTGGGGGGCGTGAGGATCGGATTTGTCCTGCCACTCGCCCGGCCAGTGCTTGAGGATTTCTTGAACGATCTCGGCAACGGTGCGGTTGGAATTCAGGGCGGGGCCGAAGTTGAAGGCCGAGCAGAGCTCGGCAGGTTGAAGAGAGGAGGAAGTGACGAGTGACGAGTGGCGAGTGGCGAGGGAGGAGGTGGGGGAAGAAAAAGCTGAAACGCTGAAAGGCTGAAACGCTGAAAGGTCGGAGGAGGGATTGAGGGGAGGAGGAGGCTGTTGTTGGTTGGTAGTTGTTGGTTGTTGGTTGCTTGGTTGCGCGCAACTATCAACTTCGAACTGGGAACTAATCATCATCTTGGCGGCGAGAAGGAGGTAACCTGAAAGCGGTTCGAGAACGTGCTGCCAGGGGCGGGTGGCGGTTTTGTTTCTCACCGGGATCAATTTCTTGTTTTCGAGGGAGCGGATGCAATCGGGAACAATTCGATCCTGCGCCCAGTCGCCGCCGCCGATGACGTTTCCTGCACGAGCGCTGGCGATGAGGACGGGAGGGGGAGCGTCGAGTGGCGAGTGGCGAGTGGTGAGTGACGAGGGGAAAGATTTGAGAGGTTGAGGAGAGAAGAAGGATCGGCGCCAGGAGGCGATGGCGAGTTCGCAGGCGGCCTTGCTGGAGCTGTAGGGATCGTATCCGCCAAGCGGGTCTTCTTCGCGGTAGCCGTGCAGCCATTCCCTGTTCTCGTAGCACTTGTCGGTGGTGATCATCACCGCGACGACGGGATGGGGGGGAGGAAATGCTGAAACGCTGAAATGCTGAGACGCTGAAAGGTCGGCGGAGGAGGGATCGAGTGACGAGTGACGAGTGGCGAGTGGGGAGGGGTTCGGAGCTGGCAGTTGATCGGAACAAGACAATTGCAACTGAGAACGATCAACGGCTCCAACGCATCGCAGTGCCTCGAGGACATTGATCGTGCCCATCACGTTCGTTTGCCAGGTTTCGACGGGCTCGCGGTAGGAGAGGCGGACGAGCGGCTGGGCGGCTAGGTGGAAAACAAAGTCTGGTTGGGCGGAAAGGAGGGACTGCTTGACTGCATCCGCATTGCGCAGGTCGTCGCAGTCCCATGTGATGCGGGAGGCCAGATCGAGCTGCTCGAAGAGCGAGGGCGAAGTCGTCGGCGGAAGCGAGAAGCCGTGGACCTTCGCCCCCATCATGAGTAGCCACTCGGCGAGCCAGGATCCTTTGAATCCGGACACGCCGGAGAGCCAGACCTTTTTTCCGGCGAAGATGGAGAAAGGAGACTGAGTAGAGGAGGAGATTTTCACAGGGATGATGGGAATCAAAGGGATAGGGGGAAGATGTTATTCACAGGGTTGAAAGGGAGGAAGGGGAGGGGAGCCAAGAGAGACAAGGTTGTGATTTTGTACGAGGCTCCATGAAAGGTGGCCTTTTGATTGATCCCTTTCATCCCTTTCATCCCTGTGAGTGATGATTGTCCGAATATTCCTCAATGTGTCGGGGGGTCAATGAAGGCATTGGAACCAGCAACTACCAACAAACAACCTTCGCCCCCCCCTGCTACCACGTTTTCCAGGGCGCGCGCCCTTCCTGCCAGAGCTGCTCGAGGAGTTGCTTGTCGCGGAGGGTATCCATCGGTTGCCAGAACCCTGTGTGCTCGTAGGCGGCGAGCTGGCCTTCGCGAGAGAGCCGCTCCAAGGGGGCCTTCTCCCAGAAGGTTACATCGTCTTCGATGTAATCGAACACCGACGGCTCCAGAACGAAGAACCCGCCGTTGATCCAGGCCCCGTCCCCCTGTGGCTTCTCTTGGAAAACCGACACCTTGCCATTCTCAAGCCCAAGAGCTCCAAACCGTCCAGATGGCTGGACGGCGGTGAGCGTGGCTTTGAGACCCTTCTTGCGATGAAATTCAATGCCCGCTGCAATATTCACATCGGCAACGCCATCTCCGTAGGTCATGCAAAAGGCTCCATCCACATACGGAGCTACCCGCTTGAGTCGTCCGCCTGTGAGGGTATCGTCCCCCGTGTCGATGATGGTCACCCGCCATGGCTCTGAGCGCTTGGAGTGGACCTCCATCCGGTTCTCCTTCATGTCGAAGGTGACGTCCGACATGTGGAGGAAGTAGTTCGCGAAATACTCCTTGATCACGTATCCCTTGTAGCCCGCGCAGATCACAAAATCGTTAATCCCGTGGGATGAGTAGATTTTGAGGATATGCCAGAGCATCGGATGTCCTCCGATCTCGACCATCGGTTTCGGACGCGTGACGGTTTCTTCGCTCAGGCGGGTGCCCAAGCCTCCTGCTAGGATGACGGCTTTCATAGGAAAATCTGAAATGCTGAAAAACTGAGATGCTGAAATTATTCGGCCTTGCGTGATCTGGATACGATGGTGACGAAGATAGAGATGAGTTCGTTTGTTTCTTTCAAGAGGAAGTCGATTTGCTCGCCGGAAATATGGCAGTCCTCGTGAAGCAGCTCCAGCCACAGTTGAGATTCGTCTGCTTCTTGAAGAAGCCCATCCAGCTTGGAGCAAAACTCTGCTGATGATCGGGCGCGTGAGGCCTCACGGCAATGAGCTGCGACAGAGGTTCCCGAACGTAATAGTTGATGTCCCAAGACCTCGCACTCATGTCGCTGCCGTGGAAGCGAGGAATAAAAGCGAACAATAGCAGACGCAAAACCTTTTGTTCTCAGCCGCAGCTCTTCAGAGATTCTCATATGAAAACGCTGAGAGTCTGAAACACTGAAAAGCTGAAATCGTTGGGGCCAGCCAGAGGACAGGAAAACGACAGCGACTAAACTTCAGGGACATCAGAAGAGGAAGTCTGAAACACGGAAACCTGAAAAGCTCATTTTATCTGGCATTCAGGGTTTTGGATCGCATTTCAGTTTTTCAGCGTTTCAGAACACGCTGCCGCCTTTGGTCATTTCGGCGATTTTGGCCGAAGACCACACACTATTTTCGGATTTGATCGCGCTTACGCGCATTATTTTTACTGGCCGACGTCCTTCGACAGGAATTTCGGCGCCGACTGCAAAATCTTTTCTGCGAGCGGGAGGAACTGGGCGGCGCGGGAATGCCACTGGGTGACGCGTTGGAGGCGGAACTTGGCTTCTTTAGCTTCCTCGTCCGGCATCTGGTCGATGAGGGAGGACAATTCTTTGAGCGTCCCGTTGCTTTTTTCCAGGCGCGGAATGAGCCGTTGCCGGACGAACCCGGAGATGAGGGTCTTGAGTTCGAGGCGGGCGGTATAGACTCCGAACCTGCCGTTGGTCTGGCGTTCCACGGCTCCAAATTCCTCCAGCGCCCGCAGTCCCACGCTCACGGATCCCATGCTGACCCCGATCCGTTTGGTGATTTCTTCCATTGTCAGGGGCACCGGCGAGCTGAAGAGGATCCCGTAAACCTGCCCGTGCGAGCGCGGGTTGCCAAAGAGATCGGCCAGCTCGCCAAAAATCGAGATCAGGCCTTGCTCAAATTCCTTCCGGGAGGCGCTTTCAGCTGGGGGATCCATCACCTGCATGCCCGAATACTACCGGCCTGTCGGGGTGAGTTCAATCTAAAATGAAAGAAAGGGAGGGGCGGAAGGCAAGGGTTCAGTGGTTCAGTGGTTCAGTGGTTCAGTGGTTCAGTGGTTCAGTGCTCAGGGAAGAGAGGGCTGAGGGCAGGGAGAGAAAGGTGAAACCGGAAACCTGAGCGGGGGCGAAGGAGGCAAAAAGGAAACCTGAGAGAAGACGAGCGGTCCCGCTCAAGCGTCGATAGGATTGATGAGCTCGCTGAAGGCGATTTCTTGGAAGTCTTTGGTGTTTCGAGTATAGAAGCGGTCGACCCCGTTGGATTTCAGGGTGATCCCAAGGACGAGATCGTGAGTCCTCCCCGCCGGGGTGCCGCGCTCGGACAACCGGGCGAATACGGCGTCCCAGTTGTCAAGGTCGTAACAGCAACGGGTAACTCCGCTCTCGCTGTGGAGAAATCGCACTCGCAAAGCGGCCTCGCGGGCATCCAGGGGATGATGGAGGATACGCGGGTTCCTCAGGGCCTTGTAGAACTCGAACAAAACCTGATCGGCGAGAAGCCATTCCCTCGGGCTCGCGAGCATTTCCCCGACGACGGTGCTGGCGGCCTTGTGCTCGGCCGCATCTTCATCCGCAGCATACAGTAAAATATTGGTATCCAGGCTATTCGTCATCTTGATAAATCTCCTGCTTCATTGCTGTAGCGGAAACCCGGACACCGCCTCCATGGAAAGTCGGGAACTTTCTGGGGGGGGCATCCGCCAGCGGCCGCTGCTGGAGCAACCGCTCGACGGCCCGACGGACAATCTCGCTGATGGGACGATCCTCAATCGCGGCAAACTCCTTGAGCTTCCGCATGACGGGATCCGGAAAGAGGATCTGGATTTTTTGCATGGATCCATGCTATTGATGGATGCACGAGGTGTCAAACGATAAAGGATATCCACCTCATTTACCTCATATCGGCGACTTGCGTGAGGAGGGCTTTGAGAAGGGCGAGTTGGATGGGTTTGGGGAGGTAGTCGTTCATGCCGGCGCGGAGGCATTCCTCGCGGTCTTCCTTGAAGGCGTTGGCGGTGAGGGCGACGATGTAGGGTCCCTCTCCGGCGGATTCGGCGCGGATCAAACGGGCGGCTTCCAAGCCATCCATGACCGGCATTTGGACATCCATGAGGATGAGGTCGAACGGCTGCTTGCGGAACTCTTCGACGGCCAGCGCCCCATTTTGGGCGAGGGTTGCCGAGTGGCCAAGCTTGTGGAGCATTCCCATGATGACTTTTTGGTTCGTCGCATTGTCCTCCGCGATCAGGATTCTCAGTGCGCGGGAGCCGTGCCCGGATGGTGCGGCCTCGCTTGTTGATGGCGTGGCGGGGGCTCCGAAGCAGCCCGCGAGAATATCGCTCAGAGCGGAGGGACGGATCGGCTTGTCGACGGTCCTGTCAAAGAGCAAGCGATCCTCTTTGCCCAGCGCTTCGTAGGCCGAGCTCAGCAGGATGAGGAGCGACTTGGAATCCGGGTAGAGGCCGCGAAAGCGCCGGGCGAATTCGGCGCCATCGACATCGGGCATCTGGTAATCAACAAAGATCAAATCGAAAGGCGCCAGGATTTTTTCGAGCAATGTGAGGGCCTCCCCGGCTGATGCGGCGGTTGAGGGGATGGCTTTCCAGAGCAGGCATTGGTCGTTGAGAAACCTTCTATTGGTGGGATTGTCATCGATGATCAGGACCGTCCTTCCCCTAAGAAAATGGACGCTGCGCGGCCCTCCAGACGGTTTTGGGAGCGAGCCCCGGACGCGGGGGATCTCAAAAGAAAAGATGCTGCCCTTGCCCGGGGTGCTCTGCACATGGATTTTTCCGCCCATGAGATCCACGAGCCTCCGGGTGATGGCGAGGCCGAGCCCGGTACCCCCGAACTTCCGAGTGACCGAGGAGTCCGCCTGCTGAAACGGCTGGAAGAGGCTTGCAAGGACTTCCGGGGCCATTCCGATCCCCGAGTCGCTGACGCAAAACCGGAGCCCCTTTGGGAAACCCGCCGAGGAAAATGATTCCACCCGGACGCTGACCTCGCCGCAAGCGGTAAATTTGACGGCGTTGGAAACGAGGTTGATGAGGATTTGTTTCAGGCGCGTACGGTCGCCACGGAGGACTTGGGGGAGGGCGGGATCGAGATAGCAGGACAGCTCCAAGCCCTTACGGGCTGCCGGCCCGCCGAGCAGGTTCACGCTCTCCATCACGACATCCTCAAGAAGGAAATCTGCAAATTCCAAATCGATTTTTCCCGCCTCGATCTTCGAATAATCCAGAATGTCGTTGATGAGGTCGAGGAGGGTTTCGCCGGCATTGATGATCGTCTCGGCGTAGTCCTGCTGGGTTGGCGTGAGGGAGGACCCTGTGAGGAGCGAGGACATTCCGATGATCGCGTTCAGCGGGGTGCGGATCTCGTGGCTCATCGTGGCCAGGAACGCGCTCTTGGCGCGGTTGGCGGCATCTGCGGATTCCTTGGCGGTTCTGAGGCTGTTCTCCCAGCGCTTCCGCTCGGAAATATTCTGGACGATCGACCACACGAGTTCCTTTCCGTCCTCCCCGCGGAAGAGCATGCCGCTCAGGAGGACCGGCAGGCGCTCGCCGCTGCGCTGATAAAATTCTTTTTCATGGGGTCCGTACGACCCGTTTTCCCGGATGGCGAGGATGGTTTTCTGATCCTTCTCATGGAACTCTTTCGGGGTCAGCTCCCAGAGGTCGAGCCCTTGGAACTCCTCCGAGGAATATCCGATCATCTCGAGCAGGGCCTTATTTGCCTCAAGAAAATGGCCCGACTCCAAATCGTTGAGTGCCATGCCGACCGGCGAGGATTCGAACATCGCGCGGAATTTTGATTCGCTGCGCACGAGAGCTTTCACGGACCGCTGGAGGTCGAGGCGGGCCGAGATGAGTCCGGCGGCGGATTGGAGGAGCGCGATCTCCTCGGCATGCCACGCCCGCCCCCGGCGGCAGTCGTCAAACCCGAGGAACCCCCAGAACGTGCCGCCGACGGCGATCGGAACGACGGCGATGGAAATAATGTCCTGTCTTTGCAGAAGGTCCCTCTCCCCGGGAGGGAAATCCTTCACGAGCCCGGTGATCGCACGGCCCTGCGAGAGGTCGCTGAGCCAACGCTCCAGGCCGGCGACCGAGTACTCCACGTTTTGGAGATCGGGGTTGGCCATCTGGGCGGAGACTCCCGTCCGCGTCCACTCGGCGATCTGCGAGCACGCCGGCTGCCCGGTGGAGGGCGCGAGGTGGTTTCGAAATACGTAGGTGCGGTCCACGCCAATCGGGGCGCCGAGGGCACCCAGCGCCCGGCTCCAGTCCTCGGCTGAATCCAGAGGCTTTTCGAGGATCGATGAGGCCAGGCTGGCCACCGCGTTCAGAAGGAGCTCGTTGTTTCTCTGGCGCGTGACATCGCGGTAGTGCCACAAAAATCCGTAGTGGATCCCGCCCTCACCGATGGGCGCAAAGTTCCTGATGATGGAGCATCCATTTTTCAGGGCGAGAAGTTCCCCGTGGATCGCCTGGCGGGTTTTCACCGCCTCGCCGGTGGACAGCAGGAATGCCTGGGGATCTTCAAAGGACGGGGCGGCCGCACCGGCCAAAATCGCGCAGTCCATCCCCAAAATTGCCGACGCCTCGACCCCGAACATGGCCTCAAATGCGGGGTTGGCAAAAATCACGCGGCGCTCGCTATCCTCGACCAGCACCGCATCATTGAGGTTTTGAAGAAGCGTCGAAAGCCGCGTGCTGGCGGTCGCCTCCTGCCGGGCCAGGCGGTCAAGATTTTGCCGCCCCATGTGCAGGAGCTCCTCCCGCCCGATGGCCTGGGCGATGAGGAAGAGGCATTCCTTCAGGTGATCCTCCATCACAAAGGGCTTTGTGAAAATGACCGAGAGGGAGCCGAGGGTGCGGCCCTCGACCTGGACGCCCTGGCCGACGTAGGTATCCCATTCGAAGCGGCCGACATTGGGATCCGATGTCACATAGCGGGTCTGCGAAAGGTTGGGGACGCAGAGGAACCCGCTCGGGCTGTTGATCACATCGAAGCAGAGGTGGCCCTCGGCGGTGTCGTGGAAAGGGAGCCCGGGCGGGGCCTTGTAGCGGCCGATCGTCGTCAGCGCGCCCCCGTCCAGCCGGTTGTAAAGGGCGCAGTCGGCATAAAAAATTTCTCCGGCCAGATGGGTGAGGTCATCCAGGTTTTTTTCATATGATTCGCCGAGGTTGAGGAGGGTGGAGTTGATGCGCTGGAGGTTGGCGCGCTGGCGTCCGAGCGCCTCTTCGCCGAGGACCCGTTCGGTGATGTCTTCCTCGATCGCCATGAACCCGATGTGGGATCCGTCGCTCTCTTTGAGGGGGACGCATTCGATCGAAATCCAGTACGGCTTCCGGTCCTTACTATAGTTCAGGAGGGTTTCCTTAAAACCTTGGCCGGCGGCCACGGCCTCGTGCATGCGGCCGCGCACGGCAAGATCCGAATCGGGCCCCTGCAGGATCCTGCCCGGAAGCTTTCCGAGCACCTCGGCGAAGGAGTAGCCGGTGATGCGCTCAAACCCGGGGTTCACCCACTCGATCCGGCCTTGCGTGTCAGCAATCACAACCGCGTTGGTGGTATTTTCGGCAACCAGCGCGAGGCGGCGAAGCTCCTTGCGGCTGCGCTCGAGCTCCTCCTCATTGCGCTTCCGGGCGGTGATGTCCTGCTTGACGGCGATGTGATGCGTAACCTTCTGATGCTCGTCGAGCACCGGCGTGATCGTGGCCTCCTCGGTGTACAGGCGGCCGTCCTTGTGCCGGTTGGTGAGCTCGCCGCTCCAAGCCTCCCCCCTCCCCAGCTTGCTCCAGAGCTCTTGATAAAACTCCGGGGGGTGGACGCCCGACTTCAGGACCCGGGGGTTAGATCCCAGCACCTCTTCGCGGCTGTACCCTGAAACCCGGGTGAAGGCGGGGTTGACCCACTCGATTTTCCCGTCGGCATCGGTGATCACCACCACGTTGGCGGCGGCATCCAACGCCGCGCTTTGCACCCGCAGGGTTTCGAGCTGTTTATGGCGCGACGTCACATCCTGCGCGGTGCCGGAGATCAGAAGCGGGGCGGCGTCGGCGTCTTTACCAATCGCCCTCCCGCTCAGCAAGAGGTACTGCAGAACCCCGCGCCCGCTGACAAACCGGAGCGGCATCTCGATTTCCGAATGGGTTCCGGCTTCCAACTTGCGCCAGGCATCTTCGAAGCTGGAGCGGTCCTCAGGGTGGACCCACTGAAGGAAATCCTCGAGCGACACCTCCGCCTCGAAGTCATCCCGTCCAAGCAGATCCCTCCACTCCTGCTCCAGATGAAAGGCCCCCGACGAAGGCCGGTATTCCCAGGCCGCGAGGTTTGCGCCGCGCAGCGCCATGCGCAGGCGCTCCTCGGAATGGGCGATCCTCCACTTGGCCTCCATGCTGGTGCGGTGGAGGGCGTAAGCAATAAAAACGATCAGCGTGAGCACGGAGAGCACGCCCATCCCGGCCTGGCGGATTCGCAGCAGGGAGGTCTGCCACGTCTGCGCCGAGCGGTCCACGCAGAGCAGAACCTGGGAGCTCCCGATCCTCCAGTCCGGGAGCAGGGAGATCCCCGTGACCCAGGTCCCCCAGTCATCCGTGTAGGGGCCGATGGTGATGGCACCGGCCTCCGGGATTTTCCTGCCCAGAACAGCCTCCCGGAGGGCGGGAGGGGCCGAGGTCCAGACGTCGCCGATCACAGATTCCTCATCCGCGCCCGGCTTGGCGGAGTCAGCCAAAAACATCAAATCCTCCCCCTTGACAAAAATGAGGTAGGCGAACGAATAGTCGCCGATTTTTGCCAGGGTTCGGAGCTCCTTTTTGAGGGTGAGGTAATCCGGGGAGTCGGCCTCCCTGGCCTCGCCCAGCAGGTTGGGCGGCCGGAGACTCTCGAGAGAAAAAACCGCCAACCGGGTCTGCTGGATGAGCTCCTGCCGGCGCTGGTCATCGATCCGTCGGGTGAGGGCCTCGAGCGTCGGCCACCCGATGGTGAGGAGGCCGAGAAACAGGAGCAGGAGCACCGGGCTGGGCGAGAGGTGGCGCTCCGACGACGGGGTTGGATGGAAGGACAGCGACCGCCAAACCTCCGCGCGATACCACAGAAGGCCGCCAGCCAGCCAGCAGCCCGCCCCCAGAAATATCTGGATCTGCTGAGCCACCGCCGGGTTGCCGAGCGAGATGTGCGCCCAAAACACATGAAAGGCAACGGCGGGGGGAACCAGAAGCGACGTCAGCGCAGACCCGAGGGTCATCAGCTGGAGCGCATGCCGGAAATCCCCGCGCTTTTTGCGGCTTTCAAGAAAAAAGAGAGTGCCGGCGAGGATGCCACCCAGCGGCCAAAAAACCTTCGTGATCCCTGCGGTGCCGCCGACCGCCCAGAGCAGGCCGCCGGCCAGGAGGGTGAGGAGGCAGATCAGAATCCGGCGCGGGCCTTTTCGAAGCGACCACGCCGAGCACTGCAGGAGGACCCCGGCGGCCAGAGCCAGGGCCGCGTGAATGGTCGGGAGCGGAAAGCTCTCCACCTCATGCAGCCAAATCATCGGCCAGATCTGCAGCAGGGCGGTTGCGATCAATGCCGCTGCCAGGCTGGACGGCATGGACCGCACTTCCCGCGAGCCCGCCCTGAAAATGACTACCCCGGCGAGGGCCAGCAGGAGGGCGGTGATGAAGACGAGGTAGTCCATGCGAGCGAGGCAAGGCGGGAGCGCACGTGTTGCGTTCGCCGCCGACCTGAGTTATCCGGGCATCCCCAACATGCGCTTGACGGTTTGCTGGAGCGAATTCGGGCTGAATGGCTTGGTGATGAAGTCAAAAACTTTGAGCCCCTCCGCCTCCTTGCGAATGAGCGTCTGGTCGCGCGCCGTCAGCATGAGCACCGGGATTTCGGCGCCCGATGGAAGCAGGCGGATTTGCCGGAGCGTCTCCACGCCGTCCTGCCCGGGCATCGACACGTCGAGCACCATGGCGTCGGGAGGCGCGTTGTTCTCGAGGTAGTGGACCGCCTCCTGGCCGCTTTTGGCGCTGGGGAGCTGCGCGCCGAGCGGGCGGAGCGCTGCCTGAACAACGCGTATGATGAGTTCCTGATCGTCAACGAGGAGAATGGTTTTTTGCATGGGTTAAAGGGTTCTGGAGATCAGGAGGGCGGTCCGGTCGTCGGAGGGCGGGGCGCCGTCGGTAAATTCCTCGACCTCCGCGAGAAGGGCGTTCAGGGATGGCTGGGAGCACCCGGAGAACGAACGCCGGAGGCCCTGCTTCACTCGGTCCACATCAAAAAGCGCGCCGGAGGGATCGCAGGCCTCGACGATTCCATCCGTGTAGAGCAGGACCCGGTCGCCGGGTTTGAGCTCGCAGACTTCCGGGAGGTATTGGCTGTCGGCAAAGATGCCGAGCGGCATGCCGCCGCCGGGCACCTCGTCAAGGTGTTCGGGGCTACCCGATTTTTGGAGGAGGGGAAGGAGGTGGCCGGCGCAGGCATGGCGGAGGGAATCGCGCTGCGGGGAAATCCAGACGCAGGCCATCGTGATGAACATTTCGAGCTTGATCAGGTCGGGGCACATCAAGTTGTTGATCATGTGGAGGATTTTCCCGGGGTCGGTTTCCCCGGTGGCCACAACGGCCCGCAGGTTGGTGCGCAGCATCGTGGCCAGCACCGCTGCCGGAAGGCCTTTCCCCATCACGTCGGCGATCACAAAAAGTGCCGACCCGTCCGGCAGGGCCAGCGCATCGAAGTAGTCGCCGCCCGCCTGCATGGCCGGGCGGCAGGTTCCGGCAATATCCAATCCCCGGTACGCGGAAAACTCGCCGGGCATCAGGGAGAGCTGGAGCTGGGACGCGATTTCCAGATCGCGCAGCGCCCGATCCTCGGACGACCTCCGCTTTTGGAGCTCGCTCATCATGAGCACGATTCCAAGGTACTCGGCCACCATGCGCGCGATCTTCAGCTTGCCCGCATCAAAAAATATTCCCGGCGTGGTTTTTCCGATGAGGAGGATCCCGCGCCGTTCGTCCTTAAAGAGAACCGGCGCGACAAAACCCGAATAAAAAATGCCTGCGAGCGCATCCCCGGGAGGAACGGAAAACCCGGCCGGAAGGGTGATTTCATTTCCGGTGAGGAACACCTCCGCCTCGACCCCGCCCCGGGCGATCGGAACTGCCTTGGGGGGTTCGGACAGGCAGGCCCCCCATTGCTGGATGTTCACGAGGGCGCCGTTGTCCTCAAACCTCACGTAGGCAACCTCGGCGGCGGTCACCTCGCACAGCCGCGCGAGGGCCCCTTCGGCGAACGCCTTCAGGCCGGGGGCGGTGGCCAGCCACTCGCCGAGCCCGAGGAGCGTGCTGATCATCTCGTAGCTGGCAACCAGCTCATCGGTCATCTCGGAGAGAACCTGATCCGACTGGCCGGGATGGTATTCCCAGGGGCCGCTGGCCAATCGTTTCCGAAGAACCAGCACGTGGCGGCCGTCCTCGTACTCGTGGAGGAGCTCGTCCGTCATTTGTGACATCAGGAAATGCCCGCGCCCGCCCTCGGCAAAGGGGTCGTCGGGGAGCGTCGGCGGCCCATCCCATCCCTTAAAATCCGAGGGATCCAGAACCCTCAGCTCGACAAGGTCAGGGCGAAGATGCAGGCGGGCACGGAAAAACTTTTCCGGGCCGGAGGCGCACCCATGCTCGACGGCATTATTGAGGGCCTCAGCCGCCGCCTGCTCGAACTCCCCGAGGAAGGCCGGGTCGGAAATCCCATGGTCGCGGAGAAATCCCGCGATCTGGGCGACCGAGGTGGTGACGTCCGCAAAGTCGGGCGTCTCGACATCCAGGCCGAAAGTGAGCTCGCATTTCATGGGGCAGCAGGGGTGGTGAGGGCGACTTTGAAAAAGGCGTTTCGGACGAGTTTTTTGCCAGCCCCGTCGGCTGCGCCAGCCTGAAAGAGAGCATGGGTCCACTCGTCCGGCTCCGAGGGCGAGTGGCATTGGTAGAGGTCCGAGAGGGCAAAGACGCCGGCGGGCGAGCGCTCCAGGGCAGAGCGGACCTCGGGGGGAAGCCGGTCCCATTCGACGGGCGAGCGGGGCAGGATCCCGGACCAGCGCATCGTGCCGTCCGC
>JBGTAT010000008.1:0-1789 GCA_041749755.1 Terrimicrobiaceae bacterium | reverse complement strand
CTGCCGGATTGGCGCGCCCTCCTGCCCGCCCGGCGAGCCCGGAAATTTGCCGTCGTCCGGGAGGAAAAATCCGTGCCGGTCGATGAGATCCTCGAGAAGATTTCGCGCCGGGGGATCGGCAGCCTGAGCGCCCGCGAGCGGGCGCTGCTGGAGGCGGCGCGCAAGGAACTGCTCGAAAACGAAAAAAACAAAAACCATGCCTGACGACAATATTCCGCCCGCACCGACCACGCTTCCACCGGCGAGCTTGAGCGACCCGTGTTATGTGAATGCGATGGTCCACTTCTACCGGGGCGAGCTCGGGCGGATCATGATCTGGCGGCAGCGGCTCGACGTGACGACGACGTGGGCGATCACGACGACGACCACGATCATCGGGGCCGCGTTCACTTTCCGAGAGCTCCCGCACATCATCTTCTTTTTTAATCTGGCGCTCGTTTGGATCATGCTCTGGATCGAGTCCCGGCGGTACCGGTTTTACGATGCCTTTCGCGGGCGGGTCCGGATGCTGGAGTCGCATTTTCTGGTCCCGATGGTCTCGCGCAACGGGAAGATCCTGGACGGCGAGTGGCGCAAGCTGGTCTGCGAGGACCTGATCATGCCGTCGTTTAAGATCGGCAAGCTCGAGGCGCTCGGGCGGCGGCTCAAGCGGAACTACGCGTTCATCTTCGCGATCATCATGGTCGCCTGGACGATGAAGATCCTTGTCCACGCTCAGGTCCCGATCCATTCGTTCGGGGCATTTTATCGCGCGATGGCGGTGCAGGAGCTTCCATCCTGGTTGGCGGCCACGATCTATTTCGGGACGATCATTGCGATCACGTCGCTCACGTTTTTTGTGGCGAGGACATCGAGCGAGGAGGTCGGTGAGTTCGGGGTCGGCCAGGGGTCGCTGTGGAGGATCTGATGGGCTGCGGGGCGATGGAGAGGTTGCGGGAGATCGTGGCAAGGCTGCGCGCGCCCGGCGGGTGTCCGTGGGACCGCGAGCAGACGCATGCGAGCCTGCGCGGGGCGCTGATCGAGGAATGTTACGAGGTGATCGAGGCGATCGAAAAATCCGACGACGCGAACCTTCGCGAGGAGTTAGGCGACCTTCTCCTGCATATCGTGATGCATTCCCAGATGGCTGCCGAGCGGTCCGCATTTTCTCTCGAGGAGGTTGCCGCCGAGGTCTGCGAAAAGATGATCCGTCGTCATCCCCACGTCTTCGGCGACAAGCTGGCCTCGGATTCGGAAGGGGTCCTGCGGCAGTGGGAGGAGATCAAGCGTGAGGAGAAAAAGGAGAGGTCGGGCGTGCTGGACGGGCTGCCGGCCTCGATGCCCGCGTTGCTGCGCGCGCAGAACGCCCAGAAGAAAGCCGGCCGGGTCGGGTTCGACTGGCCGGATGCCGAGCCGGTTTTTGAAAAGCTGGCCGAGGAGGTCGCCGAGGTGCGCGAGGCGCTGGCCGAGGGCGACCGCCGGGCGATCGAGGACGAGGTCGGGGACATCTTATTCACGGCGGTGAACCTGGCCCGGAAGCTCGGCGTCGATGCGGAGACCTCGCTCACCGCGGCTACGAACCGGTTCATCCGCCGGTTCGGGGCGGTCGAGCGCGAACTCGGCGACCGGAAGATGAAGGACACCCCGCTCGAGGAGCTCGACCGGATCTGGGACCGGATCAAACATCCATGAAGTTTTCTGTGCTGAACCCTGGCGGCCGCGATCGCGAGCAGTCGTTTGCCGAAGGCCCAGGCGCTCCGGGCGCGGCGGGACATCCGCCGGTCAACTACCATGCGTATGCCGCCTGCTT
>JBGTAT010000007.1:0-3021 GCA_041749755.1 Terrimicrobiaceae bacterium | reverse complement strand
GATCACCGGCCGCACCCACCAGATCCGCGTGCATGCCGCCCATGCCGGCCATCCGGTCGTCGGCGACAAAATCTACGGGCCCTCGCCCGACTGCTACCTCGAGTTCATCCAAACCGGTTGGACCGATTCGCTCGCGCGGCGCCTCCTTCTTCCCCGGCACGCCCTCCACTCCGCCCACCTTTCCCTCGATTGGAACGGTGAGCCGCTCGCCTGGTCATCCGGATTGCCGGACGACCTAGCGGAGTTCCTCATCGCTCCGGACAGCAATCCCCCACCCCGAAGATAGAGAGGCCTCAGGATTTCTTAATTTTGTTGCCACCCCGCGCGGCGGCTCCTAGCTTCGCGCGCATGGCGGAAGAGCGCTGGTCATCACGGCTGGGAGTCATTATGGCGGTCGCCGGGAGCGCGGTCGGGCTCGGGAACTTTCTGAGGTTTCCCGGCCAGGCGGCGCAGTACGGAGGCGGCGCATTCATGATCGCCTACTTCATCTCGCTCCTGGTGATCGGGCTCCCGATCTGCTGGGCCGAGTGGACGATGGGCCGCCTCGCCGGCCAGCACGGGCTGCACTCGTCGCCGGGCGTCTTCCACTATTTCCTGCGACCCCGCTGGGGAAAATATGTCGGCGTCATCGGGGTCGTTGTGCCAGTGATCATCTACATGTACTACGTGGTCATCGAGTCGTGGTGCCTCGGGTACGCGGTCAACTTCCTCACCGGCGGGCTGAACTTCCATTCGGTCGAGGCGGCCGGCGACTTTTTTGCGGCGTTCATCGGCGCGAAGGAAAACGGGTTTTCGGTCGGGTTCCATCTCGACCAGGTCGGGAACTACCTGATCCTCGTCTTCATCCTGAACTTCATTCTGATCTATCGAGGGATCGCCAAGGGGATCGAGTGGTTTTGCAACTGGGCGATGCCGGCGCTGCTCGTGCTGGCGCTGGTCATCCTGGTTCGCGTGCTGACCCTCGGGGCGCCCGATCCGGCGCACCCGGACTACAACGTGGTCAACGGCCTCGGGTTTATGTGGAACCCGGAAAAGGTCGTCGTCGAGCGCGTGCTCGAAGGGGCCTGGGTTAAAGAGCGCGAGGTCGTTGGGGCAAGCGCGATCGCGGCTGCCGGTGCCGGGGTCCGCGCCGACCCGTCCACCCGTCTGCGCACGGTGGGTGTGATCGAACAGCTGCTCAAACCCCAGCTCTGGCTTGCGGCCGCCGGGCAGATCTTCTTTTCGCTCAGCGTCGGGTTCGGGGTGATCCTCACTTATGCGAGCTACCTTTCCAGGAAGGATGACGTCGTGCTCAGCGGGCTCTCAGCAACGAGCGCCAACGAGTTTTGCGAGGTCGGCCTGGGCGGGCTGATCACGCTGCCGGCAGCGTTTGCGTTCCTAGGGGTCGCCGGGGTCGCGGGCATGGGGACGTTTGCGCTCGGGTTCCAGGTCCTCCCGCTCGTCTTCGCCAAGCTCCCGCTGGGATGGTTTTTCGGATCGGCATTTTTTTTCCTGCTGTTCCTTGCGGCGATCACCAGCTCGCTCTCGATGCTGCAGCCTGGGATTGCGTTCCTCGAGGAGGCGCTAAAAATCGGGCGCCGCCAATCGGTGGCAATCCTCGGATTCATCACGGCCGCCGGGTCCGCCTTTGTCGTCTACTTCAGCAAGGACCTCAAGGCGCTGGACACCTTGGATTTTTGGGTCGGCACGTTTCTGATCTTCATCCTGGCGACGATCCAGATCCTGGTGTTTTCCTGGGGCTTCGGGGTCGATCGCGGGCTGGCGGAGGCCGACCGGGGGGCCGCCTTCCCGATCCCCCGATTCTTCGCGCCGGTCATGAAATTCCTCTGCCCGGCATTCCTGATAACGATCTTCTGCCTCTGGGTGCTGGTCAACGTCTTTGGGGTCACCTTTGGCGGGCGGCCGGCGGAATTCAGCGGCTACGTCAAAGACCTCTTCATCGCGCCCGACCCGGTCGCCTGGATGTCGGTGGGCCTCGTCGCCGCGTTCGCGCTTTTTGTCGCCCTTCTCTGCGCACGTGCGCCCGCCTACAGCCGGCCGATCCCGAGGGAGGAGCTGCCATGACCCTGGGCGGATGGTTCGTCATGATCGTCTCGGTTGGCTCGGTAACGGCCCTCTTCCTCTGGTGCCTCTGGAAAGTATTTACGACTCCCGAGGAGACGGAAAAGCTGCACGGGTTCTCGTTTGAGACCCCGGACGAGGCGGAGGAAAATCGCCCCGCTGCCGCGGATGCTGGACAAATCGGCTCCGGGAAACTACCAAAGGGCGCACATGAGCAGCCCGATCCTTGATGTCCGCGATGTCGCCCGCCTGGCCCGCATCGAATTGACCGACGAAGAAACCGCCACGTTCCAGGCCCAGCTGGGAAGCGTCCTGGAATATGTCGAGCAGCTCGGCAAGCTGGACGTCTCGGATGTCGACCCCACCGCCCACGCCAACCCGGTCTTCAACGTGTTCCGCGACGACTCCCCCCAGCCTGGGCTCGAGCGCGCCGTCGTGCTGGCGAATGCCCCGCACGCCGCGAACAACCTGGTCGTCGTCACCAAAGTCATCGAATAATTTCCATGTCCCAGCTTGCCAACCTGACCATCTCCGAACTTCAGACCGGCTTCCGCAGCGGGGAGTTCACCCCGGCGGATGCCGTCCGTGCCCTGGAGGATCGGATCGCCGCGACCGACCCCGCGATCGGGGCCTACCTGGCGCGCGATTTTGATTCCGCGCTGGCGGCGGCCGAAAAGGCCGACGTCTCGCTCCCGCTCGGCGGGGTCCCGATCGGGATCAAGGATGTCATCAACGTGCTCGGCGAGCAGTGCACGTGCGCCTCAAAGATCCTCGCAGGATACAAGGCCCCCTACGACGCGACGGTGATCACAAAGCTACGTGCTGCGGGAGCGATCCCGTTCGGGCGGCTGAACATGGACGAGTTTGCGATGGGATCGTCGACGGAAAATTCCGCCTACCAAGTCACCCGGAACCCTTGGGACCACAGCCGGATTCCCGGCGGTTCGAGCGGAGGTTCGG
>JBGTAT010000006.1:0-3978 GCA_041749755.1 Terrimicrobiaceae bacterium | reverse complement strand
CTTACGTGCGTATTTTATTGGTAAGTCGTTGAAAAATGGGGAGTCGAGAGAAAAACACGCCTGGGTCGCATCTATATGTGGGGGTGAAAATCGACTTTTTGGAATTTCCTGAAAATCCACCCTGTTTTCGGACAGGCCCTCAATAAATACAGCCTTCACAGACGCCCTCAAAGTCTTCACCACCGACCGGTGGGACCACTACGCCGTCGTGCAATCCACGATCCACGAAGTCTGGGCGCGAAAATACAGCGGCGCATTGAAACAGGACCTCCGCTACTCCCCATCGAAGTGCTTCGACACCTTCGCCTTCCCCGCCGGACAGTGGCAGCACCCCAACCCGGACCTCGCCGCCATTGGCGAAGCCTACCACGAACACCGCCGCGAACTGATGCTCCGCCTCTGGCTCGGCCTCACCGACATCTACAACCTCTTCCATGCCCGGGAACTCGATAAGCGCCTCGAAGCCTTGTTCAAGAGGCGGATGGCGGATAGCGGATGGCGAACGGACGTGCCGGAGGAGCACCGCGCCACCGCCGGAACCCTCACGCCCGAACAAGCCCGCGACGGCATCCTCCGCCTCCGCGCCCTGCACGTCGCCCTCGACCAAGCCGTCCTCGCCGCCTACGGTTGGCACGAACCCGGCCCCGACGGCCCCGCCATCGCGCTCGCCCACGACTTCCAGGAACTCGAAACCCTCCCAGAAAACGACCGCACCCGCTACACCATCACCCCCGCCGCCCGCAAAGACCTCCTGGCCCGCCTCCTCAAGCTCAACCACGCACGTGCCGCCGAAGAAGCCGCCAACGCCCCGGCTACCAAGGGCATAAGGACAAAGAAAGCGTCGCGCCGTAAAACCACCAATAGAAACGAAGCGGACGATCTGTTCGGCATCGCACGTAAAGAGGCGGAGACCCCGGCATCCGATTGGATGGACCAACCTCTTGTCCTTCCAAAAATTCCGCGTTTTGCATGGGATCCCGCGAAATATCGGGCCGTCATCGTTCCCCAACTCCTGCACCAAGCAGGCGACAAACTCCCATTTGAGAGATTCCGCCGAGCCTACTGGCTTCTCACCGAACCTTCGCTGCTCGCCAAGTATGGCCAGGCGCAATTGGGATCGGTTGTTTCCGATTGGCAGAAAGTATTCTGCGACGAACTCAGAAAGGAAGATTTCATCCCACACCTCGAATCCGCCATTCGCGGGCATCTGCACCTCGTTCGGGTCGAAGGAAAACTTTGGATCGAGCGCACTGGCGCACCGATTTCCCCTGATCCGCACATCCAGTTTGATGCGAGAATTGCCCTATTCGTCGCCGACCTCTGGCCCGCGAACGAGCCGATCAAGGATTTGCTTCCCACCGAACAGCAACGAATCAAAATATTGGAGGCCGTCATATGACCCCGCATGAACAAACTCATTTTCTGGACCAATTTCAGCGGAAACTAACTCCTGATAGCGACCGGCCAGAACCAGTTCTTTGGTTTAAGGAAATCCGCATCCTGGACTCCCTTACCGATCCTACCAAGAAACCCATACGCGCGATCAAGCTTCACCGGGGACTAAACATCCTCTGGGCGAAGCCGGAGAATCCGGTGACAGAACAAGGACTATACCGCGACGGCCTCGCGGGCCACGCCAGCGGGAAAACGCTTTTTTGCAGGCTGATCCGGCATGTCCTCGGGGAGAAGCCATTCGGAACTGAGTCCCAGCGACTCGGCATCGCCTCGAATTTTTTCAGTCTCTGGGTAGTGGCCGCAGTCCGGATTGACGGTATCGATTGGGTCGTCGGACGACGGCTTGCCACGGAGGGGAGTGATTTCGCTCTCGCGTCCGATTCCATAGATTCTGTCATCGGAGAGAATTCTCCCACCGGCGGATATGAAGATTTCCTCTCGGCGGTCAAAGCGGTTGCAGCGCCAGTCGCCGACCAACTCCATCCTGGGGAAGGTTGGCGGCACCTGCTTGGTTGGCTCATGCGTGACCAGGAAGCCCGTTTCGCCAACATTGCGGCTTGGCGCGATCCGTCCAGCGAAGGGGACAACCCGCAAAGCAAGGCCGCTCAACGCCATCTGCTCATGCGCGCTGTCCTGGGCCTGCTCGATATGCGCGAGCCCACATTGAGAGCCGAAATCGACACGGCGCAAGGCAAGCTGGAGACCGAGGAAACCAAGATCGCCAGCCTCCAAACCGAAGCTGCCACGAAGCTGGACCAGGCCCTCCGCTCAGCGCGCAAAATGCTCGGGGATTCCGCGCCCGGGGACATCGATGCGCTCAAAGCCCGAGTTGAATCGTTGGAGGAAGTTCTACAACAGGGAATCGTCCGGCTTGAAAGCGAACCCGAGAGCCCTGAGGTAAAAGCCGCACGGGAGCGCGATGAAGAAGCCGGCAACCTTGTGATCTCAGCAAAGGCAGAGGTCGAGAAGCTGACCGAAAAAATCCAAACTACTCAGGAGCGACAAAAACAGGATCTCCTTCTTGTTCGGGATTTCGAGAACGGCAATATGGAAGACCCGATTCGGAAATCCGATGGGTGGTGCCCGAAAACAAAGGTGTGCGCACTGGAGAACGGATGCATTACAGAGGCGGAAACGTCTCCCGAATCCATCCGAAACATAGCGGAACTCAAGGCCGCAGCGCTTGCGCTAACGAGTGACATCGATGCCTTTCAGCGTCGAAAAGAGGCGCGCGAAACGGAGCTTCCCACTCTGCGGAATGCACGGATTGAAACGCAGAAGGCTCTTCAGATTGCGCTTCGCCACGCCAATCGTGAAATCCTGGCTCTTGCGACTCGGGTCGAGAAGGCGCGGGGCGTGCGTGACCTGTTCAGTGAGTCCGATTCCGCAAACAAGTCCTTGGGTGGTCACGAAACCACGAGAAAGCAACTCCTTGAAACCATTGAGCAGAAGAAACAGGACGTCACGGCACTGCGGGCCAGCATGGATACAAAGTTGCGGGTGTTCACCAACTCTTTCGCGGACATTGTTCGCGCGGTGATGGGCGCAAGCGTGGAGGCAAGCATCACCCTCGAATCAACTGGCATCGCGCCTCACGTTACCCGCAAGCGGGAGCTCTCCGGGGCAGCACTGGATACCATCAAGACTCTGGCGTTTGACCTGGCTGCCATCGTCATTAGCATGGAAGGCCACGGAACCCACCCGCGCTTTCTCGTTCACGACGGCCCCCGCGAAGGAGACATGGCCAGGATCATCTACGAGAGGTTTTTCATTTACGCCACCGAACTCGAAAAAAACTTCCCCAGCCCAGCCGATGCCAGCTTCCAATACATCATCACCACTACCACAGAGCCTCCACCAATGATGCAGGATGGAAGCCGCTGGCTGCTACTACCCGTCTTGAATTCCTCTGATCCATCAACCCGCCTCTTTGGCGTGGATTTTTGACCGCGCATCTCATGTCCTCCGACTCCGAGCAGACGCTCACGCTTCCCCAGATCGAGGAGATTTTGCAGAAGTGTTATCCTGGGATGAGTGAGGCGGTCTTGGATACAGGCGAAGCCTCAAGCCGTGCTCGAATGATTTATGAGGACATGGGGACTGCCGAGTTCCCACTATGCCTTGACTACACATGGCCGGCTCAGTTGCCCGGGGCTGAAACCGTTTGGGTCCCAAGCTATCGACTTCCTGAGGCCGGGTATGGCCCCGTTGCAGATCCAAACGGAGATAATGGGAGAGATGCGGCCGGCCCACTCCTTAGTTGTGGTGAATTCATCCGGCTTTCGAGGGCATGCAAAATTGGGCGCGAAATTCTTTCGTCAAAACGTTGGCCCATCCAATTCAAAAAAAGGATCCAGGCTTCCGAACATCACCTCGCCGTAATTGGGGCCTGTCCGGTAGGGGGAAACGAAGACAGGCAAAGGGACAGGGGGTAAAAAAGTCCGGGCATGAACAGCGAAAAACGCTGCCATGCCCGAAATCGAGTGGTTATAATTTTGTCGCCAAACAAAAACTCAACACCTC
>JBGTAT010000005.1:0-3794 GCA_041749755.1 Terrimicrobiaceae bacterium | reverse complement strand
TGTTGAGTTTTTGTTTGGCGACAAAATTATAACCACTCGATTTCGGGCATGGCAGCGTTTTTCGCTGTTCATGCCCGGACTTTTTTACCCCCTGTCCCTTTGCCTGTCTTCGTTTCCCCCTACCGGACAGGCCCTATATAGTAAATTCATGACAACAACCATCAGCTCCAAGGGGCAGATCACGGTGCCAGTTCGCGTGCGCGAGGCGCTTGGCCTTGTGGCCGGGACAAAAATCGTGCTGAAGCTCGGGCCGAAGGGATCGTTCATTGCGCAAAAGGCTGCCGAGGGCAGTTTTTTTTCGAGGTTTCAAGGTCTTGGCAGCAAGTCGGTGCCCTATCGCAACAGTCGGGAAGCGGCCGATGTATTGCGCGGACCGGTTGCCAAAGGCGATATTGACTAGTCCATGACGACCGCAATCGACTCGAATGTTCTTATCGACCTTATTGGGGTGAAGTCGGCTTTCACGGACGCGTCGATCGCTGCCTTGGATTCAGCCCGGATGGAAGGAGCGCTGATTCTTTGCCCGGTCGTCGCCGCCGAAATCAGCGGCCACTTCTCCTCGCCGGGCGAGATGATTGCCGCCTTCGAGGTGATGCAGATCGTCGTCCAGGATTTTCTGCCCGAGTCGCTTCATCTGGCTGGCATGGCATTCCTCCGCTACCGACAGCGGAGCTCAAGGCCCAAGGAGCGCATGTTCACAGATTTCCTCGTTGGAGCCCATGCCCAGCATCAAGCAGACGCACTTCTGACACGTGATCGCGGGTACTACCGCACTTATTTTCCCAAGCTGCGCGTGGTGGATGCGGGAATGAACTAGCAGGAAGGATCCGAGCTGATTTTGCTGCAAAGACTCGGACGTCTCAGCCATAATATTAACGGGATTTTCGCAGACGAAATCAGTAGCGCTTCGCGCCAGTGGCATTTGGGGCTATCCGAGCCCGCGTTCCTCGACGTCGTCCTCATCCCAGCCGAGGACGTGGCCGATCTCGTGGAGGAGGGTCGTGCGCACCTCGTCGCGGAAGGTTCCCGGGTCGCCGCCGGCATAGTCGTCGATATTTTCCAGCCAGAGGCGGATCCGCACGAGGCCGGCCTGGTCCTCATCAAAGTAGCCCAGCGTATCGGGTTCGATGCCGTCGGCGACATCGGCGGGGAGCGGATGCTTTTCGAGGAGGATCGGCACTGCGCCGATCGCGTACTGCACGGCCGGCGGGAGTTCGGCGAGGGTTGCAGCCGTGACATCCTCTGCTACTTTGACCATCTGCTGCCAGTTCATCGCGCCAACTTTCCCGGTTGAAAGCGATCTGGCAAACCGATATTACCGCGCGACCATGACTGATTCCTTGACCAATCCGCTCCGCGAGGGGCTTGCCAGCCGGGCGATGCCCGATCCCTGCACGCTGGTGATTTTCGGGGCAACGGGCGACCTGACCCACCGGAAGCTGGTCCCGGCGCTCTACAACCTCGCCGCCGATGGCGTCCTGCCGCCCGCGATCAGCGTCGTCGGGTTTGCCCGGCGCGACAAGTCGGATGCGGAATTCCGCGGCGAGCTCGGCGAGGCGGTTAGAAAATTTTCCCGCCAGTCGGTGAACGACGAGCTCTGGGAATGTTTTGCGTCCTCGATCGCATATCACCGGAGCGCCTTCGACAATTTTGAGGGTTACGAGTCGCTGGCACGGCGGCTGGACGAACTCGATGCGGCGCGCGGCACCCGGGGGAACCGGCTCTTTTATCTTGCGGTCGCCCCCGACCAGTTTGAGGTCATCCTGGAAAACCTGCGCAAGAGTGGGCTGAACAAGGGATCGAAAGGCGGGTGGGCGAGGGTCATCGTCGAAAAGCCGTTCGGCACCGACCTGCCGAGCGCGCGGCATCTGAACGACCTCGTCGAGGGTGCGTTCCCGGAGGCGGACACCTACCGGATCGACCACTACCTCGGCAAGGAGACGGCTCAGAACATCATGGTCCTGCGGTTTGCCAACGCCCTTTTTGAGGCAATGTGGAACGCCCGCTACATCGATCACGTCCAGATCACGGCGAGCGAGCCGCTCGGGGTGGAGGGCCGTGCCGGCTATTACGACAAGTCGGGCGCGCTGCGCGACATGGTTCAGAACCACCTCCTCCAGCTCCTGTGCCTCACTGCGATGGAGCCGCCGACCGGTCTGGATGCCGATGCCATCCGCGACGAGAAGGTGAAGGTCCTGCGCTCGCTGCGGCCGCTGGAGGGGGACGATGTCTTCCGGCATGTTGTGCGCGGCCAGTACGGTGCGGGGTCGATCAATGGCAAGCGTGTCGCCGCCTACCGGGACGAGGCCAATGTGAACCCGGAGTCCGACACGGAAACCTACGTCGCGCTCCAGGTGAATGTGGACAACTGGCGCTGGGCGGGGGTCCCGTTTTTTGTGCGGGTCGGCAAGCGGCTGCCGAAGGGGGGGACCGAGATTGCGGTCCATTTTAAGAGCGTTCCTCCCGTGCTCTTCAAGGCGACCGGCGAGGCGGTCGATGACAACGTCCTGGTGATCCGGATCCAGCCCGACGAGGGGGTCTCCTTGCGGATGAGCGCGAAGATGCCGGGTTCGAGCCTGCGGATCGAGCCGGTGAAAATGGACTTCCACTACGGGACGAGCTTTGGAAAGGCGACGCCCGAGGCATACGAGCGGCTCCTGCTCGACGCCATGAGCGGTGACCCCACGCTCTTTGCGCGACGCGACGAGGTCGAGGAGGCGTGGAAGTTTGTCGATGCGATCCAGGCGGCCTGGCGGACGAGATCTGACGACCTCACGTTTTATTCCTCCGGCTCGTGGGGGCCGACCGAGGCGGAGGAACTTATCAAGCGGCACGGGACGACCTGGAGGCGGCTATGAACGAGCCCGGGATGCCGGTGGAGATCGGCCGCATCGACAAGGAGCTCGGCAAGCTTTGGGAAGCGAGCGACGACACAAAATCCCGCGCCTCGTTGATCAACCTCGTCATCTACTCGGAGGATCCCGGCTCGATGGAGTCGAACACCGAGCTGCTCTCGACGATCGCCAGCCAGCACGCGTTCCGCGCGATTCTGATTCTTGCCGATCCTGCGGCCGCCACATCGGAGGCGAAGGCCTGGATCAGCGCGCACTGCCACCTGTCGGGAAAAGGCGGCCACCAGATCTGCTCCGAGCAGATCACGTTCCGCCTCGACGGCGAAAGCGCCTCCGCGCTGCCGAGCATTGTTTTTTCGCACCTGGATTCCGACCTGCCGCTCTGTTTCTGGTCGCAGGCCGAATTTCGGGAGCCGCTCGATGAACAGCTTTGGTCGTGGGTTGACCGGCTGATTTTTGACAGCCGGACGTGGGTCAACCCTGCCGCCCAGTTCCAGCTGACCGGCCGGATTTGTGCCGTCACGGAGACCGTGCTGTGCGATCTCAACTGGACGCGCCTGCATCCGTGGAGGTTTGCGATGGCAAACCTGTTCGACCACTCTGCGGCGTTAAAGTGCCTAAAGGAGATCTCCTCCGTCCAAATCGAATGCTGCCCGGAATCTTCGACCACGTCGCTCCTCCTGCTCGGCTGGCTGGCCGACCGCTTGGGCTGGAAGCTTCAATCCCTCCTCGGCTCGCATTCGTTTTTAACTCCCCAAGGCCGCGAGGTCGGGTTTGAGACAACCTGCCGGGGAGAGAACGGGATCTCGTCCGTCGTGTTATCCGGCCAGGGATTTTCTTTCCGCCTCCACCGCGAGCCGTCCAGCGGTTTTTTCCATGCCACGCTCGTACTCCCGGGAGTGCCGGAGGCCGTACTGGCGCTCGGCTCCGGCCGCGAGCGCC
>JBGTAT010000004.1:0-3095 GCA_041749755.1 Terrimicrobiaceae bacterium | reverse complement strand
TGCCGCCGAGCCGTCGCCGGTCCCGACCGGCTGCATTCCGGCCGTGAGCCCGACAGCCGGCGCGCTCTGGAAAATCCTTGTCGCGCCCGGCCAGCCGGTCCAGGCGGGCGAAACCGTCGCGATCGTGGAGAGCATGAAGATGGAGCTCGCCTGCACCTCGCCCGAATCCGGGATTGTCGAATGCCTCCTGGCTGCCGAGGGCCAGCCGGTCAGCCCTGGACAAAATCTTCTCGCGGTAAAACCCTCTGCAAACCCGTGAAAATCACGACTCTCTTGGCGGCCTACCGATCCGGGGAATCGTCGCCCTCCGCCGTCATCTCGGCGCTGATCCCGCACCTCGACAGCGATCCGGCGATCTGGATCTGCCGGTTCCCGGACGATGACCTCCTGCGTCAGGCCCGCGAGCTGGAGGGAAAATCCGATTTGCCTCTCTACGGGATCCCGTTTGCGGTGAAGGACAACATCGACGTGGCCGGGCTTCCGACGAGCGCGGCCTGTCCGGCCTTCTCGTATGTGCCGGACGAAGATGCGCCGGTTGTTCGGGCCCTGCGCGAAGCCGGAGCCCTCTGCATCGGAAAAACCAATCTCGATCAATTTGCAACCGGGCTCGTTGGGGTTCGTTCCCCGTTCGGGGTCCCGCAGAACCCTTTTGGCAGCGGGTTCATCCCGGGAGGGTCAAGCTCCGGGTCGGCCGCAGCGGTTGCCCGCGAGCTGGTGGCGTTTGCTCTGGGCACCGACACCGCCGGCTCCGGCCGCATCCCGGCCGCCTTCAATAACCTGCTCGGATGGAAACCCACCCGCGGGCTCGTCAGCACGCGAGGGGTCGTCCCGGCGTGCCGGACGCTCGACTGCGTCTCGGTTTTTGCCAACTCCGCGCCTGACATCCAGGCGGTCCTGCGCGTCGTCGCCACGTTCGATGCGGGCGATCCCTTCGCCCGCGACGAAACCCTCCGGCCCGCCCGACCGGTCCAATCAGTCGGGGTCCCGATGTCCGACCAATTGGAATTTTTTGGTGACGCCGCCTATGCGGCGCTGTGGAAAGAATCCCTCATCGCGCTGGAGGCCCGCGGGCTGGCCGTCATCGAAGTCGATTTTGCCCCCTTCCTTGAAGCCGCCCGCCTGCTGTACGAAGGCCCCTGGGTGGCGGAGCGATTCCTCGCCACAAAAAGCCTGCTCGAAAACGATGCCGAGGCCATGCATCCGGTCACGCGCTCGATCATCGAAAAAGGTCGCAACGGATCGGCGGCAGATGGGTTCGCCGCCCAGTACCGGCTTGCCGGGCTCAAGCGGCGCTCGGAACGCGTTTGGGAATCGGTCGACATCCTCTGCACGCCGACCGCCGGCACGATCTACAAAACCTGCGAGGTGGAAGCCGATCCGATCCGGCTGAACTCAAATCTTGGGTACTACACCAACTTCCTCAACCTTCTCGACCTCTGCGGCCTGGCCGTGCCCGCTGGCTTCCGCCCCGACGGGCTGCCCTTCGGCATCACGTACATCGCGCGCGCTTTTGACGACCGCACCCTGCTCGCACTCGCGGGCGCTCCCGATGCGCCGGAGGGAACCATCGACATCGCGGTCTGCGGCGCGCACATGTCCGGCCTCCCGCTCAACTCCCAGCTCACCAGCCTCGGAGCGAACTTCGTCAAAGCGACCTCCACCGCTCCGGTTTACCGGATGTTTGCGCTGGATGAAAAGCGTCCAGGCCTCGTGCGCGTCGCCGGGGGCGGCGCCGCCTTGGAGCTCGAAATCTGGAGGCTTCCCGAAACGGCGGTCGGATCGCTCCTGTCCGGAATCCCCTCTCCGCTCGGCCTGGGGCGCGTCCATCTCGACGATGGCTCGCAGGTCTGCGGGTTTCTGTGCGAACCCGTTGCCGCAGCCGAAAAACCCGACATCACCGCCCACGGCGGGTGGCGTGGTTGGCTCCAGGCGCGTCCGTGCAGCTGAACTTCACGCAAGGATTTATTTTCGCATCTCTCTCTGACGGGCCTTCAGCCCTCGTCTCTGAGAAATACCCGTATTCCCAGGGCGTTGCCCTGGGCTCTTGGAGGACGCACCCATGGTGCTGGAAGAAATGTGTCCCGCACCTCCATGCGGGATGCCCGTGAATTGGGATTTGCTGGCGGGGGGGGCGCCCGCTATCTACTCGGCTGTGACATTGCGAGATGAATTTTGACACGAAGAGCCAGAGCCTGATTCTTGGTGAGCGGCTGGACGCGCCGGAGGTGTCTCGTTCCTGGAAGCTGCTTGGGCAGATCTCGCAAAAATGCCGGGTCGACGCGTCGAAGCTCAGCGTGGCGGACGGAGCGGGGCTCGCCTTGCTGTGGTCGCTGAGCCGACAGAGGGGGGCCGAGGTCACGGGCCTGCGGCCGGAGATTGCGGCGCTGCTCAGGCCGTTCGACGATCTGCCGGAGAAGCCGGCCGATGCGCCCGGTCGGGACAAGTCGCTCTTCGGCCAGCTCGGACGGGTGTCGTGGGCTATTCTGAAAGATTCGCGTGAGCAGGTCAGCTTCATCGGAGAGCTATTTTCAACCGGTCTTCTCAGCCTCATGCGCCCGGGTTCGATCCGTTGGAACGACATGTGGTGCATCGCCCAGAAAGCCGGGGTGGACGCGCTGGTCGTGGCCGGCATGGTTTCGTTTCTCACGGGGATGATCATGGCGTTTCAGGCGGCCGTCCCCCTCAAGCAGTTTGGAGTGGATATTTTTGTGGTGAACCTCGTCGCCCTCGCCCTCCTCCGCGAGCTCGGGCCGATCATGACTGCCGTCGTGCTGGCCGGACGCTCCGGCTCGGCATTTGCCGCCGAGATCGGAACGATGAAGGTGAACGAGGAGATCAACGCGCTCGAGACGATGGGGCTCGATCCCATGCGGTTTCTCGTTGTGCCGCGCGTGCTGGCTGGCCTCCTGGTCACCCCGGTCCTGACCATCTACGCGAGCGTGCTCGGCGTGGCGGGCGGGTTCGCTGTCATGATGGCCCAGGGGTTCCCGTTTGCCGCGCTCTGGAACCAGCTCGTCAGCGCGGTCGGGCCGACCGACGTGATGACCGGCATGATCAAGTCGTTTGTTTTTGGAATCCTGGTGGCGGGGGTCGGC
>JBGTAT010000003.1:0-1912 GCA_041749755.1 Terrimicrobiaceae bacterium | reverse complement strand
CCTCCTCGCGCTCGACCGCCACATCCACGCCGGGGATCCGGCAGATGAAGCCGGCCCGGACCGACGGGATCGCATCCAGCGCGGGGAATCGCTCCCGGGTCATGCTTTTATGGGGACGACTTTTTGTCCTGCTTCGGGGTGGGCTTTGGCGTGGGTTTTGGTTTCGCCGGCTTTTTGGGTGCAGGCGTCGGGGTGGGTGGGGTGAGGATCGGCTTGATCGGATCGTCCGCGCGCATCGCGCGGGGGAGCTTCGGCTGCGGACGCTCCGGCGAGTTCAGCTTGTTGAACCGCTTCGCCTGCGGCTGGGTGAGCGGGTCGTCAAAAAATTCCTGGTACTTGGTATCGAGCGAGAGCGCGCGGTCATACTCGGCGATCCCGGTGATGTAGTTGTAGTACGCTTGGAGGAGGAACGTCTGGGACTGGAGGAGCGAGACCTGCTGGTTGAGGACGTCGAGCTGGGTTCCTGCGCCCGCATCGAGACGCTCCTGCGCGAGGCGCAGCGCCTCAACACCCTGGACAACGCTCGCCTGCTGGCTCTCGACGGTTTCCTTGGCCTCGAGGAGGTTCGAGATCGCCTGCTGGACTTCCAAGATGACCTCGCGCACGCCGTTGTCGTAGTTGATCTTCGACTGGTCCATCCGCGCCTTCGCGGTCTTCACGTTTCCGTAGGTGAGAAGCCCGTCCCAAATCGCCCATTTTCCCTCCATGCCGATGAACCAGCCGGAGTCGAGGTCGAACAGATTTTGGGAGAGCAGGTTGCTTTCGTTCGTCTGCTTGACGACAGCCTGGACGTTCGGGAGGTACCCGGCGAACTGCTCGTTGACCTTGGCGACGTCGGAGAGGATCGTCTGGCGCTGGGCCTTCAGCCCCGGGTTGCGGGCGACCGCGGTTCGGATCGAGTTGTCTGCGTTGATCGTGCGCGGGATGTAGTCAAGCTTGCCGACGATGTTGAAGGGGACTTCGCTCGGGCTCCCGGGCGGGTAGTTCATGCCGAGCAGGCGGACGAGCTTGTAGAGCGAGATCCGGTAGTTGTTCTCGGCCTGGATGAGCGGCGGCTTGGCGTTGGCAAGCGCGACCTCGGCCTGCAGCACGTTGAAGCGGGGGACGGTACCCGCCTCGTACCGGTTCTGCTGGTCCTTGAGCTGCTGGGTGAGCAGGTCGACAGACTGCTGGTTTGCAATGATCAGCGCACGGTTCAGGACAACCTGGAAAAAGTTGATTTTGACGTCGGCGATGACGCGGTCGATCGTCTGGCGGAGCGTGAAGTACGACCCGACCTCGCGCGCGATGGCCGCCCGGATCCCGGAGACCGCGGCCCCGCCGTCATAGATGAGCTGGGAAAAGTTCAGGTTGATGTTCCACGCCTGGTTGTTGACGTTCGGGGCGCCGGCGAAGTTGTCGGTATTTACCATCTTCGTCGTGTAGGCGTAATCCGACGAGAGATTGGCCTTCGGGATGATCTGCGACCGGATGCTGATCATCTCGCCCGATGTCGCGCTGAGGCTCTGCGCCGCGACGAGGATCTCCGGGTTTTGTTTGAGCGCGACCTGGATGGCGTCATCGATCCGGAGGTCCTCAACTTTCGGGTTCCGCTGCTTGGCTATCAGGGCGTCGAGGGACTTGTTGAAGTCTGCCGCCGCCATCTTTTGCTTCATCGCCTGGTCTTCGGAATCCTTCAATTTGTTCGTCTCCGAGCCTGGCAGGAGCGACTCTGGAATCTGCGTGGGGGTTGGCAGGTTCAGCTGCTCACTGAGGGTCTGGGCATCTGGAAGCGGGACCGGCGTCGGCATGGGAGGCAGCGGAAGCGGGGCCGAGCCGTCGGGAAGCAGCCCCGGACTGGCCCCCGGAGTCGGCGAGGCGGTGGAGGTGGGAACCCCGGGCGTGGAGGGCATTCCAAGCACTCCCGGCGACG
>JBGTAT010000002.1:0-17462 GCA_041749755.1 Terrimicrobiaceae bacterium | reverse complement strand
GCGCTGGTCCCCGGGGCGGGGCCGTGGGCGGTGCTGCGCTCGCTGCGCGTCCTGCGTGTGCTCCGCCTCCTGACGGTCATCCCCTCGCTGCGCAAGGTCGTGGCGGCATTTCTGCATGCCATCCCCGGGCTCGGCGGCGTGATGCTGCTCATGGGGATTTTTCTCTACACGGCCGCGGTCCTCGCCACCAACCTGTTTGGCCAGCAGTACCCGGAGTGGTTTGGCACGCTCGGCGGAAGCCTCTTCTCGCTCTTCCAGATCCTGACGCTTGAAGGCTGGGCCGACATGGCCCGCACCATCATGAAAACCCACGCCTGGGCCCCCTTCTTTTTTATCCCCTTCATCATCATCGCGACCTTCACCGTCCTGAACCTTTTCATCGGCATCATCGTCTCCACGATGCAGGAACTGGCCATGGCCCCGGAAAAAAGCGCGGCCGCCCCGGAGGCGATGGAATTGATCGAGCGCCTCGAAGCGGACCTCAAGGCCCTGCGCTCGAGCATCGGTCAGTGACCAAGAAGATCGTTATTGGCATGACGGCACGCAGATTATCAAACGTGCCACGTCTGTCAGGCAGAGGACTTCCGGGTTCGGAGTTCCGCGTGGAGGCGGCTGGCGAGTGAGGCGGCAGCCCAAAAAGCACCGCCTAAAGGCGGAACTCCAAACAAGAACCCTCAGGGCGGAGCCCATTTTTCCCTTATCGTAGATGCGCGGGCATTTTGATGTCTGCCCGAAAATCGCTTTCCCAATCCCGGGTATTCCGCCTAGCCTTGCCGGGACCAATCCATGAAAGCATCCCGTCTCCTGCTCCTCGCCGTCCCGGTCCTTCTTCTTATCGGCTGCGGCCAGCCTTCGAGCCAGGTGGCCCCGCCTCCGACGGTCACGGTCGCCAAGGTTCAGGAGCGCGAGCTTCAGGATTTTGTGGTTTTCACCGGCCGCACCGCCGCTGTTGAGACGGTGGACATCCGGGCCCGCGTGAGCGGGTACCTCGTCGAGACAAAGTTCCGGGACGGCACGGAGGTGAAGAAGGGGGATCCGCTTTTCCTGATTGACCCGAGGCCGTACCAGGCCGACCTCGACCGGGCGCAGGCGGAATTCGACCGCGCGCAGGCGGACAACCAGCTTGCCGGGATCGAGTACAACCGGGCGCGCGATCTCCGCACGAAAAATGCGATCTCCGCGCAGGATTTTGACATCAAGGCCGCCGCGTATCTGAAGACGCAGGGCGGGCTGGCGGCGGCAAAAGCGGCGCTCGACACCGCGAAGCTAAACCTGGAATTCACCACGATCACGTCGCCGATCAACGGTCAGACGAGCAAGGCTTCGGTCACCCCCGGCAACCTGGTCACCCCGGATATGAAGGAGCCGCTCACGGTCGTCGTCTCGACGAATCCGATCTATGCGTATGCCGATATCGACGAGCGCCAGCTGCTGAAATTCCTCCGCCTCCAGAACGCGATCGAGGCGGAGCAGAAGAGCTCCGGGACTGAACCCGCCGCCCGGGAAAATCCAAAAGCCCAGATCGGGCTCCAGCTTGCAGACGAAAAGGGATTCCCACACGAGGGATACCTCGATTTTGCCGACAACCGCGTGAACACGGAGACCGGCACGATCAGCCTCCGCGGCGTCTTTGAGGACAACAGCAACATCCTCGCTCCGGGCATGTTTGTCCGCCTCCGACTGCCGGGCAGCCCGAAATACCAGGCCCTCCTTGTCCCGCAGCAGTCGATCGGCACCGACCAAGGGCAGAAGTTTGTTTATGTGGTCGGGGCTGACGGGGTGGTCGAGTCCCGCCGGGTCGTGCCCGGCGCGCTGCAGGACGACGGCTGGCGCGCGGTGACCGGTGATATCCACGCGGGCGACTCGGTCATCGTCGAGGGCACGCTGAAGGCCCGCTCCGGCGAAAAGGTCACCTCCACGCCGTGGGCCGACGCCACCCCTGCGGAGGCGGCGAAGTGAACATCAGCCACTTCTTTATCGCGCGGCCGATCTTTGCGGCCGTGCTTTCTATCGTCATCACGATCGTGGGCGCCGTCGCGCTGATCACGCTGCCGATCGCCCAGTACCCGGAGATCACGCCGCCGACCGTCCAGGTCGCGACCAGTTATCCCGGTGCGAATGCCGCTACGATCGCCGAGACGATCGGGGCGCCGATCGAGCAGCAGGTCAACGGCGTGGAAAACATGCTCTACATGTCGTCGCAATCGAACAGCGACGGCTCGTACTCGCTGAACATCACGTTCAAGCTGGGCACCAACCTCGACACCGCGCAGGTGCTCGTCCAAAACCGCGTGAACCTCGCGCTCCCGCTCCTGCCGGAGGACGTCCGCCGCAACGGGGTCTCGGTGAAAAAGATGTCCTCCTCGATGATGATGATCGTCAACCTCGTCTCGCCGGACGGGCGGTTCGACGCGCTCTACCTCGGGAACTACGCGATCCTCCAGCTCAAGGATTCGCTCGCGCGGGTCGCGGGAGTCGGTGACATCAACGTCTTCGGGTACGAGTACAGCATGCGGATCTGGCTGGATCCGGAAAAGCTCGCCGCCCTTGGGCTGGCGGCGGAGGATGTTGTTGCGGCGATTCGGGAGCAGAACGTGCAGGTTGCCGCCGGCATGATCGGGGCGCCGCCGGTGCCGGACGGCACGGCATTCCAATACACCGTCACCACTCAGGGACGGCTCAGCACGGCGGAGGAATTTGAGGAGATCGTCGTCAAGCAGGGCGCCAAGGGGCAGATCGTCCGGCTCGGCGATGTCGGCCGCGCCGAGCTCGGTGCGCGGAGCTACAGCATCGACAGCACGCTCGATGGGCTGCCGACCGTCGGCCTCGCCATCTACCAGCAGCCCGGCGGGAACGCCCTCGAGACGGCCAAGAGCATCCGGAAGCTGATGGACGAGATGAAGGCCCGGTTTCCGGCCGGCTTGGAGTATCGCATCCAGTACGACACGACCGGTTTTGTGCAGGAGTCGGTAAGCTCGGTCGTCCACACCCTCTTCGAGGCGATCGCCCTCGTCATCCTCGTCGTCCTGGTTTTCCTCCAATCCTGGCGGGCGACCGTGATCCCGCTCATCGCGGTGCCGGTCTCGCTGGTCGGGACGTTCGCCGCGATGGCGGCGTTCGGGTTTTCGCTCAACAACATCTCGCTGTTCGGGATCGTGCTCGCGATCGGGATCGTCGTCGACGACGCGATCGTCGTGGTGGAAAATGTCGAGCGCAACCTCGCGCTCGGGATGGGCGCGGTCGAGGCGGCCAAGAAGGCGATGGACGAGGTCTTCGGCGCCGTCGTCGCGGTCGCGCTCGTGCTGACCGCCGTCTTTGTCCCAACCGCGTTCATCACAGGGATCTCCGGCGAGTTCTACCGGCAGTTCGCGCTCACGATCGCCGTCTCGACGCTGATCTCCGCATTTAACTCGGTCACGCTCAGCCCCGCGCTGGCGGCGCTCCTCCTCCAGCCGCACGGCGCAAAAAAGGACCGCCTCACGCGGATCCTCGACGCCTCGCTCGGGTGGTTTTTTCGCGGGTTCAACACGATCTTTGACAAGGTGGCCGACCGCTACGGCCGCGCGGTCACGCGCCTGACCCGGATGACCGCGCTCATCGCTGCCCTGTACGTCGGCCTGCTCGGGCTCACCGTCCTCGGGTTCCTGAAAACCCCCGTCGGATTCATCCCGCAGCAGGACAAAGGCTACCTCATCGCGAACGTCCAGCTGCCGGATGCGGCGACGATCAACCGCACCAAAGCCATCTCCGCGATTGCGGACGACATCATCCGCAAGACCCCCGGGGTCGCGCACTCGCTCGTCATCAACGGGCTCTCGGTCGTCTCTGGATCGAACCTCTCAAATGCCGCGACGATCTTTGTGATCCTGGACGAGTTCGGCGAACGCAAGTCGCCGGAGCTTGCCGGACCGGCCATTGCCCGGGCGTTGAACGCCAGCCTCTCCCGGATCCCGCAGGCCCTCACCGGCGTCTTCGGCCCTCCGCCGGTCGATGGCCTCGGGAGCACGGGAGGATTCCGCCTGATGGTCCAGGACCGGGGAGGGATGGGGTTCGACGCGCTGGCCGAGGCCACCCGAAACCTGGCCGCCGAGGCCAATAAAAACCCGGACATCTCCGGCGCGTTTACCAGCTTCAGCTCGGGGACCCCGCAGCTTTATGTCGAGATCGACCGGGTCAAGGCGAAATCGCTCAACGTCCCGCTGAGCAATGTTTTCAGCACCCTCCAGATTTTCCTCGGGTCCTCGTACGTGAACGACCTCACGCTCTTCGGGCGCTCGTTCCAGGTGAACGCGCAGGCCGACTCGATGTTCCGCGTCGTGCCGGAGGACATCCTGAAGCTGCAGGCGCGTAGCAATTCCGGGGCGATGGTCCCGCTCGCGACGCTTGGCGATGTCACCGAGATTACCGCCCCCGCCACGGTGACCCGGTACAACCTCTACCCCGCGGCGGACATCGTCGGCAGCACGGCTCCCGGCGTCAGCTCCGGCCAGGCGGTCACGATCATGCAGAACCTCGCGACGAGCTCCCTGCCGCGAAGCATGGGGTTCGAATGGACCGACCTCACGTACCAGCAGATCATCGCCGGCAACGTGGCGCTCTTCATCTTCCCGCTCTGCGTGCTCTTTGTCTTCCTAACCCTCGCCGCCCAATACGAGAGCTGGTCGCTTCCGCTGACGATCATCCTGATCGTCCCGATGTGCCTGCTCTCGGCGATCGGCGGCGTCCTCCTGCGCGGCCTCGACAACAACATCTTCACCCAGATCGGGTTCATCGTCCTGGTCGGCCTCGCGTGCAAAAATGCCATCCTCATCGTCGAGTTTGCCAAGCAGCTTGAGGACGCCGGCAAGGACCGCTTCGAGGCGGTCTCGGAGGCGTGCCGCCTGCGCCTGCGGCCGATCCTCATGACCTCGTTTGCCTTCATCCTCGGCGTGCTTCCGCTGGTGATCGCCTCCGGTCCGGGCGCGGAGATGCGCCAGGCGCTCGGCACCGCCGTCTTCTCGGGCATGCTCGGCGTCACGTTCTTCGGGATCTTCCTCACGCCGGTCTTCTACGTAATCATCCGCAGGATCTCCGGGGGGCGCGCCGCAAAGAAGGAGACGCCTGCCGGCTCGTGAGGCTGCTCCGGTAGGGCGCGGTTCGCCGAACCCGCCGACTTCAATCAGCGACGGACGCCTCGGCGAGGCATCCCTACCGATTTAAGGAAACGCTTCGCGCAGGGCGGAGCCCTCCTGATCGGGTAGGGCGCGGTTCGCCGAACCCGCCGACTTCAAGCATCGGACGCCTCGGCGAGGCATCCCTACCGGATTATGGAAACGCTTCGCGCGGGGCGGAGCCCACCTGCGCCGGCAGGGCGTGGTTCGCCTTGCAGCGCAGGCCGCGAAGACGCCGAGACCGGGCTTCTCGAACCCGCCGACTTTTCTGCGCCGAAACAAAATGGCCGCCGTGTTGCCACGGCGGCCCTTGTTAGCCCCACAGAGGGGGCGCATCTCCGCAAGTTGCACGTCTGTCAGGCGCCGGGGCTTCCGGGTTCGGAGTTCCGCCTTTAGGCGGTGCTTTTTGGGCTGCCGCCTCACTCGCCAGCCGCCTAAAGGCGGAACTCCAAACAAGATTCCTCAAAGCGCCCATTTTTTGCAGCTTTCGGAGATGCGCCCCCCCCATAGGGGCCATGAAAAGATTACGACTGCTGACGGCGGCGGCGAAGGACCATGACGGATGTCAGGCCCAATGCCAGGAGCGCCCAGGTCGAGGGCTCGGGGATGACTTGATAGTCGGTAAGTACGACATTGTTACCAGACTGGGTGACCAAAAATGAGCCTTCTCCGCCCAGGGTGTTTAATCGGTTATTGAACGCAACGTTAGAGAACGCCCCGGTGAGTCCTGCACTAGTGAGGATAGTAAAGGTATTCGATGCAATAGGATTGAAGGTGTCGATGAGTGAGATGGAGAGTTGACCGCCAAGAACAACATTGCCAGTCACTACGATATTGTCGAAGAAGCCAACCGCTGTGTCCTGCCAATTTGGCGCCGCTGTGGTTCCTCCCACATCTATTAGCAGAGTTCCGGTCGAGTGGGTCAGGTTTCCGACGATCGCCGTCCGTCCAGCCTCGCCGATATCGCCGGCTGCGATGGCGCTGCCATTGTTGACGATCGTTCCGTTGGTGCCTCCGATCGAACCGCGCAGGTTGGTGGCGTCGATTCGACCAGCCACCAGCGTGCCGCCCGTGAGGTCGAGAACTTGAACCGCTGAACCCGTTCTACCCTGAATGCCACTTACGCTGGCAGAGCCGGGAGAACCAGCTGTGGTCACACTGCGGACCATCAGCTTGCCCGTTCCTGAGAGGCTAAGGGTGGTGTTGCTGGTGCCCGCAGCATCAGCGCCGATTGTTACGAAGCCGGTCGTGCCCGTGCCGCGCACATCAAGTAAACCGCCAGAGAGCCCGTAGGAGGTGACGATACTCGCCGTGGTGCTACCGAGCTGGAACGTCGTATCCTGCCCACCTGCCCCGTTGACCGTAAAATTGCCACCTGACTGGGTGCCGGCAAATGCGAAGCCAGCGGCACCTGGGCCACTGTCGCCCCCAAAGCGAACACCGAAACCTCCGGTGGTATTGTTGACGTTGACCGCACCAGAAGTCATGGTGAAAGAACGACCGGTATCCAAGCTAAATCGTCCGCCCGAGCCCGCTGTTCCAATGTTAAACGTGCCGCCGTCCACCAACACGTTGTTTCTAATGGCACGAGCTTCATTAACGGTCAAAGCACCTGCGCTGATTTGGAGAGTAGAAGCCACATTGTTTCCGCCAAAGGCGTTGGCGCTGCCGATAAGGTTGTTCAACGTGGTTGTCCCACCGTTGATCCTTATCGTGCCGGCTTCATTTTGAGCCAGGCCGCCTGCGGCGCCATTGCCCAGGGCATTCGTTCCCGAGAGGGTGAGAACACCGGTGCCGCGCTTGGTGATGTTGATGCCGGTCGCGGTTGCTCCCTTGGTGATGTTGCCACTCACCGAATAATCACCGTTGTGGGTGCCGGTATTACCGAACCCAAGGGCGATAGTCCCGGCCGTGCCGCCCGTGCCGCCTGTGATATTTCCGGTGAAAGCGAGCACAGCGCCCGAGCCCGAGGTGGAAGCATTTACAAACGAAGCCGTATAGGCCTTGCCGTCATCAATCACAATGTTGCTGCCGATCGTCTGGGTGACCGTAGAGCCGGAGCTCAGCACGATGGCGTTATTGTAGGTATTGGTAGCGGCAGTTCCCAAGGTAATCGTGCCGCCGGAGAGAGTCATCGCGGGGGTGCTGCCACTGAAAAGGATCTGCGCGAGAGTCGTGCCGGCCCCGGTCCCGGTATTCGTCATCGTCAGATTAACCCCGGTGATCGTGCTATTACCTTGGGTGCCCGGGCCATCGAACCGCATGATATCCGTGCCGAAGTTCGGCAGAGCGTCACCAGTCCAGTTCAGGTTGTTGGTGAAGACGTTGCTGGTATCGCCCACCCAAACATTGGTGGCAGCATTGGCGGCGCTGATCAGAGCAAGTGTGACGGCGGCAACGCCGAGGCCTTTTCTGAGGAGGGAGGATTTTTTCATCATTTTGTTGTTGGGATTTTCTGAGGCTGCAGGGGTCGGGGACGCTGTGTTCATGGCCATGGGAGGGATGGAGGGTTGCTACTTTGTGCTTCGAACTTGGTGGAACGATAGATGCAAATTTTTCAGAATGCAATAAATATATTTATGTTTTGCGCACTTCCTCGCAACAATGTTGCATTCTTTCCTTTCCGTCACGAGACCTGCTGGCAACGGACGCCGATCAGTTGATTCGCGCCGGTCCCGGCGACTCACCCGAAGGGCTGCCTCCGGCAGTCTGCCGAGCGGCCACCCGGGCCGCCTGGTTGGCGAGGCATCTCTACCTTCTTATAAAGAAACGCTTCACTCGCGGCGGAGCCCTCCAGATCCGGTAGGGCGTGGTTCGCTGAACCCGCCGATTTTTTCCTCCGCCGGGAGAGGACTGCGGCGCTGATCGGCCATCATGATTATAACAAATTGCCTAATTTTGCACAAAATTGTTTTCCAATTGCCGAATCTGTCATTCTATGATATGGCAAGAGTGACCCCCTATTCCCCCATGAGAACACCATTTGGCACTTTGCGAAGTAATCCACCCGGCTGCTTCGCCGTGAAAGCAACGACTATGAAAACACAGAAAATCGGCAAGGTGGCGGCGCTGCTGGCGGCGGCGGTTTGTTTTGAGGCGGGAGAACTGCGGGCCGGGGACATTCCGGTGCCGGTATTTTACGTGGTGGGAGATGTGGCGGCGGACGGGACCGTTCCGCTTGCTGGGGCGGAAAAGGGCAAAGGAAAAATCGAGGGATCTGTGACGAGCGATGGCGAGGCGCTTGTGTTTGACGGCACGGGTGGGCGGGTGGTCTTTGATTTTGATGCCCAAAGCCTCTTCGGAAGTCCTTTCACGGTTTCAGCCTTTGTTGAAACGAAGAGTCTGAAGGGCTACGGGGACATCATTCAGGCAAACCAGCCGGCGGGCTTTGGGTTCCGGGTCTCCCAGCATGTCGTGTTCAGCGTGGGGGGAGGGGGTTCTGGAGCATGGAACTGCCTGCAGACTCCCAAAAAGTCGTTGAAAATCGGGACCATGCAGCATGTGGCCGTCACATGGGACGGTTCGGACATCATTATATATGTGGACGGAGTTGAGTCTGCCCGCGGCGCGCTTGCGGGCACGCCGATCGCGAAAAACGAAGTCATTGTCGGAAGCCTCGGCAATCCGCAATCCGGTCACGGCGATTTTCCGGATTTCCGGCTTTCGCACCTCGCCGTCTTTGATTCGGTTTTCAGCCCTGAGCAGATCCAGGCGCTGACCCAAGGAGATGCGATCCCCGTCAAATGAAGGCAACCCTTCTCGGGCTCGCGTCGATCCCGGCGCTGGTCATTTTTAGCGGAAATGCCCTAGGTGCCGAATTCGATCCGGCGGCATCGCCGTTTGCCGGGCGGCCGTCGGAATCCTACTCGAGCCATCCGGGTGCGGATGGCATCATGGTTCATCCGAAGTGGGGCGAGGTGCGGATTGGCGATTTTGGGTCGCGGGATGTCGTGGTGGAGAGCTCCGGGATGCGGCCGCTCGAGCCGGTGCCGCCGGCCGGGGTGCATCCGCGCGTGCTGTTTTCGCCCGGCGACCTGCCGGATATCCGGGAGCGTTTAAAGGCGACGAAAGCCGGGCGGCTGGCTTGGAATAACATTCTGAGCTGGGTGCATGGGATGAAGGGCACGTATGACGAGACGGCCGAGTATGCCCAGCCCGACCGGTTCAACGGCGGCTTCGGCGGCCTGCGGGGACCGGTTCCGCTTTTCCGGCTCGGTCTGCCAAAGGAGATCCCGCACAAGGGCCACTCGAACAACCCGAATGCCGCCGCGGCGTGGAGGGGGCTGGTCGATGGGACGGCGACGGACTTCCCCGCCTTTTATTGGAACACGATGGCGCTGGAAGGCTTCCGGTGCCTGGTTGAGGACGATGCCGAGGGGGCTCGGGAGCTCGCCCGTGCGACCATCACGGCCATGCGGATCGATCAGGCGCGCCGGGAGGCGGAGCGGGCGCAGAAGGGGACGAGCCTGCCGCCTGCCCAACCGGTGGGAGGTTTCCAATTCGCGTTCCTCTACGACTTTCTCTTCAACTGGCTGACTCCTGAGCAGCGGAAAGAAATGCACGCCGAGCTGGCGGCGACGACATGGTCGCACGACAACTACGGGACGTTCAACGACGCTCACGGCTCGCGCAGCAACTGGGCGACATTTTCCTACTGGCTCTTCCAGGCCCTGGCGATCGAGGACGAGCCGGGGTTCAACGAGCTCAAGGTGCGCGGCATGTTCCGGGGGTGGAGGAACCTCCTTACCTACGGATGGTACCCGAGCGGTGCGACGTTTGAGGGCGAGGCAAAAAATCAGGTCGGCATGGACGGGATCCTTCCGTTTGCCCGGCGGGCGAGCCGGTATGGGTTCGAGAACCTGGGCGGGCACCCGCACCTGCGCGCGTATGCGACCAAGTTCCTGCCTCACAGCATCATTCCCTCGCGCGATGGGTTCATCAAGTACGACCTCATCGGCGGCTCGCGGTCGCGGGGCGGCGGGTTCTCGGTCTGCGACATGGTCGGGTTGAAGTTCCTGTTCCCGGACGACCGCGTGATCGACTATGTGTATCGCAGGTCGGTCGGGGACGATTACCAATATGTGCCCGACCGGCCGGACGGGTATTACAACGGGCTGCTCTTCTTCGCGATCCACGCGATGGATTTCGATCCCGAGAATAACGATCCCGGCGCGCTGGGGCTGGGGAAGACCTTCTTCTGTGGCGAGCGGGCGCTGATGATGACGCGGAGCGATTGGTCCCCCGATGCGCTGATGCTGAACCTGCACACCCGCCAGGCCAATGGCGGCCATCCGTATGCCGACCGGAACAGCATCCACCTCTGCGGGGCCGGCCGGGTCTGGTCGCCCATCCACGGCGGGCGGGCGTTCGAGAATTTCCGCAACAGCGTCGTCGTGGTCGAGGGCCAGCCGCAGGGCGTTGACACGCCCGGTCGGATGATCGAATTTGTGGATGGCGAGCACGCCACGTTTGCCGTCGGCGATGCGAAGTTCGCCTGGGATTGGAACTGGATCACGAAGGACCGGAAAGGTGGATTTTATACGGCTGAGGACGTGAGGGGTGGGCGGGTCGAGCTGGGGCAGGGCGAAAAGTTGGAGGCCAGAACCCCGAACGAATTTGCGTTTTCCAAGCAGCCTTTTTCCTACCTCGACGCTCCGATGAGCGAGAATCCGCACTGGGTGCTGCCGCATGGTGCGGTGCGCCCGGTGGCCCGCGTGCCCAACGTGCGGGTGCGCCACGCGTTCCGCACGGCCGGCATCGTGCGCGGGCCTCAGCCCTACGCGCTGGTGGTGGATGACATCCGCAAGGACGCGATGCGCAGGAAATACGAATGGATCATGACCCTCGAGCCCGACATCCAGATGGTTTCCATGACCACCGCGCCGGACGGTCAGATTGACATCCTGCTGACCGGCGATGATCCCGGCCAGAAGCTGCCGCAGCCCAAGGAAGACCTGCCGCCGGAGCGGGATCCGTCGAATCCGGTTCCCGACGGCCAGCCGATGCTCCTGGTCCGCATCCTGCAGCGCGAACACGATTCCGCGCGCGGCGAGGCGAAGCCGCGGATCGATGTCGTCCGGGACGAGAAGCCGAAGTCGATGGTCGCGCCGGTGCGGCGGCTTGTCATCCCATCAGAATCCGTCGAGCCGGAATTCAAAGTCCTGCTCATCCCGCACCGCAAAGGCGATGCCCTTCCGGTCACCACATGGGACGAGGCCAAGACCCGCGTGAGCGTGCAATTTCGCGGAGGCGCGAAGGACGAGATCGCGTTCAAAAAATCCGAATCCGGCAAGACCCACGTGCAGGTGCGGCGCGGTGACGTCGTGCTGGCCGACGTGAGCAAAGAACCTCCACAACCATTAGAATAAATGAACCCCTCTGCCTGTTTCAAGATCCTCGCGTACCTTGCTGGTTTGCTTGCGGTGCCGTCCGCCGTGAATGCTGCGGAATTTGCGCCGGTTTTTACCGATGGGGCCGTGCTGCAGCGCGACCGGCCGGTGACGATCTGGGGCACGGGGACCAACGGGGAGGCGGTCACGGTGGAGATCCTCAATCAATCCGCGAGCACCACGGTTCAGGACGGCCGATGGAGCGTTACTCTGCCGCCGCTTCCTGCCACCGCGTCGACGACGCTCCGGCTCGCGGGGGCGACCGAATTATCCAACATCGCAATCGGCGAAGTCTGGCTCGGGCTTGGCCAGTCGAATATGGAGTGGCGACTGAACCAATGCGGCGAATTTTCCGCCGATGTGCTCCGGGCTCCGGACAATCCCGGCATCCGCCAAATCAAGATTCCTCTGAGGCCGTTTGTTGGCGATCCCATGCCGGCGTTTGCATGGAAGATGTTTGACGCCAAATCCGCCGGCCAGTTCAGCGCGGTGACATATTTTTTTGCGGCAAAGCTCCAGCGGGAACTTGGCGTGGTCGTAGGCATCATTAATTGTTCCTTTGGCGGAACGCCCATCGAAGCGTGGATGAGCCGGAAGGCGCTGGCCGACGCCGGCTTTCAATCCGCGCTTGATGAGCATGACCGAAAGCTCGCTGTCTGGACCGATCCGGCTGCCTACGATGTCGCGTGGAACGAGTATCAGGGGGCCCGCAAGGCGTGGGACGCCCGCAAGGCCGCCGACCCGTCCTTCACCGACCCCCAGCCTGTCGAGCCCTATGGCGTCCGCACGAAAGCGCGTCCGGCTGGCCTCCACGAGTCCATGCTCGCTTTGATCACACCCTACACGACGCGCGGCGTGCTCTGGTATCAGGGAGAAAACAACGCGGGCCGGCCGGATGAGTATGCACGCCTGCTTCCGTTTTTTGCCCGCGAGCTGCGCGAGGCCTGGGGCCAGAGCGACCTGCCATTTTATGTGGCCCAAGTTTCCTCACCCACCGCCAGAAACCCCGATGATGGCGATACCTTTGCCAAACTCCGCGAGGTGCAATCCGCTTTTGTGCGTTCCGACCCGCACTCCGGCCTTGTGGTGACGGTGGACCGCGGAAAGCAGGGCGAGGTGCATCCCCTGGACAAGCAGCCGATCGGAGAGCGCTTTGCCCGCCTGGCCTTGGCTCGCCTGTATGGAAAAACAGGATTTGCGGCCCAGAGTCCCTCGGCGGCTTCGGCCATTCGCTCGGCGGCCGGCATCGAGGTTTCCTTCGCCGACCTTCCGGGCCGCCTGGAAATCAAAGATCCCAACCGGTCGCTCTTTCGCCTCAAAAACTCCGAAGGCGCGTGGCGCGAGGCCGAGGCCATCTCGATCTCGGCAGACGGAAAGCGGCTCATCCTGATCCCGCCATCCGGCCATGTTCCCGTTGCCGTCTCCTACGCCTATCAAAACTTCTGCCCCCTGATCCTTTACACTGAAGAAGGCTTGCCGGTCAGCCCGTGGTTGCTTCAGATCGAGTGATACCAGTTTTTGGAAATAAGCGGACTTTGCAGCGACAATGGAGAACGGCGCCCCGCCCAATACTCTCAGTATAAGGGGCAACGACATTCCTGTCGTTGGAGGCTGGCGTGCCATGGACAGGAATGTCCATGCTCCTCGGATGCTCGTGCGACCGCGATTTTCCGTAAAACTGACAGCATTGGGCGTCCCGCCTGTTTGGGCACTGACTTTGCAAGCGCAGGCAAGCGTCTTTCACAGGCGACGTGCTCCTGTCTCTGCCCGCCGATCGTCGCTTTTTTTCAAAGAAATGGCATGAGATCTCCTTCTTAGCGTTGGCGGCACGGCGGAAAGTGGGGACTGCAACAAATGGCAACAGATTGCCAATTCTTCTTTTTGTTTGCAGTAGTTGCCGCAAGAGTTGATACTCAAGTCCCCCACATGAAGACGTGCCGACACATCCCGGAAGCCCAGGGTTTCAAGATATTGAGAGCAAGGTTTGCTGCGGCCATTTTCCTATTGGTTCCATGCCTTTCGCAGGGGGTGGCGGGGTCCGAGCCGGGCGCCCGGTATGAGGAATCTGAGTGGAAGCCGCGCGCGATCCTGCCGGCGGCGGATGCGCTGGGCAACAAGTTCTGGCCGCCCTCGCCGGTTGAGGAGGTGAATTTCGAGGATGCGACGTTTGTGGGCTCGCGGCTTCGTCCGGCTCCTGCGCCGGGGATCTTTCCGCGCGTCCTTCTCACGCCCGGCGATGTCGAGGAGATCCAGGCGAAGGTGGCTCTGGGCGACAAGGCGCCATCCGCATTCCGGGTGATGTGGGAGCGGGAGCGCAAAAAGCGGAGCCCAGTTTATGCGCTGGTGGCGGAGGATCAGGTTTTGGGGCGGGAGTTGGCCGGGCAGTTGGTCGAAAAAGTGAATGCGCTCGGGCCGAAGCTCGATGCGCTCGATGCGCAGCCCGATCGCGACAACCTCTGGGTGGCCGAGCGCTCGGCGGTCGCGTCCGGCAACCCGGACCCGCCGAGCGAAATCTGGGCGCTGCTCGATTATGATTACCTCCACCGTTGGATGACGCCCGACGAGCGCAAGCAGGCGGAGATGTTGATCGCACGGCTCACGCGCGGGCGGGTTTCGAACTTCATGGTGAAGCCCGACCATTTCCTGATGAACAACCACAAGATGTTCGGCATGGAATTTTTGCGGCTGCTGATGCTGATCGAGGGGACCGACGGTTTTGACCAGGCGGTTTACGATCGCGCCTCGCAGAAGGCGCGCGTGATGCTCAACTACTATTTGTATCCGGCGGGGAATTGCTTCGAGTCGATCAAAGGCTGGCTGAACGACTCGGTCTTTGTGGCGCTCGCGCGGCGGCATCCCGACCTGCTCAAGCATTCGCGCCTGCGCGCGAAGATGAAGTTTTTCCAGCACGCGCTGCGCTGGGAGGACGGCCGCTGGAAAATCCGCGAGGAGATGCGGGCGTCCGCATTCCATGTCATCTGGATGATGCGCTACTTCCGTCCGCAGGATCCCGCGATGGACTGGCTCTATCGGGCGACGTTTTCCACGCACGATTTTCTGAACGACGCGAACGCGCGGTGGCCGGACCCGGTGGGGATCAACTCCGAGTTGCTCCTGCTCTTTGCCGAGGAGGGGCTGATCGACAAGGACGGGCGGCCGCTCGATTGGTCGGACCCCGAACGCGTCAAGGCGGCCGGGCTGCCGCTGACATGGATCGACGACCGCGGGGGGAATGTGATCATGCGGAATTCGTGGCGGCCCGACGACCTCATGCTCGGGTTCAACTGCAAGCAGGACTTTTATTACGGCGGTCACGAGGGGTCGGAGACGAACCGCTTTGTCCTGTGGAAGGACGGGGTCAACTGGGCGCGCGACTCCGATCTGCTGGCCGTGAAGGCGACGTCCCTGCAGAACATGCTCACCATCGATGGCAAGGGGCTCGATTGGCCGCCCGCGCCCGCGATGTGGCTGGGCGTGCGCGAATCGCCTGAAGGCGCGTCGGCGGCTGGCGACGGGAAGATGGCTTATGATTTTGCCAAGGTCATGCAGGTGCACCCCTTGGATTTCCCCTCGGCCCAGCTCCCTTACTACCGGCCGTTTGCGTCGGGGAACTATGATGCGACGCGCGACCATCAGATCGCCTTCCATCCCGGCACGGTGAAGTGGAACGACGGGTTCGCACACACAGACTACGGGCCGTGGAGCGGAGAGACGCGCCTGGTCGAAAGCTACCGGTCCAACAACCCGGTCGAGAAGGCCTACCGCACCGTCTATATGGGACGCGGCGAGCATCCTTATGTTTTGGTTTTTGACGACGTAAAAAAAGATGGTGCTCAGCACCTTTACGAATGGAACATGACCGTGCCCGAAGGCATCGATCTCCTCGACGCGAAGACCCGCGAGGTCCTCTTCCAGTCGGTGCCGCCCGGGGGCGACCGCGAGAGCGACCTCGTGCTGGGGAGAGCCTCCTCGCCGCGCGATGAAAAAACCGGGCGGGCGCAGATGGCCAAGGGAGATCCGCTGCTTCTGGTCCGCACGCTCTGGCGAAATACTTCCTATGGCTTTCCGGTGCCCCACTACGAAAAGCTGCCCATCGAACCGCAGCGTCCCTATGCAGGCTTGGGAAAGGTGACCGTGCCTGCGGTCTCGGACGAGCCGGAGTTCCGCATTCTTCTCTATCCGCACCGCCAAGGCGATCCGCAGCCGGAAACCCGTTGGTCCGGGGACCGGCGGGAGCTGACCCTGCGCCTCGGGGATGTGACCGACCGATTCCGGTTCGGGGTGACCGATGGCGGGCGCACGGCATTTTCAGTCGAGCGCAATGGGAAACAGATCTTTCAGACCGGGAGTGCGCCGGCCCGACCGACGCTGGAGGTTCGCGGGACCGTCTTCGATCCGGTGGCGCTGCGCGGGACGCGGCGGGATGGCGAGGTGCCGCGCTTTGTTTTTGACGGTTCGACCGAAGTGCAAATGCCCCGTCCTTTGGCTCCGGCGTTTTTGGTTTACACCCTGGATGGCAGCGAGCCGACGGCCGCGTCGCCGCGCTATCAAAAGCCCGTCAAGATCACGCGCGATGCCACCCTGGCGGCGCGCGTCATTGATCCCGAATGGACGGCCGGGCCTCAGGAGAGCGCGGTCGTGCGTGCCGAGTTTGTCCAAGTCAAACCCGCCGCCGGGCAGGCGGACCTGCCGAAAGATTCCCGTCCCGGATTGCTTGCGAGGGTTTACGAAAAGAAGACCGTGCTGTGGGATAACCGGGGATTTTTCCAAGCCGGCCGGGTCATGCTTCCGGATCTGGATAAGGAGAAGCCGGTGGTGACGAGCCTGGTGGAGGGTTTTGTTTTGCCGTGGGTTAACCCACAGCGCCCGCCAACCGAGCAGGCCAAAGGATTCTATCGATTCACCGGCTGGTTCCAGGCATCTGCGCCCGGGGTCTATCGCTTCGCGGTGGACTCGTGCGGGCCGGTTTTTCTTGAGGTGGGAGGGCAGGTGGCCATCGAGGAGGGCGGGGTCTTTCACCAGCAGCAGGCGGTGCGCGAGGGCGATGTCGTGCTCGGGGCCGGGTGGCATGCGCTCGACCTGGTCGTGACTGATCCGCTGCTCTGGAATGTTGCCACCGTTGAGGCGATGCCATTTTCCGTCCGCGTCCGCCGCGACGGCGGCGATTGGCTGGACGTCGGGACGGAATCCTTGCGAGCAAACATCGGGGACAGGAAGCTGGATCCGGCGCCCGCGACGGTTTGGAAGGACGCCGGAAAGCCTCCGGTCTGGATGGAACCCGGCGTCGTGCGCTCGACGTTCGACCGCACAGGCCGGCACCGCGAGGCGGGATTTCTCGACACCGGGGACGAGGCGCCGCGTGCGGTGGAGCCGGCCGGGCAGATCCAGGCGAACCCGCGTCCGGGGATCGTGCAAGTTTACGATGGCTGGTTTTATGCGCCGGCGGACGGGATCTACCGCTTCGACTTGCCCGCTAAAAATGTCTCTCGCGAGCACCTCTCCGACTTGAGCGCGGCGTTTCAAAACCAGCTCCGTGTCCATGATGACGTCGTCGTGCAGCGCGGGGTTCATGGACGCCGGACCGACGGACGGATCGGACTCAAGGAGGGATGGCATCCGATTTCGATCCGCCTCGGCGGCAGCGGGGCGGCCGCCACCGTGACGTATCCTGATGGCGAATCGGTGCCTCTTACGGCACAGCTTCTGCAGCGTCCTGCGGGCATCCGAATCGGTCCGCCAGACGCTGCCGCCCCTGCGGACAACCAGGAAATCTTCGGCCCCACGGAAGTGACCATGTCTCTGCCGGGGGGTCGGGAGGGAACGATCCGGTTCACACTCGATGGCAGCGCACCGACAGCCACCTCGCCCGAGTTTCGCCAGCCGCTGACGATCGCTCGCGATACGACCGTGCGGGCGGCCGCCT
>JBGTAT010000001.1:0-11030 GCA_041749755.1 Terrimicrobiaceae bacterium | reverse complement strand
CCTGGAAGCAGCCCAAGCACGGGAACAAACCAGCCTCCTAAAAGGAGCAAAATGCTGACTGGAAAGCCGGATGCGGGAAATCCGCCCGTCCGGTTTGGTGGGAGGGGCGGGGAGTCATATCCCCGCTCCTACCCCAATCTTAAGTGAACCGCATTTGGTCTAGGCATCCGCCTGCCAGACGATCTTTCCTCCGACGACCGTGACCACCGCGCGGCCTTTCCACGTGTGCCCGTGGAAGGGGGTGTTGTGGGAAAGCGAGAGCGAGGCTTCTTTGTCAAACGTCCACTCGCGGTTGGGGTCGATGAGGGTCACATCCCCGGGAGCCCCGTCGGAGAGCGTCCCGCGATCGAGTTTCAGAAGCCGGGCCGGCTCGTGCGTGTACAACGCGATCAGGCGCTCGAGCGGGATGATCTTCCTGCGGTGGACGAGAAGGTCGCAAAAGGTCGCAAATTCCGTCTCGAGCCCGGTGATTCCAAACGGGGCCTGGTCGAACTCGACCTCCTTTTCGTAGGCGGCGTGGGGGGCGTGGTCGCTGCACAGGATGTTCAGCGTGCCATCGGCGATCCCCTCAAGGATCGTCTCGATGTCTTCCTGCGCACGGAGCGGCGGGTTCATCTTAAAATTGGTATCGTACCCGGCGAGCGAGGAATCGCTGAGCGCGACGTGGTGCGGGCAGACTTCGCCGGAGATCAGGATCCCGCGCGCGCGGGCCTCGCGGATCATCCGCACGCTGCCTCCCGAGCTGATGTGCTGGCAATGGATCGGCGACTGGCAGAGCTCAGCGAGCATGATGTTTCGCGCGACGATCATCTCCTCCCCCATGCGCGGCCAGCCGGGAAGCCCGAGGCGCAGGCTCCACTCGCCCTCGTGCATGACGCCATCGCCGACGAGCGAATAATCCTGGCAGTGGTCCATGACGGGCAGTTCGAACATGCGCGCGTATTCGACCGCGCGGCGCATGACCTCATGGTTCTGCACGCAGTGCCCGTCGTCGGTGAGCGCTACGACCCCGGCGGCGGCCAGCGAGCCGAAGGGGGCGAGCTCCTCGCCCTTCAGGCCCTTCGTGATCGCACCCGTGCAAAAGACGTTCACGCACGCGTGCTGGGCTGCGCGCTCGCGGATCCAGGTGATCGTGGCCGCGCTGTCGGCCGAGGGCGAAGTATTTGGCATCGCAACGATGCTCGTAAACCCGCCTGCCGCAGCGGCCCGCGTGCCGGTCGCAATCGTCTCCTTGTGGGATTGGCCGGGCTCGCGCAGGTGCACGTGAATGTCGATCAGCCCGGGGGCGACGACCAGACCGGCCGCGTCGATCGTCTCGCAATCCGCCCCGGGCGGCAAAGAGGAGATTTTCCCGTCGCGGATGACGATATCGCCGACCTCGTCCCGCCGGTTCGCCGGGTCGATGATCCGGCCGTTTTTGATAAGAAGATTTTTCATGTCGGGAGCCCGGCTCCGCCGGCGCAGAGGTAGAGGACGGCCATGCGGACGGCAATGCCGTTGGTGACCTGCTCCAGGATGACGCTCTGGGTGCCGTCGGCCACGTCGCTGTCGATTTCGACCCCCCGGTTGATCGGTCCCGGGTGCATGATCAGGCAGCCTGGCTTCAGGCGGGCCGCCCGCGATTTGGTGAGCCCGAAGAGCGAGACGTATTCGCCGAGCCCCGGAAAGTATTCCTTCCGCTGGCGCTCGTGCTGAATCCGCAGAAGGTTGATCACATCGGCGTCCTCAAGCACCTCGTCGATGCGGTGGACGACGCGCACGCCGAGCTTTTCAAAGCCGGCCGGCACGAGCGTGGTCGGGCCGACGAGAGTGACCCGGGCCCCGAGCTTGACGAGGCCGTGGATGTTTGATCGGGCGACGCGGCTGAAGAGGATATCGCCGACGATCGCGACGTGGAGCCCGGCGATCCGCCCGTGCTTCTGCCGCATCGTGAAGATGTCCAGGAGGCCCTGCGTGGGGTGCTCGTGCGATCCGTCCCCCGCGTTGATCACGCACGCGTTCAGGCGGTCGGCCAGGAACCGCGGCGACCCCGCCGAGCTGTGGCGGAGCACGATGATGTCGGCATGCAGGGCCTGGAGGTTCAGCGCCGTATCCTTAAGGGTCTCGCCTTTCTGCAGGCTCGAGGCGGTGGCCGTGATGTTCACAACATCCGCGCTCAGGCGCATCGCCGCAATCTCAAACGACGTCCTCGTGCGCGTGCTCGGCTCGACAAAAAAGTTGACGAGCGTCTTCCCGCGGAGGGCGGGCACTTTTTTGAGGCTGCGCTCGCCGACCCCTTTGAATGCGGTGGCGGTATCGAGAAGGAACTGGATCTCCTCGGCCCCGAGGTCGTCCAGCCCGATGAGGTCTTTGCGCGTCCAGGTCTTCATGGGGTGACCACCTTCACCGAATCCGGCACGCCATCCAGGTTTTCAAAGCGGACCCGGATCTTCTCCTCGCGGGCGGTGGGGAGGTTCTTTCCAACATAGTCCGCCCGGATCGGGAGCTCGCGGTGCCCGCGGTCCACCAGCACGGCCAGCTGGATGCTTGCCGGGCGCCCAAACGAGGCCAGCGCGTCCAAGGCCGCCCGGCAACTCCGGCCAGTAAAAAAGACGTCGTCCACGAGGACGACCGGCCGTCCGTCGAGATCCACGGGTAGGCGGGTGGGGACGGGAGCGGTCATTCGCCCGCGCGTGGCGAGGTCATCCCGGTGCATCGAGATGTCGATCGTCGCCAGAAAGGGAGCGATTCCCTCAACTTTTTCAATGTGCCCGGCAAGGCGGCGGGCCACTTCGACCCCGCGGGTCGGGATCCCGGCCAAGACCAACCTCTTTAAATCGGGCTGTTGCTCGACGATCTCGTGAGCCATCCGGCGGATCGCCTTCTGGATGGCGTCCGCATCCATCTCGGTGCGTTCGGTATTGTTTGTCATGCGGCCTTCGTGCCCTCGCGGGAGCACATTAAAGGATTTTGCTGGCTTTTCAGGCGGGGGACTCGGAGCGGGGCTGGCGGGTGCGGTCGGACCTCCACGCGGATCGGTACTTCACGATCCAATCCAGGAGCGCTCGCTCGAAGCCAATGTCCTGACCGGCCTTCTCGCTCTCAATCCACTTGTGCCTTAAAATCTCCTCCCGTTCCGCGAGAAACTCCTTGTATAGCACGGAGTTTTTCACGAGATCGGTCGTCTCGCTTTTCTGGGAGCTCATTTCCATTCTGTTAGCTATTTACGCATGGGAATGTCAACCGGATTCCTAGGCGTCCGGTTGCTCAGTCGCTCAGAAGCGCCTCCAGGACGGATTTTGTATCGGAAAAATCGTCGAACAGGAAGTCCGGGTGGTGGGCGGCGAGCTCGTCCCGGGTGGCTCCCCCGGTGGCGACGGCAACGGTTTTGGCGCCGATCGCGCGCCCGCAGGCGATATCCCGCGGGGTGTCGCCGATAACGAAGATCCGCTCCGGCGGGAACGGGGCTCCGTAGCGCTCCTCGGCCCGCGAGCTGGCAAACTTACCGAGCTCGTTCCGATCGTGGTGGTCGTCGGCAAACGCGCCGAACTCAAAATAATCCCAGACCCCGTAGTGGCGAAGCTTGAGCTCGGCCCCGCGGATGAGGTTCCCCGTGAGGAGGGCCAGGACGGCTTCCGGGTGGGCGCGCAGCGCATCGAGCAGGGAGAGAAGGCCGGGCAGGACCCGCCCTTGGTAGGCAGGCATGCATTCGGAGAGATGGTGGAGGTAGGAATCGAGCAGGGCGGAAATATTTTCAGCAGATGCCTCCAGGCCGTGCTTGGCAAGGAGGGCTCGGGCAATGAGAGCGTCCGTCGCGCCGGCGAGCACGATCTCCTTAAAATCTTCTTGGATCCCGAACCGGGACTTCATTGCCCGCACGAGCGCGGCTTCCCCGGCCCCGCCCGAGGTGATCAGCGTTCCATCGATATCGAAGAGGATGAGCCGCCGGTTACTGGGCATCTTCCACTTCGTCCTCGGGATCTTCAACATCCTCGGGCTCCGGCTCGAGGAGCTCGCCATGTTTTGTAAACTTCCGCTGGCGCTTTCCGGCCGGAAGCGGGCTGAGTGTCATTCCGATCGCGCGGCCGACCAGCTTCGGCTCCATATCGACGTGGGCCATGCCGACAAGATCTTCGCGGACCCTCTTCACGACGTTCATGCCGAGCTCCTGGTGGGCCATCTCCCGCCCGCGGAACTGGAGGTGGACCTTCACCTTGTTGCCCTTATCAAGAAAGTCCTCCGCATGGCGGACCTTGGTGATGTAGTCGTGCTCGTCGATGTTCACCCGGAACTTGACCTCTTTCACCTTCGTCGTGGTCTGCTTTTTGTCCTTCTCCTGCTTGGAAAGGTCGTATCGGAATTTTCCAAAATCGACGATCCGGCAGACTGGCGGCTGCGCGTTCGGGGCGATCTCGACCAGATCGAGCCCCATGCTCCGCGCGCGGCGGATGGCCTCGTCCAGGCGCAGGACGCCAAGTTGCTGGTTGTTGGCAGCGACAATCACACGCACCTCGCGGGCGCGGATCCGTTCATTGATGCGAATATCCTTTAAGTTAATGTGACCTCCGGGTTGTTGGGGAAGACGCTCGTTTGGCTGCGGGGCGAAGGCTCCGCACGGACACCACACGGAAAGGTTGGTTCATGCGCGGCATGAATCAGCTTTTGCGAAGAAAAATCTGCATGTTCAATGTGCTATCCAATCGACTGGGCGAAGGATGTAGGGATTTTGCGCCATCAGGCAAGCGGAAATTGCAACGGATGAAAAATCGGGTGGGAGGAATTTTCTGATTCTCCCTTGCGAAATGTGAATTCTGCGCCATCGGTTGTAAGGAAAGTTCCCTCATCTGCCAGCCCCCCTCGAGCCGTCCCAACCCCCTCAAGTTTTTATAAAAAATTAAATTCAACCAGTTGCTTGCATTTCCGCAACGCTCGTTGATACTCTAGGCAACCTGAATCATGAAACCTATCGAAACTCGCATCGCAGAAAACCTGAAAAAGCATCGCAAGGCTAACAATCTGACCCAGACAAAGTTGGCGAATTTGGCTGGTGTCCACCTGCGCTATGTCCAAGACATTGAGGCCGGGCGGAGGAATCCGACCGTCGGCGTGGTGGAGGGATTTAAGTTCGCGCTCGGCTGCGATTGGGGCGACCTGCTGGACAGCAAGTCCCGCCGGTAACCGATTGCGCCAAGCCAGCGCAACGCTTGATGTGCCGGGCAGGCTGAACCTGACCCGGTGGGAGGAGAAATTATCGCGTGCCCAGGGCGCCTCGCCCGGGCAAAGGTCGTCCTTGTCTGGTGGCAGCAGGTGAGGGTAGGCTGATCAAGAAATGCACCAAGGTTCACTCGCGCTCCTGCTTCATGCCCACCTTCCTTGGGTCCGCCACCCGGAGCATGACGAATTTTTTGAGGAGGACTGGCTTTTTGAAGCGATCACCGAGACGTACATCCCACTTCTGAGGATCCTGCGGAAGCTGGCTGCCGAGGGGGTTCCGGTGCGGATGACGTTTACGATGACGCCGACTCTGTGCGCGATGCTGCGGGATCCGCTGCTGCAGGAGCGGGCGGAGCGGTATCTGCACCGCGGGGTGGAGCTGGCGCATCGCGAGATCGAGCGCACCGCCGGGGATGCGGAGGTCCGCGAGCTCGCGAAGATGTACCTCGGGACGTTTTCTGAGGCGCTGGATTTTTACACGCGGGAGATCCGGCGTGATGTGGTTGGGGCATTTGCGCAGCTGCAAGAGGAGGGGATGATCGAGATCATTACCTGTGCGGCGACGCATGGGTTCCTGCCCCTCATGGAGTCGTTTCCCGAGGCGATGCGTGCGCAGATTTTTATCGGCCGGGATGAATACCGGGAGTGCTTCGGGCGGGATCCCCAGGGGATCTGGCTGCCCGAGTGCGGGTATGTGCCGGGCATCGACCGCCTGCTGCAGGAGGCGAACATCCGGTGGTTTGTGGTGGATGCACATGGCTTGATGTACGGGGAGCCGCGCCCCAGGTTTGCGATCTACTCCCCCTATTTTACGCCCGCAGGGCCGGCGGTGATCGCGCGCGACCGCGAGTCCAGCAAGCAGGTCTGGAGTGCCCGGGAGGGTTATCCCGGCGACCCGGCCTACAGGGATTTTTACCGTGATATCGGGAGCGAGCTGCCGGAGGACTACCTGCACCAGGTCTTTCCGAACGTCGGCCACAAACGGAACACCGGGATCAAGTACCATCGGATCACCGGCTCCGAGCAGAAGGGCATCTACAACCGGGGTTGGGCGATGGGGGCGGCGGATTCCCATGCCGGCGACTTCCTGCGCGCCCGGGAGCGCCAGATCTCCCACCTGCGATCGATCCTGCCGGTCGAACCGCTGGTTCTGAGCCCGTTTGACGCCGAGCTCTTCGGCCACTGGTGGTTTGAGGGGCCGGAGTTCCTCGACCTCTTCCTCCGCAAGGCTGCGTTTGATCAAGATGTATTCCGCCTCACGACGCCAAGCACGTACCTCTCGGAAAATCCGACGCTCCAGATGGTTTCTCCCTCACCTTCGAGCTGGGGAAATAAAGGGTACTGGGAGGTGTGGCTCGACCGCTGCAACGCGTGGATCTACCCGCACCTGCACGCCGCGGCGGCGCGCATGACGGCGGATGCCCGCAAGCACGCGAAGACGCGTTCGAAGGTCATCCAGCGCACACTGGCCCAGATGGCCCGCGAGCTCCTGCTCGCGCAATCCAGCGACTGGGCGTTCCTGATGAAGACGGGAACGGCCACCGACTATGCCACGCGGCGCACCAAGGATCACCTCCTCCGATTCACCAAACTCCACGAGATGCTCGAAAGCGGGCAAATCGATGAGCCTATCCTCGCTGCCTGCGAGGCCCGCGACAACCTGTTCCCGGGCATCAATTGGAAGTACTACATCTGATTTTCTTGTGAGGAGGACCTTGCTTCACTTTTTGGCGGCTGGGCTTTTGGCCTGGGCTCCGGCGCGGGCCGGCGTGGAAATAGCTTTTGCCGTCCCCGATGAGGGCCGTGTCACGCTCGGCGTCTTCGATGGATCCGGCCGCCTCGTGCGTACGCTTCATGCCCTCGCCCCTCAGGAAAATTTTCGTATCGGGCTCAACGGCCTGATCACCGGCTGGGATGGAAAAAACGATGCGGGCGTGGCGGTTCCGGCAGGAAGCTACCATGTTCGCGGCTACCTGATCGGCGACAAGGTCGGGATCTCCGGAGAGGACTTCCTTTTTAACGACTTTGCGGCAGAGCCCGGGTTCCCCAAGTTTTCCAACATCCGGGACTTTGCGCTTTTGGAAAATGGAGATCTCCTCCTCTTCGCCGCGCAGCCGACCGGCCCCGGGGTGCTGACCAGGTTTTCTCCGGACCTCGGGTTTTTGTGGGCCGTCTCGCCCCACGGGGTGGCCGGACCAGCCTCGGTTCCAAATTTTCGCCCGGCCGATCCCTCCGGCCATCCGCTGGGAGCATCTGTGATTTCCCGCCTTGAGCCCGGACCCCGGCCGGATTTCCGTCCCATCTTGGCAGCGAACCCCAGCGCAGCCCTCCTTCTGTCTCCCAACGTTTGCGGCGTATATTCGCTGGAAGGAGTGGCGCAGCAGATGGTTCGCGAATGGGGCAGCTCCGTGCCGCTGGCCGCTGCGGCCAATAGCAAAGAGTGGCTCGTCAGCTCGGCCGGCGGACTCACGACGATCCCGATCACTACGGAAAGCGCCTCTCCGGGTGAGGAGGAGATCTCGATCCCTCCCGCCGCATTTACCTCGATGGATGCCGATGGTGAAACGCTTCTCGGGGCAACCCGGGATGCTGTCTGGATCCGCCGGGGCGGGTTCGAGAAGCTGCCGGGGATCCCGGGAGCCCGCAGCGTCGCCCTCGGAGTGAGTGGGACCTTCTGGTTCGTCGCTCCGGATGGATCCTTTGTTGGACAGGCCTCATTTTCCGGGGAGCTCTTGCGCGCCCTTCAATCCGATCCCGGAGCCCCGGTTCCGCTCCTCATCCGGGCTTCCCGGACATCGGAGCGATTTGCCGTGCTCGAGGAGCTGCCGGGGATGCAGCGACTGCGCATGCTCTCGCGCACCGAGGCCGGCGAGTGGGAGATCGCCTGGGAGCGGAACCTTCAGGCGATCCAGAAGTTTGGGTTTGTCGATGGCCTTCCCGCTGCGGATGCCGGCGCGGCCGCTCAGGCTCAGGAGCTGCGGGTTCACTTGCGGGAAAACCCGCTGACCGGACGCAAAGATTTCCTGATGGTGCACGCCGAAAGCTCGCCCTCCGGCACCCGGCTCGTATCCCCCGATGGGCTCCCGCTGGTTGAAGTCAGCGGACGTCCGGATATCACGCGGGCCGTCATCCACCGCGGGGCGACCTCAGATAGCCTGGTTCTTCTCCAGGGCGATGGAACGTCCGTCGAGCAGTTTGCCGTGCGCGGGCTGGACGACATTCTTCCGCTCGATGCGGGAGATATCGATCTTCCCTGACTATTTGGCCTTGCTCCAAGGGGAGTCGGCCTCGCTGGCCTTCAGCGAGTTCATCACGATATAGAGGAGGCCCTCCAGCATGGCAGGGGTCGTCCGGTACACATCGGTCACCCCGGCGGGAGGCTCCCAGGTGGATGCCGGGAGGGATGGCGAAAATGCCAGGTTTTGAATATCGAAGATCGCCGTGAAGTCGTTTCGCACCACCTCCACCCGGCGCGGCAGGTAGCCGGGTGCGACCCAGATGCGCCCCTGAAAATCTTCCGCCTTCGTCGCGCGGGCGAGCTCCGGCATCAGACCGGCTGTGAGCACGCGGCAATCCTCGCCGTTGAGTTCCGACACCTCCGCGACATCCGGCTGGACGATCGCGAATAGCGCCGGGAGAAAAATCGCCTGCTGTGCGCTGACGGGAAGAAAGATCGGCGTGGTGAGCTTGAGGTTGCCTTTCGGCTTCACCTTGAACTGCGAGATCAGGAACTCCACCTTGCTTCCCGGCGTTGCCCAGACCTCGTCGCCATTCCGGCAGACCGTGAACTGCTCGCCCAGGACCGGCGCCTCCAGGCGGACCTTGTCGGGGAACTGGACGGCGGCTTTGAGCGACGCTCCCTTCATGTTTGCCGGCAGGCGGCCGGAGACCTCCGAGAGCGTGATCGTCAGCTCCGCCGCGCGGTTCGGACCCTTGCCCTCCGCCAGCAGAACCCCCCAGAATGGCTGGAAAACTTTTCCGATGAGGTCGTACGGATTGTCGCGCGGCGCGGCCGTCTGGGCGTGGAGCGGGATCGTGAGGGCGGTGAGGAGGCAGAGCGTGAGCCGGTACATGTGCGCCCCTCAATACCCCCGATGCCGGTAGGAAGCAAAAAGTTTTGCGTTCCTCCGCGCGCGGGATTCGGTTAGGGTCCCCCGCCATGGAGATGATTTTCCAAAGAACCCGGCCGGCATGATCGCAGCGGGACTCGTCTACGCCTTTGTCGAGAGCACCATGGAGGGGAAGCTGATCCTTCTCACGCTCTTCCTCGCTTCCATCTTCAGCTGGTCGGTGATGGTGACAAAATTCCGCTACCTCCATTTTGCCAAGCGGCAGACCGAGCGGTTCTCCGCGCTGTTCCACCGCGACCGCCAGCCGCTCCGGATCTACGAGCAGGGGGTGCATTTTGACGGCTCTCCACTCTACGAAATTTATCGGGCCGGGACCGCCGAGCTGTGCTTCCAGATGCTCGGATCAACCGAGGTGGACGAGACGTTTCGCGCCCGGCTGGACGCCGCCGACAAGATCAGCCCGGCCCAGATGCGATCCGTCCAGGCCGCCATGGAGCGCGCCGTCGGGGAGTCCGCACTCAAGCTGGAGTCCCAGATGATCATCCTCTCCACCGCGGTGAGCGGAGGGCCGTTTCTCGGGCTGCTCGGCACCGTCTGGGGGGTCATGGATGCGTTTGCGGGCATCGCCGCCGCAGGAACTGCCAACCTCGCCGCCATGGCGCCGGGCGTCTCCGGCTCGCTGATCACCACCGTCGTCGGGCTCCTCGTCGCCATCCCGGCCATGTTCGGCTACAACTTTCTCGTCACCAGCCTCCGCTCGATGCTCGTGCAGGCCGACAACTTTGCGGCCGAGCTCTCGTCCGAGATCGAGCACCGCTACGTCGAACATGGCACCCGCGAGGCGCGTCGCTCCCTCCACTGACCATGCGCCGCTACTCCTCAAGGCACAATTTGCAGACGCTCACCGAGCTGAACGTCACCCCGCTCCTCGACCTGGCCTTCGTCCTGCTCATTATCTTCATGATCACCACCCCGCTCATCGAGAACAGCCTCGATCTCGTGGTGCCAACCAGCTCGACCGCAAAAACCAGCGTGAACCCCTCGGAGGTCATCACGATCTCGCTCGATAAAAACGATGTCCTCAAACTCAACGAAGAGGTGGTGACCGCCTCCGACCTGGAGGCCCGCCTCGCCGCGCTCCGCGCGGCCAACCCCGAGACGGCTGTCGTCGTCCGCCCGCACAAGGACCTCGCCGTGCAGAAGTTTGTCGCCGTGATGGATATCCTCCAGCGCACCGGGATCACCAAGGTCGGCGTGATGACCCACCTCGAAGAAGGCGTCACCCCCTGACATGCACGACCCGCGATTCCGGCGGAACCTCATCCTCGTCGCCGCCCTCCATGTCGTGGCCCTCGCCGCGTTTTTCGTGTTTTCCAATCGCGAAATAAAAAAGCCCGCAGGCGAAGTCGTCTGGATGAGCCCCGGAGCGTTCTCCTCCGCTTCCCAAGCCGAAGACCCCATCGTACCTCAGCCGGATCCTGCGCCTGAGGACCCCGAGCCTATGCCCGCCGCAACTCCGGAACCCACTCCCGAGCCCACTGCAACCCCGGAGCCTACGCCTGCTCCCACGCCTCCCCCGACCCCCGAGCCTACTCCAGAACCCACCCCAGATAAGTCTGATATCCCCCTCTCTACGCCAACGCCAACGCCAACGCCAACGCCAACGCCAACGCCAACGCCAACGCCAACGCCAACGCCAACGCCAACGCCAACGCCAACGCCAACGCCAACGCCAACGCCAACGCCAACGCCAACGCCAACGCCAAC